>NZ_JAJENU010000585.1:0-15402 GCF_035615495.1 Lyngbya sp. CCY1209 | reverse complement strand
TTCTCCCCCCTTACAAAGGGGGGCTGGGGGGGATGCTTCACTGTTTGGGAACCGAAAAATCCCCCTAAATCCCCCTTTGAAAGGGGGACTTTGAAACCAATTCTCCCCAATCCGATGCGAGAGTATTTGTGCGATTAGCTTGGTAATTCAATTCCCAAGGGGTGTTTCTCCGCAGCGATACATCTGAAAATAATAGCCGGGAACGTAAGATTTCGTACCGGGTTCGAGTTGGCAATTGTAGAGGGAGGGATCGAAGTGGGCGGAAAAATTGACCGTCCACAAATTCAGGGGGCGGGGCCATTTTTTGAGGGTGCGATCGAGGGTCGCCGTGGCAGTCAAACCCTCTTTTTCGTACTTGTGGGCAAGCAGGAAAAAGGGCGATAATTCTGGCATTCCAAACTTTTGCAATTCCCAGGCGATTCCCATCATTTCCCCCGTCTGTTCGTGGCTTTTATGAACCGTGGCGATCAGGGTGGGAATCTCCGGATTAGAATGGGACGCGATCGCCCTCGCCACCCATTCCGGGCGATCGGGTTTCTGGTAGGCGAAATTATGGGCGACCATCAACCCACTGAAAAAGGAAACAGTCAAAATGAGAGCGATCGCCCATCTTCGCCCATCATATTTTCCGGGATTTTGCCACCCCGCCGCCAATCCCGCCGCCACGATTAACAAAATAGCCGGAAAGTAAATAAACTGATATCGAGCCGCCAACGTGAGGTCGATGCCGAACCCCCAGGCGATCGCCAAAAACAGCACCAAAACTACCAGCGTCAAACCCCCCCACAACTGCACGGACTCCCGCCGGGATGGGGGCAGAACCCGCCAACCGTCAACCCAAACTTTCCCCAATATTCCCAAAATAAAGAAGGTAACGATACCGGAAATTATAATAACCGGTAAGGACTGATTTTCCACCGGCAACAAAACCACCATCGTCGTCAACCAAGCCACAATTCTGGCAATGGGTTGAATCAATATTTCCATCGGATCGCCGGGAGACGCCCAGGCCGTCAACTCGCTGTCCCCGCCGGAAATTTGCAGGAAAATGGGCAGCCAAACCAGCCCCCCCGCCGCCGTCCCCAAGGCGACGAAATAGAACCCCTTCCAAGTTTTGAAGGCCGGAAATTGTAACGGAGAACGGCGGAGATCCCGAATCCAAAGCCCCAAAACCATCGCCCCTTCTGCGAGTAACAGAAAGGCGAAAAAGAAATGCACCGCCACCCCCAACGTATTGATCCCGACGCCGACGATAACCAGCCACGGGGGGAGAGACATTTGGCGGTTCAGACGGCGAATTCCGGCGCTCAGACAAGCCAAAGATGCGATCGCCAACAAAATCGCCAAAGTGTAGTGTCGGGCTTCCTGGGCCAAATAAACGCCGAAGGGAGAAACGGCCATCAAGGCCGCGGCTATTTGTGCGACAATTCGGGAACGAAAGGACAGCCCAGCCAACCCGAATAAAGCGGGCACCGTCGCCACACCAAATAGAACACTGAGCGATCGCGCGATGCCGATGGGGACGAGCTCGCCGGCGGGGGCCAACCCGTCAACCCAAAGGTGCGTCAGCATGAAATAGACGGGGGGATGGTTACTTTCCGCGAATAACCGCTCGGGGACGGCCGCGACTCCCAAACTCGGATCGACTTCCAGGGGGTGCAGGAGCAGTTCCGGGGCGATGGGCACGTCCAGGGGAATTTGATGGAATCCCCGTCCGAGACTGAAGGCGAGGGTGGCAAATTCGTCGCTCCAGATCGGTTTGGCATCCAAATCAATCAGGCGTACAATTAAAGCGATCGCACACCAAAGGATTAACAAAATCAAGTGAATGGGATTTTCTGGGGGGGACGTTCCGCGATCGCGTCGTGCCATGATTTACCGACACCCTGACAGAAATGACGCCCTATTGTAGATCGGATTTTCGCTGTCCCTACCCCCAAACGTCAGTTTTTGCGATCGCGTTGAGGTACGGGAACCACCAACACCGGAGAGTCCGCTTTCCGGAGAATCCCCCCGCTGACACTGCCGACGATCGCCTGAAACAGACGGCCGTGGCCGTGGGAACCCACAATCACCAGATCGGCCTTCAGCTTCTCCACTTCCGCCAAAATCGTCTCGACGGTCGCCCCCTGAATCGTCAAACCCGTGGCATCGATGCCCTTTTGACGCAGGGTTTGAGTCCACTCCTGGAGTTGATGATGTTCTTTGCGATAGGCGTTGGCGGTATCTTCCCGCACCGAAGGGGGGCCGCTGCCGAACCCCACAAAGTCCGGTTCCGGGGCGACGGCGTGGATCAGCCACAGCTTGCACCCGAAGGCCCGGGCCAATTTTTCCGCCTGGGCGATCGTGGCGGGCGTGACGTCCGAGAAATCGATCGCGGCCAAAATATTTTGCATGGGGTGCTACATCCAGTGAGATGCCAAATCATATCATTCTGAAACCCTTCCGGCAAGGAGCGGACGGCGACGACGGCCCAAAAAAAAAGAGAGAGCTGCTTGAGCGACTCTCTCTACCATCAGGGTGCATCTACATAACATAATATAGCTTTTTTGGGGTGAGGGGTCAAGCCCCCTATTTAAAGATTGTGTAAAGAAAATGCCGTCATTTATTAAAGTTTGGTAAAGCCTAAACCGGACTCAGTTCGAGTTATGGCGCTTCGCGTTGGGTGTAGGGGGTAGGGAAAAAAAGAAGTGAGAAAGTCCTCACTCCTCACTCCTTGCAATCAGGGTTTCAAAGTTTGTTCCCGAAGCAATCGCCTGAAGGAATCGAGTTGTCAACTATACAATACATCGTCAAGAATAATTGCGGATAAAATAGAAATGCGATCGAATGCACGATCGTTGGTTAAAAAAAGATCGCAGTTGGCATTTATGGCGGTAGTCGCATGAATTGCATCCGGTGTTTTTAAATTCGTTCTCGCCCTCAATTCGGCCGCACCCAATAGAATTTCTCTCTCAATGGGAATCAATTGTATTTGTGTCGATTCCAGAAGATTTCGATAATCTTCGATCAAAGTATAATTTTCTTGTCTGATTGGCATGACCAATACTTCCATCAGGGTCAACTCGCTGGTCATCAGTTCGATATCGCCGATTTGAAACCGTTCCCAAAGCGGTTGAAGGAGCGAGTAATAGGATGGGTTGGCTTCGACGGTATAAATGACAACTGATGTGTCGATATAAACCGATTGAAAATCGGATAGATTTAGCTGTCCCATGAATCCCTTTCTATGGCAAGATCGCGGTTGATGTCTTCGGCGGAACGTTGGGGATGACGATCGCGCAACTCCTCCAAAAACTTGAGGATATTCTGCCGGCCGATCGCTTTTCGTGGGGGAAGAACCACAAAAACTTCGACTTCCTGACCTTCACAACCCGACGGAATTTGAACTTCCACTTTATTGCCGGGAAGGACTTTGGTGGTGATTCGGATGGCGGACTGCATCATTGATTGACCGACCTTTTCTCAAATGGTTGTTTGTGTTCTCACCCTCAACCGTAGCACGGGCGCGATCGCACCCCCGCACCCCCCACCCGCCGAGAAGTTGCTATTATGAGAAGGAGTGTTAAGAAATGTAAAGACCGATGGCAGAGGTTCACAGCGGAAACGCCCGCAAACGGGCGATCGTAATCGGCGCCGGTATCGGCGGACTCACCGCCGGGGCACTGCTGGCCCGTCGTGGCTACTCCGTGTCCATTTTCGACCAGGCGATCGTCCCCGGGGGATGCGCGTCTACCTTCCGGCGCCGGGGGTTCACCTTCGATGTCGGCGCCACCCAGGTGGCGGGGTTGGAACCGGGGGGCATTCACCACCGGATTTTCTCGGAATTGCAGATCGACCTACCCGAGGCCACGCCCTGCGATCCCGCCTGCGCGGTTTTTCTACCCGGAGAAACCGAACCCGTCAGCATCTGGCGCGACCCGGAAAAATGGCGCCTGGAACGGCAGCGGCAGTTTCCCGGAAGCGAACCGTTTTGGCAGTTGATGGGAACGTTATTTGACGCCAGTTGGCGGTTTCAAAGTCGCGATCCGGTGTTGCCACCGCGCCATATTTGGGATATAATACAATTAGCGAAAGCGTTTCGACCGGATACGTTGATCACCCTGCCCTTTACGTTTTTAACCGTCGGCAATTTGCTCAAACTTTACGGACTCGATCGCGATCGCCGCCTGAAAACCTTCCTCGATTTGCAGTTAAAATTGTACTCCCAGGTCAACACCGACGAAACCGCCCTGCTGTACGCGGCGACGGCTTTGGGTGTCTCCCAGGAACCCCAGGGATTGTATCACCTCCAGGGCAGTATGCAGGTGTTGAGCGATCGCCTAGTGGAGAGTTTGGAACGGGACGGGGGAACCCTGCGGATGCGCCACACCGTCGAGGCGATCGCCACCGAAAACGGAAAGGCCGTGGCGGTGACAATTCGCGACCAAAAAAATGGGAAAACCTGGCGAGAAACCGCCGATGTAATTATCGGCAATCTCACCGTTCAAAATGTGGTAAAATTGTTGGGAGAGAAAGATAATATTTCTCCGAATATCGGCGATCGCATCTACCGCCACAGGATCGAAAATCTTCCCCCTGCGTCTGGCGCGTTTGTCGTGTATTTGGGAGTGGATGAATCCGCCATCCCCCCGGGCTGTCCCCCCCACCTACAATTCCTCTACGATTACGACGGGCCGATCGCGGAAAATAATTCCCTATTCGTCTCCGTCAGCAAACCCGGGGACGGACGGGCGCCGGACGGGAAAGCCACCATCACGGCTTCGAGTTTTACGGATACTGAAAAATGGTGGAATTGTGAGGATTACGAACAGTTAAAAGAACAGTATACAAAAGATGCGATCGCCCGCCTGGGTTCCTACTTTCACCTCACCCCAGAAACGATCGTCCACCGAGAAGCCGCCACCCCCCGCACCTTCGCCCGCTACACGGCCCGCGATCGGGGTGTGGTCGGGGGCGTGGGCCAGCGAATTTCCACCTTCGGCCCCTTCGGGTTCGCCAACCGCACCCCCGTTGACGGACTCTGGCTGGTGGGGGACTGCACCCATCCCGGCGAGGGCACCGCAGGCGTCTCCTATTCCGCCTGGACGGTGGTCCGGCAACTCGAAGCCTGCCAATAACAAAATCTGTGGCGGCAACCTTATAGGGTTGCCTGTGAATCCACGATCGGAAAGGGCGAATGCCATTCGCCCCTACAATTACCCTTAAATCAATTTGACGAGTCGCAACGCAAACAGGAGCCCGGCGGCGGCACCGAGGGCGACAACGTAAAGCAGGGCGTAGGCGATCGCACCGTCAATGGTCATGGTCAATACTCCAGAATGTTAGTTGAGCTCGGAGAGTCGTCGGGTTGACTTTCTCGTGCCGTATTATAGGGGTTTGGGGGGATTTGGTCAATTGAGTGGCAATGCCCGATAGAGTGGTTTGCGATCGCATCAGATACGGACGATCCCCCTAAATCCCCCTTCACAAGGGGGACTTTTACTGCACAACCGGACTTCAATTGTTTCAATCCCTAAAAGGGATTTTGGATAGTTGCAACAATCATCCTGGCGATCGCCAGGGAAAAGATGGCTCGGTTTCAATCCCTAAAAGGGATTTTGGATAGTTGCAACTCAAAAATTGGGGGTTTCCCCATGCCGATGAATCGAGGTTTCAATCCCTAAAAGGGATTTTGGATAGTTGCAACGGAGGGATGATTGACCATGTATGACGAACCCATCCGTTTCAATCCCTAAAAGGGATTTTGGATAGTTGCAACCACCAACTGCAGCCACTCAAAGAACAGATTATCAAGGTTTCAATCCCTAAAAGGGATTTTGGATAGTTGCAACCTACCTCTACCGATGGCACGTCGAATCCTATAGTGTTTCAATCCCTAAAAGGGATTTTGGATAGTTGCAACAAGCGCTGGCGGGAGTGGCCGTCGCCCCCGTCGCCACGTTTCAATCCCTAAAAGGGATTTTGGATAGTTGCAACCCGCCCGAAATCATCTGAAAAAATTAGCGAAAAAGTGTTTCAATCCCTAAAAGGGATTTTGGATAGTTGCAACTTGAATAAATATCAGTCGGGTGAGACAAAGTTTCCGACTGGTTTCAATCCCTAAAAGGGATTTTGGATAGTTGCAACAAACTGAAAGCAAGCAACAAAAGCCGGATAAACATTCGTTTCAATCCCTAAAAGGGATTTTGGATAGTTGCAACAGGTGTTAGAAATGGCTTTCGCGGCTAGAACTCACCTGTTTCAATCCCTAAAAGGGATTTTGGATAGTTGCAACTTTACGGATTGACTCTAGCACGGTAGCCGACCCCGGTTTCAATCCCTAAAAGGGATTTTGGATAGTTGCAACGCTTCATTATCTTGAGCGCGGCAAACGACCCGAAAACGTTTCAATCCCTAAAAGGGATTTTGGATAGTTGCAACGATCCACACACAACAGGAAAATTCAACCCATTTCTCGTTTCAATCCCTAAAAGGGATTTTGGATAGTTGCAACTACTGATTCGATATTCGTACCATGTATTAAGGAGGTTTCAATCCCTAAAAGGGATTTTGGATAGTTGCAACAGCTCCCAGAAAAAATATCTTATCCCGTTTTGCGGAGTTTCAATCCCTAAAAGGGATTTTGGATAGTTGCAACGATACCGATCACCCCTTCAGGATCGGCAGTATCGCCGTTTCAATCCCTAAAAGGGATTTTGGATAGTTGCAACATTGGGCTGTCCCCGGTGGAACTAACATTGTTCCGGTTTCAATCCCTAAAAGGGATTTTGGATAGTTGCAACTGCCACCCATTGAAACCTGTGCTGTATGCAGTTTTCAAGGTTCATTTGCGCGATGCCCCCTAATAATAGCACGATCGCGATCGAAAAAGCAAGCCCAAATCGCCGAAACCCTTGCCCTGTAAGGTGCGCGGGGGTGTCGGAGCGACGATCGCCCTCAAAGCCAGTGCTGACGGAGGATTCAGGCAAATCCAGAAACCCGCCAATTTCTACAGCCACCCCGTCGCGCAGTTTCATCCCGAACCCCCCATTCCCGAACCCGCCGATTTTGCGCTGTCGCATCGCCACCGTCCCGACTGAAAAACCTCTCTAAATGGTAGCATGAGGGATCGAGAACAATCGGTAACGAAGAAACCATCATGTCATCCGTCATACCCGTCAACTTGGGGCCGATGTCCTACGAGATCGCCGTCGCCGCGGGCAATTTGGATCGGTTGGGCCCCCTGATGTCCCCCCTGAAATTGGGCAAAAAAGTATTGCTGGTGTCGAACCCCGAAATCTTTCAACACTACGGAGAACGGGCGATCGCATCCCTGGAAACGGCTGGATTTCAAGTGGCGTCGTGCACCCTCCCCGCCGGGGAACAGTACAAAACCCCCCAAACCCTACAGTTAATATATGATGCGGCGTTGGAACATCGCCTCGAACGCAACTCCACAATCGTGGCCCTCGGCGGCGGCGTCGTCGGGGACATGGCGGGATTCGCGGCGGCGACGTGGCTGCGGGGAATCAATGTCGTGCAGGTGCCCACGTCTCTATTGGCGATGGTGGATGCCTCCGTCGGCGGCAAAACCGGGGTGAACCATCCCCGGGGAAAAAACCTGATCGGCGCCTTTCACCAACCGCGTCTGGTGGCGATCGATCCGGAAGTGTTGGCGACGTTGCCGGAACGGGAATTTCGGGCCGGAATGGCGGAGGTGATCAAATATGGGGTGATTTGGGATGGGGAATTGTTTTCCCAGTTGGAAAAAACCGATCGCCTCGATCGCATGGAAGCCGTGGCGCCGGAACAGTTGCAGGAAATTTTAGTCCGATCCTGTCAGAGTAAGGCGGATGTCGTCAGTAAAGACGAAAAAGAATCGGGACTGCGGGCGATTTTGAATTACGGCCACACCATCGGCCACGCGGTGGAGAGTTTGACGGGTTATACTGAATTGGTGCACGGGGAAGCGGTGGCGATCGGCATGGTGGCGGCCAGTCAAATTGCGGTGCACCTAGACCTGTGGCCTTCCGAGTGCGATCGCCGTCAATTGGAATTAATTGAAAAGGCGGGTTTGCCGGTTCGCCTCCCGACGGGGTTGAAGATTGACGACATTATCGACCTGCTGCAAACTGATAAAAAGGTGAAGGATGGCAAGGTGCGGTTTATCCTCCCCACCGCGATCGGGACGGTTATCATTAGCGATCGCGTCCCTTCGGAAACCATCCGCGACGTGTTGCAGAAAATGTGAGTCCCAATTTCCGGATCTGATCTGAGTGCTATATTGTCCCTCTTTGCTCTTGTCATGTCGGAAAAGCCGGTGTTATGATCGAGCTAGTTCAATCCCTCTGATTTCTGACAAAGCCCCGTCAGAACTGTTAAAAATTATGACAAATATTGAGTCAATTAACCCGATGGAAAGTCGGGGATCCCTCACCTCTCCGGAAGAGTCAAGTTTGGCGAAAGTCTATTCTTCACTCAAAATCGTCGAGTATCTACTCCTGACCGCTTCGATCTGCACCGTATTGTTGTTCTATTTTGCGACCGAAAATCAGCAGACATTTGCCCTGTATTTGATCGGTTTTCTGTCCGCGCTTTTCTTCGTCTTCCTGATCAAAGGACAGGTGGGATCTAGCTTGGAAAGATTGCAGATTCAGTCGGATATTATCACCAAATCTGAAATCCAAAACTCCATGCTGGATGCCGATGAAGGGTCGGCGAAAACCAAAATCGCGGTAGCCCGAACCCGGGCGCTGAAGTACAGCCAAGAATTGATCAACGATTACAAAAGAACGCGGGTCAATTCGCGCAACATCTACTACATTTCCCAAGTTTCCACCGTCATTTTATCCGGCGTCACCCCCATTCTCGTCGTCGTCGAACGATTGGACACGGGGCCGTCTTGGTTTAAGTGGCTGCCGGTCATCTTTCCGGCTATCTCGGCGATCGTTTCCAGTATCGTCACCTCTTTTCCCTTCCAAGAACGATGGATCGAAGCCAACAAAACCGTTGAATTGCTGGAAGCGGAACAGGAAAAATTCATTTTGGGAATCAGTCCGGCTTACCGCTGCACCGACGTTTCGGAGCCCCGGGAACGTCAAAAGCGAGCCCAAGTGGCGATCGAAAACTTTATCACCCAGGTGAACACAGTCCACTTGAAGCAGATTCAACAAGTCGCCGCCGAGAAGCAAGAAGAGGAGAAAAAGGAGGAAAAAACGGAATCCAATTCCCCCGCAGCAGTCCGGGTTTAGTGAGCTCAACCTGCAACTGATATCGGGCGGATCGCTGGCTTGAAAATAGTCGCGATCGCCCCCAAAACTGACCAACTGAAACGATCCACAACTCTGGGGACAGTAAAAATGCTGTCCCCATTGCCGTTTCGATACAGACAAAACGGCCGGTAAAATTGTGGGAAAATTCGACATTTATAACATTCAATCATGCTGGGACTCGGAATAGACGGCGGCGGGACGAAAACGGTTTGCGTGTTGATGGACGATCGCGGCAAGGTTTTGGGGCGGGGAGAGGCTGGACCTTCCAACTATCAAACCATCGGACTCGAAGCCGCCGGAAGTGCCATCAAAAAAGCCATACTCCAAGCCGTCAGTCAGGCGACGGGTGAAATCACGGTTGGCGGGTTGGGTTTGGGACTCGCGGGGGTGGGGCGCCCGGAGGATGTGGAAACGGTGCGAAAATGGGTCGGACAGATCCAATCGGACCCCGATTTTCCCCTCAATTGGGATGTCAAACCGGAAAATTTTGCGATCGGCGGCGATAACGCGATCGCCCTGGTGGGGGGGTTGGGCCACGATGTGGGAATTGTCGCGATCGCCGGGACGGGCTCCCAGATTTTCGGCCGCAATTCGCAGGGAAAAACCAAGCGAGTCGGCGGGTGGGGTTACATCCTCGGCGACGAGGGCGGCGGCTACGATATCGCCGTTCGTGGGTTGCGGGCCGTGATGCGATCGTTTGACGGACGTCTGCCGCCGACGGCGTTGACAGAAGCGTTTTTATCGCACTTCAATTTGGAGTCTCCGGACGGGTTGATCGAGGTGATTTACCGGCGGAATTTGGCGGTCAAAGACATCGCCGCATTGTCCCCCATCGTCGATCGCGTGGCGGCGGATGGCGACACCCTTGGCGATCGGATTATTACTGATATTTCCGAGGAATTGATCGGGGCGACAAAAGTGGCGATCGCAGAATTATTCGACCCGGCGGAAGCCTTGGAAATCGTCACAATGGGGGGAGTTTGGCGCGGCATGGCGAACCTCCGACGCCGATTTATTGCTGGAATAAGTGCGATCGCTCCCCAAGCAGACGTGCTCTGGCCCCGCCACGAACCCGCCTATGGTGCGGCGCTGTTAGCACTCAACTTGGACTCCGGAGTATCCCATTGATAGGTGTCCCACAATTTGACAGATCGGTTATTTTGGGGTAAAATAGGTTTCCCAGATATGTCATCAATATTTTATGTTGCTTTAATTCGGAAAAATCAAAATGTCTATCGTCGTTTTAAAGAATTTCAGAAAGCGATCGCCCGAAAAAATTATCGATAATCTCAACCAAATTTCTGTCGATATTATAGCACTACGCATTTAGGTTAGGACACCTCCTCTCTCTGTGTTCCTCTGTGCCTCTGTGGTAAAAATTTCGATTTGAAATCATTTAAAGAACTCGGTAAAAATTACACTTCTCAAGACCTATTCAAAATTAAAAATATAGTTATTATCTATCTCAAACAAATTTTAATCAATATCGCAAATTATTTGGACGACCGAGACTATTTAGAAAAATAAAATTTGAAGCCAGATAGATTAGGTCTTGAAATTTCCGAGTTCAAATTTTCTCATCGATCGCCCCCCACTTTCCCCCATCCCGACTCTCCGACAGATGTCCCATCCTGGGGAATTTGTATAATGGGAGTGAGCCGAACTTGCCTCTAGACCTGAAACGGCGAATGGGGGTGATGTAGTGACAGTTGTCAGACAACGATTGAATAGATGATGGTCAAAAAACCAAATTTGACATTTTTGCAACTTGTAAATATGAGTGTCGGATTCTTCGGCATTCAGTTTGGCTGGGGTTTACAGATGGCAAATATGAGCGCCATCTTTGAACATCTCGGCGCCGAGGCTCACGAAATACCGATCCTGTGGCTGGCGGCGCCCCTGACGGGGCTATTCGTCCAGCCGATAATCGGCCACATGAGTGACAACACCTGGTGCGCGTTGGGACGGAGACGGCCCTATTTTTTGGTCGGCGCCATCTTCAGTTCCATCGCCCTGGTGTTCATGCCCAGCGCTTCAGCCCTCTGGATGGCGGCGGGACTGCTGTGGATACTCGACACCTCCGCCAACATCAGTATGGAGCCCTTCCGGGCCTTTGTCGGCGATTTGCTGCCCGAAGATCAGCGCACCCGGGGTTTCGCCATGCAGGGTTTGTTCATCGGGTTGGGTGCGGTGACGGCATCCGCGTTTCCCTGGCTGTTGAACCACGTTTTCCACGTTTCGTCCATCAGCGAGCCCGGACGGGCCATTCCCCTCACCGTGCAGTTATCTTTCTATACCGGCGCGGCGTTTTTCTTGGGGACGGTGCTGTGGACGGTGTTGAGCACGGAGGAATATCCCCCAGAGGATCTCGAAGCCTTTGAAGCCGAAAGCGGCGGCGGCGTCCTGGACGGACTCCGGGAAATTTGGGATGCTCTGCGGGATATGCCGGAGACGATGCGGCAGTTGTCCTGGGTGCAGTGGTTTACCTGGATGGGGATGTATTGTATTTTCCTCTATTTTCCCCCCGCCGTCGCCCGCAATATTTTCGGGGCGGTGGACCAGAATTCGGTGCTCTATTCCGACGGGGTGGAGTGGGCCGGACTCTGCATCGCGGCTTACAATGCAGTGTGTTTCGGCTTCTCTTTTGTGCTCCCCCAACTTGCCAAAGCCACCAACCGACAGATTGCCCACGCTTTCTGTTTAGCTTGCGGTGCGGTGGGGCTGTTTTCCCTGGCGGCGATCGACAATAAATATCTGCTATTATTGCCGATGATCGGGGTGGGAATTGCTTGGTCGAGCATCCTTTCCATGCCTTACGCGATGCTGGTGGGATGTCTGCCGCCGGAACGGACGGGAATCTACATGGGAATTTTTAATTTCTTTATCGTTTTGCCGCAGATTACCGTCTCTCTGGGCTTCGGTTGGGTGATGCGAAATCTCCTGAACGACGATCGCCTGATGGCCGTGATTATCGGCGGGGCGTTCTTTCTGATCGCCGCCGTCCTCACCCAGCGAATCGAACCTTTGCCGAGAGTTGTCCCCGGCGCCAATAAGGCGATTCAACAACCCGATTATTGATCGGTTTTGGCCGGTGCAAATCCGGCTAGGGCGCAAACCTTGCGCCCCTACGGGGTTGAAATATAATGTTGGGGGTGACGGTATATTTGCCCTCGAATCGACTGTAGGGGCGTATGGCATACGCCCTCGCCAGATCCAGTTAATCTAATTCCAATCTTATGGATGAATTCGATCGCCTCGAAAGTACGATCGCCGCCTACAAAACCCGCCTGGAAACTCGCCCGGACGAGTTGTCGAATTATTGGAATTTGGGATTGGCGTTTCTCCTCAACCACGAAGATTTCGCCGCCCAGGAGGTTTGGTTCGCGGGAATCACTGCAGACGATGCCGGGGAAAGCGATCGCCGCCTCGCCACTCTGATCGAGTTTCTCAAACGGAAGTCGCGAGAGTATCAAAAAAATTACTATCCCGAACGCTCGGAATTGATCGATTATCAATTGCTCGATTTGGACGGAGATTCCCCCGAAATATACGTCCATTTGGGAGAGGCGATCGCACTTCAGGGACGGTTGGACGAGGCGATCGCGTGGTGGGTAAAGGCGACGGAAATCAAACCCGATTTATTTGACGTTTACTGCCGGTGCGGTGTCGTATTGCAAAAGTTGGGAAAATTTACCGATGCCCTCCATTATTATATCACGGCACTGTCTTTAAAATCAAATCCAGAAATTTTCTATCGCCTCGGAATCTGCTACTTGAAAACCGAACAATTGCAAAACGCCCTGGATACGTTTCGGCGGGCGATCGCGATCGCTCCCGACTTCGCCGATGCGATCGCGGATTTGGGCTGGGTTTTGCTGCGTCTTCAACGACATGAAGAGGGGATGCAGACTTGGAGATCAGCACTTCAGAGACAACCCGATTTCGCCCGATTTTATTGTGCCAACATCGCCGATTTGGAACGCGATCGCATCCGGGTAGAATTTTTAAACGGCTTACTCGAAAATAATAGCCCAACGCCCATTTTTTTACAGTTATTGGAAAAACTTCTATCATTTCACCGGCAATCCCCGCAACCCGATCGCATCCCGCCGTCGAATCCCGTCGAACCGCCCCAATTATTTTACGAATGGACGCGAGATTGGGCGGTATCTGCAAATCAACAGTATAAAGCGATCGAACCGGAAACAACCCTCAAACTCAAACCGCCCAAAACCCCGGATCATTCCGTCCATTTTAGCTTCCGATTCGGTTCCAAACTCACCCTTCCGGCTTCTTTTGTTACCGTTGTCCCTGAAGGGCGATACTGGCTAGATCCCACCCAAACCAAAAGTGCAGTTATCGCCGCAAATAATCACTTTTTAGCCGATCTGTCCCCGGACTTCCCCATTTTGAGTCCCCGACACCCCGATAAGCACCCCAGCAAACATTCAATTTTATCGCTGAAAACCTTACCAAAAATCGAATATTTTTCAGGCAATATTGCCGTTTTATCTGGGTTATCGAACGACATTTATTTTCATTGGATTTTGGATGTACTGCCAAAAATCGGATTGTTACAGAAAGCGGGATTTCAGTTATCTGAAATTGACGGATTTATCGTCCGCGATCGCCTCCCCTTTCAGCGGGAAACGTTGGATATTTTGAACATCCCAGAAACCCGCATGATCGACCCGATACACCATCCCCACATCCGGGGCGATCGCCTCATCGTCCCCTCCTTTTCCGGTCACATTTCCTGGCCAAACCCGCAAACCTGCCGGTGGTTAAAGCGACAATTTTTAGAGATTAAAGATACCACAAATAGCGATAATTTTGACCGAATTTATATTAGCCGAAAATCGGCCAAAACCCGGCGAATTTTGAATGAAGGTGAAGTGATTGAAATCCTCGAAAAATACGAATTTAAAACCGTCAACCTCGAAACCTTATCCGTCGTCGAACAGGCGAGATTATTTAACCAAGCAAAAGTTATCGTCGCCCCCCACGGCAGCGGCTTGACGAACTTGGTATTTTGTCAGCCGGGAACGATCGCGATCGAGTTATTTTCTCCCAATTACGTCTATCACTGTTACTGGTGGTTGAGCAATCTGGCGGAGTTGAATTACTATTATTGTCTAGGCGAAACCCTCCCCGGCGAATATTTGCAGCGTCTCCTGTACCCCAAAAGCGTCTCCGAAGATATCGCGATCGCCCCCCGGCGGTTGCTCGACGTGCTGAAATTTGCCAATGTGGTTTAATATCTGTAGGGGATTTGTAGATGACCCCGAAACGCCGTCAAACTTCCATATTACCATGAAATTTAAACAAGTGCTATTGGCGACGATAATCGCCGTTTTGGGATTCATTTTTCCGGTCTGGAATTGGGGTCTGATCCCCGCCGCGATCGCCGATGCCCCGTCAGCCGTCGAACTGTCGAATCAGAACCTCGCGGACGGCGTGGATCAATTTCTCCACAAAATTCCCCGGGGTTATTATACCATCATGAAAGTGGGGAAAGCCAAACAACTCACAAACGGCGATCGCGCCCTGTTCGTGGACGTGCGGGAACCCTCCGAATACGCCTCCGGACACATCAAAGGGGCGATCAATATCCCCCTGCGATCGCTCACCGACAACCTCGACAAAATCCCCCGCGATCGCACCGTCGTTCTCTACTGTTCCAGCGGCTACCGCACAGGAATCGGCGTCGCCTCCCTGCAACTGCTCGGATACGATAACGTCAAAGGATTTCCCCCCAGCATCAAAGGCTGGAAAGAAGCGGGAGAAATCTTAGAAAAATAGATTTAATAGGGAGTAGGGAGTCGGGAATCGGGAATCGGGAATCGGGAATCGGGAATCGGGAATCGGGAATAGAAATGATCGCAAGTATCGCTCGGCAAGTGTTTACAGTTCTGTTTGGGGGAAAGAATCCGAAACCCCAATTCTCCCCCCTTACAAAGGCTCCAGGAGGCAGGGGAGGCAGAAAATTTATCAATCATCTGAATATGATTTTTGCTGGTAGGGGCCCCTGGCTTGCGCCCTCGGGGAATTGATTCCCAAGCGGTCTGGATGTTCCACCCGTTTCTTCGCTCCCTCCGCTCCCCCTGCTCCCCCTGCTCCCTCCGCTCCCTCCGCTCCCTCCGCTCCC
>NZ_JAJENU010000584.1:0-3799 GCF_035615495.1 Lyngbya sp. CCY1209 | reverse complement strand
GGAGGCAAATTTATAGTCAGATCCGTACAAATTCCCCAATCATCTGAATATGATTTTGGCTATTAGCTTGGGAATTGATTCCCAAGCGGTCTGGATGTTCCACCCGTTTCTTCGCTCCCTCTGCTCCCTCTGCTCCCTCTGCTCCCTCCGCTCCCTCCGCTCCCTCCGCTCCCTCCGCTCCCTCCGCTCCCCCTGCTCCCCCTGCTCCCCCTGCTCCCTCCGCTCCCTCCGCTCCCTCTGCTCCCTCCGCTTCCTCTGCTCCCTCCGCTCCCCCGCCCACACCCCACACCCCACCGAGCACACCCCACACCCCAATTCACGCTCCCTGCAAGACGGCACTGCCGGCGCCCTGAAACATCAGCCAGGAGAGGAAGAAATCGAGGATGAAGATCGCCAGGAGGGAGGTGACGACGGCGGTGGTGGTGGACTGTCCGACGCCCTTGGCGCCGCCGGTGGTGGTCAGGCCCCAACTGGTGCCGATCACCGCGATCGCCCACCCGAACACCACGGACTTGATTTCGGCGCTGAGGAGATCCCAAACCGTCATGAAATTGCGGATCGAGTCCAGGAACGCCCCGGACGAGATGCCGTACAGGCTGCCAGAAATCAGCATCCCCCCCGCCAACCCGGTGATCAGACAAATAATCGTCAGGAGGGGCAACATCAGACAGCAGGCGAGCACCCGGGGGATCACCAGGTAGTCCACCGGATCGGTTTTCATCATGTAGAGGGCGTCGATCTGTTCCGTGACGCGCATCGTCCCCAATTCGGCGGCGAAGGCGGAGCACACCCGTCCGGCGACGATGACGGAGGTGAGTACGGGGCTGAGTTCCCGACTCAGGGACAGGGCGAGGATGCCCCCCACCAAGTTTCCCGCCCCCAGGGTGACGAATTCCCGGGCCACCTGGATGGTGAACACCATACCCACGAAACTGGCCGTCAGCAGGGCGATCAGCAGCGACTCCGGGCCGACGGCGGCCATCTGGTCCAAGGTGTTGCGGCGGTGAATTTTGCCCTGCAGCAGGTGGATGAAGACTTGCCCCCCCAGGAACAGGGAGGCGATGAAGCGCTGAGTCCACAGGCCGAGGCTGGAACGGGTTTTTGAATTGCTCAAGGAACTGATCCGGGGAACGCTCAAATATTTAAGATAACAGCTTTATACGATTTGTTACATTTTGCCAACATTTATATCGAGTCCGATCCCTCCGAGGGGGGAGTTATCGCCCCGGCAACCCGCCGTTAGTTAAACAAAAATGTATCTAATTTAAGTTTTCTGACAGAACGGTACGAACGGGGCGATCGCCTTTATCGTGGTAGACAAGCGAACCTTATCTTGTCAGTCGATCGGCTGACCGATTCCATTGAAAATCACCCACATGAGTATTTTGCCTGATTTTCTGCGATCGCTCATTTTGACGATGGTTTTCAGCTTCGCGACCCCCATCCTGATCGTCGGCGGGGGGTTGGCGATCGCAATCTTCGTCCGTCAACTGCCGTTCTTGAATGCGATCGGCCAAGTTGGCATTGATCAGATTTTGGAGTTTCTCGCCATCTTCGGCAGCGGAAATCCCCTCCAGGGGGGGTTGATTATTGGCACGACGTGCAGTTTGGTGGGGGCCTTATTTGACACCTATGCCTCCTCTCAAAACCCACGGGGTCACTAATATTATTAATGTTTTGACGGGCGGCGATCGCTTTGAGTCCGAATTCGTCTAGGATCGTCAGAAGCGTTATTTTTGAAATCAGTATATCGCGATCGATGGCAGATATTGTAGATATTGCAGTCAATGCAGGGTCCTTCACCACACTGGTGACGGCCGTCCAAACCGCCGGGTTGGTGGAAACCTTGAAAACCCCCGGCCCTTTCACCGTTTTTGCCCCCAACGACGATGCGTTCGCCAAACTCCCGCCCGGAACCATCCAAACCCTCGTTCAAAATCCGCCCCAACTCGCCCGCATCTTGACCTATCACGTCGTCCCGGGCAAGTTGATGAAGGCGGATCTGGAAAAAATGCAGACCCTCACCTCCGTCGAGGGATCGCCCATTCCCCTCAATTTTGAGGACGGCTTTGAAGTCAAAAATGCCACGGTTGTCGCGGCAGATATCGAAGCGGATAACGGCGTCATTCACGTCATCGACAACGTGATTTTGATGGGCTGAAACCAAGAAACCGGGTTTCTTGGACAATTTGAGTTTCCCCATATCAATCCAAGTAGAAACCCGGTTTCTAGACCCCCAAATTATCAATTCTAACGATAATCCGGGGTTTGGATATTTCGCAGCCGCGCTTCCGGACGCTTGAAGCGATCCATTTGGGCTTCAAAAAATGCCCGGTTCGCCTGTAGGTGGCGGGGGTTGGGATCGTCGAGGGGATACAGCAACGCCGTCCGCAACGCCTGAATCACCGCAGAGGTGACACAATACATCGATCGCTGGAAACTGTTCGCCAACTGGATCAACATATCGTCCTCGCCCCGGCAGTGCTGTTTGTAATAGTCCACCAAATAGGGCGGCAGAAAATGGTACATATCCTGCATCAGGAGTGTGGGCGGAATCCCCGCCGTCCCCACCGGGAAGATATCGGCGTAGAGAATGCCGTAGTGGAAATCTTTCTGATCGTCGGGCACTTCCTTCGCCTGGGCGTTGTAAGATTTGGTGCCGCGGAAGGGTGCGGTGCGGTAAAATACGGCTTCTACATAGGGTAACGCCGCCTCGTACAGCCAGGTAAATCCTTTCGATTTGGGAATAATTTCGTAACATTCCCCATCGATGTAAGCGTGGTGGTAAATCGGGCGTCCGGCGATCGCAAAAATACCGTTAACCAGGAAGTTCATCGCCTCGGGGACGCTGGTTAATTTACCCTCATCGTAAAGGTCGCTCATCTCGAAAAACACCGGAGCCATCACTTCCCAAAATAGCCCCAAATTGCTGTAGTAGGACAACTGCCGCACCTGTTCCAAAAACATATCGGGAAACAGCTTGTAGAGTCCCAGCATCACCGGATTTTTGCGGAAATAGGCGCGGATGGCGCGATCGGCGTTGGCTTTGTATTCTTCCGTATCCAAATAGCCGTCAAACTGCCCCCCCATTTCCCGATGCCAAAACATCGCCACCATGCAGGCTTCGGCGAACTCCATGTTGATGCGATCGTGCCACAGGTGGTGGAACAATTTCGGCATCTTTTTCTGGGTTTCACCCTTTTCGATAAATGCCAACAATTCCGGGTGGGCAGTCGCCTCCCCTCGCCAAATTCTCAGGTCGGCATCGTCCCCGGCATAGTGATTGTGCAGGTCTAAATATTCCTGGGGCAAAAAGTATTTGAAAAAGGGAACCGGATTCAAAAATACCCGTTCCGCAATATACAGCAAATCCCGCCAATAGAAATCCATCGGCACGGCATAGGCTTTATAAATCCCGATAATTTGCATCAAATTTTCTGGCGTGTCCGGCAGCATCGCGCCTCCGGCTTCCAGGCGGTGAATGACTTCGGCAAATTCGTGGTTGGAAGGCGGCAGTTTGGTCGGTTTGGTTTCCGGTTGTATTAAAGTGGGTGCCATCATTAATTCTCAATTCATTATAAGTTTCAAAGTTGAAGATCCCCCCCAGCCCCCCTTAATAAGGGGGGAGAATGGGTCAAATTCCCCTTAATAAGGGGGGAGAATGGGTCAAATTCCCCTTAATAAGGGGGGAGAATGGGTCAAATTCCCCTTTGGTAAGGCCCGGCCGTTTCATTCTCGGTTAAAAATTGTCGAGGGCGACAATGAAAACCGTTGATGGGAGACAGGAGCAAGGATTTTT
>NZ_JAJENU010000583.1:0-2655 GCF_035615495.1 Lyngbya sp. CCY1209 | reverse complement strand
TACCATCGGCGGAAATTAACAGTCGTTTTTTCTGCAAGTGATCGGCGGCGGGTTGCAGTATCATTTCGCTCAATTCCTGGGCCGCAACATTCACCCAGCCCTGATTGTGACGTCGCGATGGACGGGTAATAGTGCCTCGAAATTGATTTGCTTTTTCGGCAATTTTCTCCCGCCCCGGCAGTTTGTAGCTCGTCATTTCCGTGGAAGTGACGACCCAGAGATAGCTGGTTGCTTCCCCCAAGGAATACTGCAATAAAACCGTCTCTTCGTCCAAAACTTGTTGTTGCACTTGTGCCAACGTCAGTGGTTGCGGTTGGGTGAGGGCGGCGTAGCGGGGGCTGGCGGCGCTAATTCGGGCTCGAATCTCTTCGTATTGTTGCCAAAGTTGGGCGAGTTCCGCTTTGATATTTTCCTTTTGTTTTTCGCTGGAATTGTCGTCGCCGAAAATTTCCAGGCGGCGGGTTTCTACACGGTCTATTTCTTGTTGCAAACGGCGTTCTGCGGCGACCAATTCCGGAGCGACACCTTGGCGGATATCGGCGTTGGCTTCCCGCAGCAATTCCAACAAGGTCCGGGCGCGGGAACGTTCGCTGGCGTGGAAGGCTAGGGCATCATATCCTTTTTGGGGGTTTTGTTGATGCAGTTGCATTAATAGCCTGATGTAGAATTGGTACTCGTCCTGAACAGTGGAGAAAAAAGTTTGACGGAGTTCGCCGGGAGGGGCTAGGCTGCGGAGTTCTTCAATTAGATTAATCACTTGTTCCGTATTGGCAAGGGCTTCAGTTAGTTGACCTTGGGAAGCTTGAAGTCTAGCAATATTGTAAAGAGTAGTCGCTTCCCCGGCGCGATCGCCCATAGCCCTTCTCAAAAGCAACGCTTGCTGGAAATACTCCCGGGCTGGCCGCTTTTCCCCCAAGTCAAAATATATCCCACCGATATTGTTGAGAGTAGCCGCTTCCGTGGCGCGATCGCCGATCGCCCGGGACAAGGGCAAGGCTTGCTCGTAATAGTCCAGAGCTCGCCGGTTGTCCCACACAGTCTGGTAGAGTCCGCCGATATTGTTGAGGGTCGCCGCTTCCCCGATGCGATCGCCCGTAGCTCGGAACAAAGGCAAGGCTTGCTCGTAATAGTCCAGAGCTCGCCGGTTTTCCCCCAAGTTAAAGTCAACCCAACCGATACTGATCAGGGTTCTCGCTTCCATGGAGCGATCGCCCACCCCTCGAAACAAGGGCAAAGCCTGCTCAAAATACTCCCGGGCGCGCCGGTTTTCCCCCAACTGGGAATAGATTCCACCAATATTCTGGAGGCTAGCCGCTTCCCCGGCGCGATCGCCCAGGGCCCGGAACAAGGGCAAAGCTTGTTCGTAATACTCTCGGGCCTGCTGATTTTCCCCCAGCGCAGAATAGACCCCACCCATATTGTTGAGGATTCTAGCTTCCACAGCGCCATCGCCCACAGCCCGGGACAAGGGCAAAGCTTGCTCGTAATAGTCCAGAGCCTGCTGGTTTTCCCCAAACTCAGAGTCAATCAAACCGATACTGTTGAGGATTCTGGCTTCCGTGGCGCGATCGCCGATCGCCCGGAACAAGGGCAGGGCTTGCTCGTAATAGTCCCGGGCTTGTCGCTTTTCCCCCAAATCATCGTAAACCTTACCGATATTGAAAAGGGTGGCGGCTTCCCCGGCGCGATCACCCACCGTCTGTCTCAAAGGCAAAGCTTGCTTGTAATAGTCAAGAGCCCGCGACTGTTCCCCCAAGGCAGAGTAAACGACACCAATATTGTTGAGGATTGTTGCTTCCCCCAAACGATCGCCCAGAGATCGGGACAAAGACAAAGCTTGCTCGTAATAGTCCAGAGCCTGCTGGTTTTCCCCAAACTCGGAGTCAATCAAACCGATATTGTTGAGGATGGTGGCTTCCCGGGAGCGATCGCCGATCGCCCGGAACAAGGGCAGGGCTTGCTCGTAATAGTCCCGGGCTTGTCGCTTTTCCCCCAAAACATCGTAAGCCCCAGCGATATTCTCGAGGATGACGGCTTCCCCGGTGCGATCGCCCACCGCCCGAACCAGAAGTAAAGCTTGATGATAATACTCCAAAGCCCGCCGCTTTTCCCCCAAGTCACTGTAGACTCGACCCAGACCCAGTTGAGCTAAAGCTTGTTTGGTGCGATCGCCCGCCTGTTCGTACAACCGCACCGCCTCCTGATAATAGGGAATTGCGGCCCGCAGCGATTCTGCCGTCCCTTGCTGAAACAGTTTCAATCCCCTTTGGTAGCTGGCATCCGCCGCCGAGTTAGACCGTTGGGCGATGAGTGTCGGCTCCGCCAATGCCGGGAGTTGAAACCATCCCGCCGGAGCGTAAAAACCCGCGATCGCCACCCAGATAGACCACCCAGTTTTCGTCCACATCTGTCTCTGATTGTCAGTCATATCAAGTCCGTTTTAATACTTACATAATCCGGCGAGAAAAGGCAATAGGCAAGAGGCAATCGGCAAAAGTTTGAAGCGGTTTCAGGAGGGACAAGGAAAATCGGGAATTCTAATGGTTTGAGCAGACATGATATGACTTGATTGAGGAAATTTATAGCAACGAGCGCTCACGTGGTTACAGTTGAAATGGGGTCAGAAATTTTCAAACCCTTATAGAAAAGCCGTTT
>NZ_JAJENU010000582.1:0-21903 GCF_035615495.1 Lyngbya sp. CCY1209 | reverse complement strand
TATCAAGTCCGTTTGAATACTTACACAATCGTTCGAGAAAAGGCAATCGGCAAGAGGCAATCGGCAAAAGTTTGAAGTCGCTTCAGAAGATGGCACCCAGGAAGCATAACTGTTTGAGCGGACATGATATCACAGATACACCCAAAATTATAAATTAAACTTTTGGATTTATATTTTTTAATTGAAATTTCAGATGATTGAGGCCCGGATTAAACGTGAAAATGATTCTCATTCTTGGACGAAACTCCGTCACTTGACAGCGATTTTGGGTTATGATAGACTGTAGTCTATAGGTTATATTACCCTTCGTGTCAGTAATGGCGGGTTGTGTGGGGCGATCGCTTCCCGGAAATTGCCTCAAAGCCCGATTGTACCGTTTCCAGTTTCTCCCAGGAAGGGGCGATCGGCCGCCGCCAGATTTTCCGCCCATTCACGAGAATTTTGATGAGCACATTTGCTGGGGTTGACAAAAGTATTGAAATATGCATTCAATCGCGTTGGCGAGTATACAGAGCGAATTCCTTTGAGTTATTTTCAACAACAATAAGGAACCGTTCCATCCGGCATGATCGTCCCCTGCAAGTTGGCACCTTCCCAATTAACTCGATTTAAAATTGCCCGACTCAGATTCGCGCCGTGCAGGTTCGCCCCCCGCAAATCAACCCCCTGCAAAATCGCCCGATTCAGGTTCGCACCCCGCAAGTTTGCCCCCCGGGCGTCAGTATTTTCAAAGCGCGATCGCCCCAAATTAACAAATCGCAAATCCGCACCCATCAGATTCGCCTCGATAAATTTCGTCCCGAACAAATAGGCACCATTTAAGTGGGAATCCATCAAATTAGTACAGTTAAAATCGGCCCGGAAGGCGATCGCATCCAGCAAAATCGCCTCGTTCAAATTAGCGTAATTCAGGTTAGTGTCGTTGAGGTTCGCCCCGGATAAATTCGCCCTGCTGAAATTCGCCCGCCGCAGCGTCGCAAAGCTCAAATTCACCCGTCGCGCGATCGCATCCCTCAACTGAGTTCCGATCAAATTGCCACGTTCCAAATCCGCTTCCGTCAAGTTGCAATCACACAAATTCGCCCCCAGCAAATTGGCAGTCTTCAAATTAGAACCCCGAAGGTTTGCCCCTCGCAGATCCGCCCCGCCGAGATCGGCATTTTGCAAATCGGCTTCCATCAACTCGGAACCCTGCAAATTCGCCCCGCCGAGATGAGCACAACGGAGGCGGGCACTGACTAAAATGGTTTGGGATAAATTAGCATTTTGGAGGTCGGCAAATTCCAAATTTGCCCCCGGCAAATCCAGGGTTCTGAGGTTAGCTTCGGCGAGTTGAGGTGCGATCGCGGGATTTTCTTCTCGCCACGACCGCCACTTTTCCACCCCCCGCTTCAACAGTGCCAGATGTTCGATATTCGTCAAATCCAACCTCCTCATTCGTTCTTCTGTTCCGCCAGAGGATCGCGGCCGGAGACGTTTGCGATCGCCTCCAAAGCGGCGGCGGAACCAGCCAAAATATCCTGTTCTTCTCCCCCCAGATACAACCGTCCGAAACTGCCCACTGCCTGCACTTGCAGGATATTAATTAACGCCGCTTTTTCCGCCTCGTTCGCCGCCAGGGCCGCGTAGGCTGCCGGTTGCACTTCCAAAACATATAAAGTCTGTTTCGCCAACAATAATTGTCCCCGCCGGTTGCGGTTGATCAGTTGAGCTTGGTGGGGGTCGATATTGCGGATAATTTGACTCGACACCACCCGAGGTTTGAGGCGATCGCTTTCTTTGACTCCCAAATAATCTAAAATAGCCCGACCCGCCGTCGTGGTATCCCCCTGGCGGCTGGAGTGAATTTCGAGTAACCCGTACAGCCGTTCCACAAACTGGACGCCGGGACGCACGATCGTGGACTTGAGGGCGACGTCGGTGATGCGATTAATTTCAATTCCGGGGGAAATTTCGATCCACAGGGAAGCGTCCCCCGGTAATGGCAAAAACCCCAACGCCACCGTCCCGATGTAGGCGGCGTGTTGGGGTTGCAGGTTGTCGAGATAGACGTAACTTCGCAGTTCTACACCCAAGGTTGACCCTCTCTCCGATTTCTTCCCTTGACACTTGGGATTCTGAGCGCAACTATTGTACCGTATCGGCGGGAACTGCGGGCATTTCTCGCTAATTGACAATTTTGGCGTCGGTGATCATTAACTCCTCGCGGGTTTTTCCGCAGGGTTCGTTGCTCTGGCAGTCGTTGACGGTTTCGACACCGTATTGGAGGGAAACGGTGCGGTTCAGGAGGCGATCGCTTTGGGCACAAATGTCAAAGGTGGCGCCGAGGTTGTGTTCTCGGTTCGCCTCGTCCCGGAGGGTGACGTAGCACATGATGTCCCCCTGGACGATTTCTGTAATCCGCCCCATCTGGGGTTTTTCCTCAGTTTGGGCGAGGTAGAATTCCAGATCTGCGGTGCGATCGCGGGTCATTTCCGTCAGACAGCCGGTGAACAGAAGGCCTTCCAAGGTGCCCCCCAGGGCTTCGGCGGCTTCAAACTTGCAGGAGGCATCCCGGAATTTGATCCAGGCCCGTTCAGCTTCGATCAGGCGCCGTTTTTCTTCGCCTTCGACGGTGGCGATCAGTTGTCGGTAGACTTGGTTGAGTTTGCGATCGGCGATTTTATAATCCCGTTCGAGGCAGGCTTTCATTTCGGCGGTGGTGCCGTTTTCGTCGCACTGAATTCCCTGTGCTAGTTGGCTGTCGGCGGGTTGGGAAACGGTGGCGGCGGGGGACACCAGAAAAGCTGCGAGAATGGCGGTGAAAATTTTATCAATCATGGGTGCTACTGAATTGGCGAACGTTGGTTTCAGATTACGGCTGCTGTTTCGGTGGGGGAGGATGGCAGGTGCCATTTTTTGGATTGTCTCAAACTCAGATGGCGATCGCGCCTTTTGAGTTCCCTGAGTTGATGCCCGAGTCGGGGACCATTTCCGCAACTGTCACGCGATCGATGTTATAACTAATTGTCAAATTGCTGACAATCGAGCCATTTCGGGTGTCGAGGTAAACATGAACGGAACTCAACTCCTGCCGCCAAAATTCTTCGCCATGATTTGGAGTGGCATTTTCCTGCTGATTCTGGGATGCGATCGCCCCCCCTTCGCCAAAGTCGAGCCCCTGGAACCCGACCGACTCGCCGCCCTCTCCAAACCCCCCAAACCCTACACCCGGGAGGCGACGTTGGTCGCCGTCGGCGATATCATGATGCACGGGTCGCAAATCAAATCCGGTTATAATTATAGCACAAAAACCTACAATTACGACGCATTTTTTACCGAAGTTAGGAATATCATCAAAACCGGAGATTGGGCGATCGGCAATTTAGAAACCACCCTCGCCGGCCCGGAAACCGGATACACCGGCTACCCCCTCTTCAACGCCCCCGATACCCTGGCGGATGCGATTAAAAATGCCGGATTCAATATTTTGACGACCGCCAACAACCACTCCCTCGATCGCGGCGAAAAGGGTGTTATAAAAACCTTGGAAAACGTCAAAAGCCGGGATTTGGTTCCCGTGGGAACAGCCGCTTCCCAGTCGGAGGCGGACAAAATAAAAGTTATCGAAAAAAACGAGATATCGATGGCACTTCTCGCCTACACCTACGGCACCAACGGCATCCCCATCCCCGCCGGAAAAGATTATTTGGTTTCGTTAATTGACGAAGCGGAAATCGTCAAAGATATCATCGAGGCGCGACAACTCGGCGTCGATGTCGTTACCGTCGCCCTGCACTTCGGAACCGAGTATCAGCGACAGCCCAACACCCAGCAAAAACAACTGGTCGGACAACTGGTAAAAGCCGGGGCGGATATCGTCCTGGGAAGCCATCCCCACGTCGTCCAACCCTACGAAATATTCGATTTGACGGGGGAAGGCGGACAACCCCGCCAAGCGGTGGCGATTTACTCGATGGGCAATTTCATCTCCAACCAGCGGGGAAATTACAAGGATTTGGGCGTTATTTTTAAAGTAAAAATCGCCAAAAATTTTCCCGAAGAAACGATAGAAATTGCCGCCGTCGAAGCCCTGCCCACCTGGGTACACCGCTACGGGTTGAACGGAAAACAGAATTTCCGCATTTTGCCGTTGGAAGCCGTGTTATCCGCGAAAAACGATCCCCTGTTAAAATCCGGCGACTATTCCCGACTCGCCCGAGATTTGGAACGGATGAACCGCCATCTCGAATCATTGACACCGGCTCAAAACACGGCGCAAGTGCGATAATAAAATATCGGATACTTCTCCGTGTCCTCTGTGCCTGGAGTGGTTAATTTTCCCGAAACTCTAATCTTCAAAACCATGCCGATCGCAACTTCCCCCAAATATACCTCCCCAGAATACATGGATCGCGTCCGGACGGCGATCGCCACTTTAAAACAAGACCTCCCCACCCTGTTCGAGAAAGATATCAGCTACGATATCTATACTTCTGACATTGTATTCGCCGATCCGGTGAACCAATTTAAGGGTAAATTCAATTACCGGATTATTTACTGGACGCTCAGATTTCACGGTCGCTTATTTTTCACCGACCTCCATTTCGACCTGCACCGCATCCGGCACGTCGCCACCGATGTAATTATGGCCTATTGGACCGTGCGGGGAACCCTCCGCCTCCCCTGGAAACCCCGCATTTACTTCGACGGTGCTTCCACCTACAAACTCGACGCAGACGGGCTCATCTACGACCACGAAGACAGCTGGGATCGATCGCCCGGAGAAATTTTGAAACAATTTTTCCAAAAAGGGTCCTGATATCCGCCCCGGAGGTTCGGTTTTAATCACTCGAAGGGAATGCGATCGGATCGCTATATTTAAGACAAGACGAAATCAGGAAGGAATCCGAAATATGACGAACCCTACCGAACGAACTCCCGAACTGTTTGAGAGCCACACTTCCGGCCCCAATAAACTGTGGCAATACGTCCGCTCCATGCCCCCCGAAACCGTCGCCCAACTGTCCCACCCCGACGCGGACGTCGCCCAATTGATGGAGCACAATCTCCTGCAAATGCTCGGCGGCTTGCCCTCCGAACAGTTTGATGTTACGATTACCACCAATCGCGAGAATCTCTCCCGGCTGCTGGCCTCGGCAATGATGAACGGTTATTTTCTATACAAAGCCAAACAGCGCATGGAGTTTGAGAAATCGGTTGCCAATCTCTAGGAAGAGGCGGAACAGCCCTCAACCGGACCGGCGATTGATTCAAAATCTCCTTTCCTGCGACTAGCATGGGAGGAGTTGTTTACTATTGACTAGAACGTGAGCCAACCCGATCTGACAGAAAAGAACAACAATTCGTCCGGGGAGTCGGTTCCGGTAGCTCCCGTCGAATTCAATTTGCCCCTCCAGAAACAGCAGGCACTCCAACAAGTTTTTGAACGCCGAGCCGGGGAGCGACAACTGGTCGTCATCCAAGATTTTCCCGACCCGGATGCCCTCTCCTCCGCCTGGGCCTACAAACTAATCGCCGCCCAATATCAGATCGAGTGCGATATCGTCTACGCGGGAACCCTCAGCCACCAAGAAAATATCGCCCTGGTCAAATTGACGAGTTTACCCGTGCAACGCTGGCCGATGGAGACGGCAAAAACGAAGGATTTATCCGTTTACTCCGGCTGCGTTTTTATCGACCACCAGGGTACGACCAGCCAACTCACCCCCCTATTGCAAAAAGCGGGAATTCCCGTCGTCGTCCTCATCGACCACCACAGTTTACAAAAAGATGTCAAACCGGAGTTTGTAGACATCCGCCCCGGACTGAAGGCGACGGCGACGCTGATGACGCAGTATTTACAAACCGGAGAGTTTTTGAAACTCGACAGCAATGACAGCATCCACGTTAAATGTGCCACCGCCCTGATGCACGGGTTGCGATCGGACACCAACCAACTGCGGCAGGCCACCAAAGAAGAATTCATGGCCGCCGCCTACCTGAGCAGTTTTTACGATGCGGCGTTGTTGGATTCGGTGTTGCGATCGTCCCGGTCGAAGCGGGTGATGGACGTGATCGAGCGGGCTCTGTCCAACCGCCGCATCCAGGACAACGTTTCCATTTCCGGCGTCGGCTATCTGCGGGCCTCCGATCGCGATGCCATCCCCCAGGCCGCCGACTTTTTGCTCACCGAAGAGAACGTGCACACCGCCGTTGTCTACGGCATCGTCCACGACGATTTCAACGAGGTGGAATTGGCGATCGGATCGCTGCGGACCAACAAGATCACCCTCGACCCGGACGAGTTTATCAAAGAGGCCTTCGGCACCGACGTCACCGGAAAATTTTTCGGTGGCGGCCGCAGTCAGGCGGGGGGGTTTGAAATTCCGCTGGGTTTTCTTTCCGGCTTCAACGAAAACAAAGAATACGCCGATCTGAAATGGAAGGTCTTCGATACCCAAGTCAAACAAAAATTGCTGCGTCTGGTCAACCCAGACTCATGAAATAACAATTAATAATTAATAATTAACAATTAATAATTGTTGTCTGAATTGGATCGCAGTTGGGCTTTCATCGCCTCGATTTCGGCATCGATTTCCGCCCGGGTTTCTGCGGCGTTTGTGTGCCAATCCTCCTCGGTCAGACCCGTCAGGGCTTGCGATCGCGCCTCCAATTCCGCCACCCGATCCTCGATCGCATCCAGAGCCTCCCCGGAGGTGAGATTTTCCAACACCCGATTCAGGCGTTCCGAAGACCGAGCCGATCGCGATCGGGCGATGTAGAGATCCGCTTTCATCTCGGCATCCCCCGTTTTCGCTTCGAGCAGACGCATTTTAGCCCTCAGATGCGCCACAATTTGCCCCTGTTGCTCGAACTGGCGCGCCATCATCGCCGCCGTGTCCAGATAGGACTTCCGCCGCAGCAGGGCATCCCGGGCCAGGGATTCCCGGCCCTTCTGCAAGGCCAACTGCGCCCGCCCGTACCACTCCCGGGCCGTCTGTTCCGCCTCGGTGCGCTCCCGCTCGATTTGTTTTTGGGTCGCGATCGCCCCAGCCACGGCTTGCCGCAGGTGGATCAGGTCCGACCGCATCTCCCGCACCGCCCGCTCCAACAACTGTTCCGGCGTTTCCCGCCGCTCCAGCAGGCGGTTGACGTTGGTGCGGACGATCTGCCAAATCCGATTCGGGAGTCCCATCATTCCTTCGGCCTGTCGTACTGGACGGAAATGCCCTGGACCCGCAGTTCCTCGGCCAGACGTTCGGCCGACGCCGCGTCGCCGAGGGCCCCGAATTGAATTTTCACCCCCGTTTCAAATTCCCGGACGTAGGCGTCGGGAACCACCTCCCGGGCCGCTTCCAGGCCCCGCTCGTCCTGGTAGTCGGCGACCACGTAGTAAAATCCATCTTCCGCCCGAACCGGTTCGCCACTGGGTCGGGCCGCGCTCCCCCCGCCCGGGGTGGGGGTGGGAGTGGGAGTCGCGGGGGCCGGAGCCGGAGCCGGAGCCGGAGCCGGGGGCGCCGGTTCCGGCAATAATTCCTCGGACAGGTTGTTGAGTCCAGGCCCGGTGGGAATGGGGCTCGGCGTCGTTTGGGCCGGGGGCGCCGTGCCGGCGTCGGCCGGGGTGGGGGCGGGCGTCGGGGGAGCGGCCGGCGGGTCAGGATCGGGGTCGATGTTGCTGAGGGTGTTGAGGTCCAACTCGACAAATTCTTGGGTGGCGAGGTTGGGGGAGGTGGGTTCCACGTCCGCCGCCTCGACGGGTTCGGCTTCGGGGGTCTCCCGTTTGAAGATGCGGTCCAACCCCAAAACTCTCATTCCGGCCGGGGAGGTGACGACGTAGCCGAGGACCGCGCAGGAGAGGAACAGCAGCAGCATCGACAGCAGGCCCACCGGCGTCAACAGTCGGCCGGCCAAAGTGCGATCGCGCCGTTGTCGCCGGTACTCCCGGCGTCTTTCGATGCTGTCGATCAGTTGTTCGGTGGATTCGAGGTAGCCGTCGGGCGCCGGTTCCGCCACCGTGGCGGTATCGTGGGAACCGTTGCCGTTGGAGGTCGCCCCGTTTTGGGCGCGGGGGACGATGGGGGCCGCTTCCGGCAGCACCACCGATTCCCAGCCGGGGGGCCGGGGGGCCTCGGGTTTGGGGGGGTCGGTTCCCGGTGACATCCCGATCGCCTCGGGTGTCGGTTTGGAAGTCCCGGAGCCGGAGATCGGCGATCGCTCCCCGGGTTTTTGGGACCCGCGCCGGTATCGCCGGTATCGGGTCAGCTCCTGTTCCAGTTTCACGTCGAGACTGCCCAAAATAGATTGCAGGGCCGGTTTCAATTCGGGTGGGGGAGAGGTCGAGTTATTGCTGGACAATTGACTCATGGCAGATCAACAAAATCAGGTGGATGTTAAATGACGTTTGAATCGATCGATCGGATTCTCGGTGCGTTCGCCAACCGGATCCGCACCCCGGAACAGCGACAGTTGCAGGCGGTTTTGACCCGCTGGCCGGAAGTGGTGGGAAAATCGGCGATCGCCCACACCCGCCCGGTTTCGATTCACCGGAATATATTGTACGTCGCCACTTCCAGCGCCGCATGGACTCAGGATCTCACCTTCCGGCGCACGGCGATCATGCGGAACTTGAATCGGTGCCTCCCCGATCCCCTGCATGATATCAAGTTTTCCACAGCCCGGTGGCCCGGTCAATCTCCACCCACCGCCACCGCCGCAGGTGCGGATGTCCCCCATCCCAGCGCCGTCCCCGACGGCCCCCCGCCGGATTTGAGCGGTTCCCCCCGCCCGGAAACGGCGATCGCAGCCTTTGAACTCTGGGCCGAAAAAGTCAGGGCGCGATCGCGAAACTGGCCTTCGTGTCCCCGCTGCCACTGCCCCACCCCTCCCGGCGAACTCGAACGCTGGTCAATTTGCCGAATTTGTATGGCTCGGGAGCGGTGAGACGGTATTAGGGAGTCGGGAGTCGGTATTAGGGAGTCGGGAAAAATCGATAATCGTCAATTGTCCATTGTCAATTGTCAATTCTGTCCCCCACCCCTCACCCCCTCCGCAATCCTTGCGCCACCCGAGTTACTAACTTTTCGGGATGCAATTGTGGCGGAAGTGATGAATGTTTTTAAATCCGTCGCGAATGAATTTGGCTTGATCCCCAACCAGTTGTTCTCCCTTCGTGCTTGATCCCCGATACTTTACATTTATTTATAAAATTGGGTGATTTTGTGTCTATATATAAAGAAATTCTAAAAGAATTCTAAATTCCCGGCGACCTTCAAAATCGATTCCACCTCAGATCCCATCAGCGTTTACGCATTCTAGACGGGGATCGCACGATAGCGCACAATTATAGATATAACCTCCGCCGTCCAGCCAGGGAGAACGCCATGAAAACAACTCCTATTTTAACCTCCGCCTGCCGCTGCTGTCAGCATTACACTCCCGAAGGACGGCGGGGCGGCATCTGTGACCAACTCCACGTTCCGGTCAAAGGCAGTTGGAAGGCTTGCCCCCTGGCGATCCCCGCCTTCGCCCCCTCTTGGGAGCGGGTCGAGACGCTCATGCAGTTGAAACAAGCCACGCCTACCGTGCGGGAAGTCATGCTCGGCGACTCTCTCCCCAGCTTAACCCCGACTCACCCGGAAATGATAGCCCCGGCCACCCCATCCTCCGATCGCGTCGCCGTCTGAATCTTCGGGCACAAGAGCGATCGGGACTCCTGGATCTCCCCGACTCCCTAATACCGACTCCCGACTCCCTCATCCATCACGGAAGCCAGGGATACTGTCGGAAATCGGGCTTCCGCTTTTCGAGAAACGCCTGCTTTCCCTCCGATCCTTCCTGAGTCATGTAATAGAGTAAAGTCGCGTTGCCGGCGAGTTCCTGCAAACCCGCCTGGCCGTCGCAGTCGGCATTGAACGCCGCTTTCAAACAGCGAATGGCGATCGGACTTTTTTCCAAAATTTCCCGGGCCCACTCAACCCCCTCCGCTTCCAGTTGTTCCACCGGGACGACGCAGTTGACCAAACCCATCTCCAAAGCCTCTTTGGCACTATATTGCCGGCAGAGATACCAGATCTCCCGCGCCTTTTTCTGGCCGACCACCCGGGCCATGTAACTGGCGCCGAAGCCACCGTCGAAACTCCCCACCTTCGGGCCGGTCTGGCCGAAAATCGCGTTGTCCGCCGCCAACGTCAAATCGCAAATCAGGTGCAGGACGTGGCCCCCGCCGATCGCGTACCCCGCCACCAAAGCGATCACCACTTTCGGCATCGACCGGATCAACCGCTGCAAGTCCAGCACGTTCAGCCGGGGAACCCCCGCATCGTCAATATAACCCGCCTCCCCCCGCACGCTCTGATCGCCGCCGGAACAAAAGGCATATTTGCCGTCGGTGTGGGGTCCGGCACCGGTGAACAGGACAACGCCGATCGCCCGATCCTCCCGCACATCCGCAAACGCATCGTAAAGTTCAAACACCGTCTTCGGACGGAAGGCGTTCCGCTTGTGGGGCCGGTTGATCGTAATTTTCGCGATTCCGTCCGCCTTCTGGTAAAGAATATCTTCGTAGGTTTTGGCCGTGTGCCATTCGATGGACATTAGTTCTCGGATCGAGCGATCGGTGATCTGGGCAAGTGAGTATTGTATCTCAATTGGGGAATGGGGAGTAGGGAATGGGGAATGGGGAATGGGGAATGGGGAATGGGGGGATAGAGACTTCCTCCGCCTCCTGTTCCCCTGTGCCCTTGTGTTCCCAAGCCTCTCATCAGATTTGCCAGTTCTCAAAACCCGTCAGTTCTCGGTTTCCGGGGATGACCTCGCCGATGCGGTAGGCGGGGATATTGTCATTGGCGAATCGAGCGATCGCACCTTCAGCCTGACTCGGCGGGACGAACAGCACGAATCCGACCCCCAGGTTGAACGTCTCCAGCATGGCGGTCGCGTTCACGTCTCCCCGGCGGGCCAGGTAGGTGAAAATCGGCGGGACGGGCCAACTGTCGGGAATGATCCGGACCGACGCCGTTTCCGGGAGACAGCGGGGCAGGTTTTCCGGCAGTCCCCCGCCGGTGATGTGGGCCATGCCCCGGATGTCCAGACCCTCGCGGAGGGCCTTGAGAATCGGTTTGACGTAGAGGCGGGTTGGGGTCAAACAGACTTCCCCCAGGGTTTGTCCCCCCAATTCTTCGGGGCGATCGCTCCAATTCATCTGGCGATCGGCGATAATTTTTCTGACCAAGCTGAATCCGTTGCTGTGCAAACCGCTGCTGGCCAGGGCGATCGCCACATTTCCTTCCTCAATTTGGGTTCCGTCCAGCAGCCGATCTTTCTCCACAATCCCCACGCAAAATCCCGCGACATCGTATTCCCCCGGCGGATAAAATCCCGGCATTTCCGCCGTTTCTCCCCCCAAAAGCGCACATCCAGCCTCTTCGCAGCCTTCGGCAATTCCCGTCACCACTTCGGTTAACTGTTCCGGCGAGAGTTTTCCCGTCGCCAGATAATCCAAAAAGAACAGCGGTTCGGCCCCGCAGGTGAGCACGTCGTTGACGCACATCGCCACCAAATCGATTCCCACGGTATCGTGGCGGTTGAGAAGATTGGCGAGTTTCAACTTCGTCCCCACGCCGTCCGTCCCCGAGACGAGGACGGGTTTTCGGTAGCCGGACGGCAGTTCAAAGCATCCCCCGAAACCCCCCAAACCGCCCAGCACTTCCGGGCGGTAGGTCCCCTGGACGCGATCGCGGATTCGATTCACAAAATCCCGGCCCGCCACCACATCGACGCCTGCTTCTCGATAATCCATCTCTTCCTCTAACTCGAATTTATTCAATCATATTGTCGGTCGAAATCGGGCAACCCTATAAGGTTGCCCCCACTCAATTGCCCCACACCCCGATTCACCGATATAGCAGTAAGCTCTCAGCTTTGGGCGATCGGCTCGTGTCAAATTCCCATCTATCAGGGTTTTGGGAGTTCGGTTCTGTCCGAACCGACTCTCGTAGTGCTATAAGAAAATTTGATAACACCCGAATTGGCCCGAACGAGAATGACCGCAAGTCTTTAGAAATGGGTATTTTGGCCCACACCGAACTGTCCAGTTTGCGAAATTGTCGCGCCACCCGACCCCAGGAGCCGATCCCCAAACCAAAAGTTCGTGCTACTCTGTTGCAGTTCCTTCAACAAATGTGAACACGGAACGAGTACGAATTACTGAGAGGGTCGAAACGTCTCTCCGGCAATCTGTGGCTCAATTCCAATTTTCAGAAGTTGCGTTTAGTAATGGACTTATGAAGTACAAACTTTGGAGTGGTCTGTCAACCATCCTCGTGCTCTCCGCTTTGAGCCTCAACTCATCGGGTCATGCAGAACAAAGGATGGCGGACCTCGGAGAACCGCTAAACACGGCTGTCAATGCGGATGAAGAGTCGATCGCACGGTCGGAAAACGGCGAGACGGCCGACGCTGAGATCGCCGGAGCATCGGAAGGCAGCGACGTGGTGAAAGTGGGAGAGCATCAGTCGGCGAATTCCCAAGATGCCATCGATGCGATCGCCAAAATTACCGCCCACCAACTCGACCAAAAACAAGCCGCAACCCTCTACGTCCGCGACATTCCGGTTCTGACGTTTCTACAAAAAGACCTGGCGTCCGCGACGCCCGAGCGACGCTACAACACGGTTTCCGTGAATGAGAATTCAGCCTTAAAAGTAGCCACCCCGACCCCCGAACCCGACCCATCCGATCCCGTCGTCCGGGCCAGCGCCGTCGCCGCCCAAATCAATCAACTCAGCCGCAACAACGTCGATGCCGACACGATTCGAGTCCGTTGGGATGCCGAGCGAGAAGCCTACGTCATCGAAGTGGGTGAAGAAAAATTGGTGGCGATCGATTCCGATACCATTCTCCCCGACACCACCCGCAACCCGGCCGAAGATGCCCTGCAGGCCACCAACCGACTGCGTCGGCAGATCGGCAACGCCAAACCCCTCAACGCCATCGAAGGGAAACCCCAGCCGGAAATTCTCCAAACCGCGACCCGCGCCATCTCCGATCGCGTCCAGGGTTGGGCGTCCTGGTACGGTCCCGGCTTCCACGGCAACCTCACCGCCAACGGCGAACGCTACAACCAATACGCGATGACCGCCGCCCACCGCCACCTTCCCTTCGGCACCGAAGTCCGCGTCACCAACATGGACAACGGCCGCTCGGTGGTGGTGCGGATCAACGACCGGGGCCCGTTTATCGGCGGTCGGATTATCGACCTGTCGGCCGGCGCCGCGGAGGTTTTGGGCATGATCAGCAGCGGCGTCGCCCCCGTCCAAGTCGAAATTTTGGCTCCCGCACGGTAGGGGAATAATTAATAATTATTAGTTATTCCTGCGCCCGAATTCATTCCTGTCCGATAAAATTGGTGGGAACTTAATTGCCTGCCACGACTGCCATGCGCCTGTTTACGACCGTCGCAGCACTGCGCTGTTATCTGGATTCATGCCGAGATCGGCAAGTGGGGTTGGTTCCCACGATGGGAGGCTTGCATCCGGGCCATTTGAGCCTGATCCGCCGGGCCCGGAACGGGTGCGAAGTGGTGGTGGTGAGCATTTTTGTCAATCCCCTGCAATTCGGACCCCGGGAAGATTTCAGCAAATATCCCCGGACGTTGGAAGCGGACGCGCAACTGTGTCGGGAAAATGGGGTGGATGCGGTTTTCGCCCCTTCCGTCGAGGAAATGTACGGTTCCCCCGATCGCAACAGTTCCCAAACCGCCGTCATCGCGCCGCCGGAACTGACCTCGGGACTCTGCGGCGCGTCCCGTCCCGGACACTTTCAAGGGGTGACGACGGTGGTGGCCAAACTCTTCAATTTGGTGCGGCCCGATCGCGCCTATTTCGGACAGAAAGATGCCCAACAACTGGCGGTGATTCGGCGGATAGCCGCGGATCTCAACTGGCCGATCGCGATCGTCGGCTGTCCCATCGTCCGGGAAGATTCGGGGTTGGCCTACAGTTCCCGAAATCAGTATTTGACGCCGGAGGAAAAACAACAAGCCACGGTTTTGCACCGTTCCTTGCAGGCGGCGGCCGATCGCTTTCGGGTGGGGGCGCGATCACTCGACGAAATATTGGAAGCCGCGAAGGAGATCTTGGCAACCGAGCCGGCGGTGCAGGTGGAATACCTGGAACTCGTCGATCCCGACACCTTGGAACCCCTGGAAATCGTAACGGAAACGGGGCTGTTGGCGATCGCAGCCCGGGTGGGAAATACCCGCCTGATCGACAATACCCTGCTGCGGACTCGCAAACCCATTTTGGCGATCGACGGGCCGGCGGGGGCGGGAAAATCCACGGTGACGCGGCGCATCGCTGAGGCCCTCAATTTAATGTATCTGGATACCGGCGCCATGTACCGGGCCGTGACCTGGAAAGTGCTGCAGTCCGAGATCCCCCTCGACGACGAACCCGCGATCGCGGAATTGGTCAGTCGCTCCCATTTGGAACTGATCCCCGACGGCGGACAACTGCGGGTTTTGGTGGACGGGGAGGACGTCAGCTCGGCGATCCGCACCCAGGAGGTGAGTAACAATGTCTCCGCGATCGCCTCACTCTCGGCCGTCCGCAAAGCCCTGGTCAAACAACAACAGGCCTTCGGTCGCCGGGGGGGATTGGTGGCCGAAGGGCGGGACATCGGTACCCACGTTTTTCCCGACGCGGAACTGAAGATATTTCTCACCGCCTCCGTCAAAGCGCGATCGCAACGGCGCCATTTGGAACTGCAACAAAAGGGCCATTCGGATATCGATTTGGAACAGATCGAGCAGGAAATCGCCCGTCGCGACGAGATCGACAGCACCCGCTCCATCGCCCCCCTGCGGAAAGCCGTCGATGCGATCGAGGTCGAAACCGACGATTTGAGTATCGATGAAGTGACGCGCACAATTGTTGAGTTGTACGCCAAAAATCGGGAACTCGGGGCACTCCAACTTTAAATTTTTGATTCACGTTCCAACCCAAACCGATTTGTTTTATTATGCTCCTATAATATTTTGCAAACTCGGCAATCCACTGCCTCAGTCCCTTCAATTCGGGTTAGACTGTTTGAGAGTTGGGATCGAGAGCGGACGGACGTTCGCTCCCAGTTTCGCTTGCGGATTGATATTGGTGTGAAGGAGAAATGACGTGGTACAACCGTACAATCAGGGATTAGCTTGGCAACAGCGAGTCTCGACTTTTGCCCTGTTAGCCGCTTTCAGCAGCTTTACCCTCGGCGTGATGTTGCCTTGGAATCTGAGAACTCAACGTCGAGCCGAAGCTCCCCCCCTCAGCCAACCGGTTCGGGAAATCCCCGCCCCAGTCGCCCCGAGTCCCTCACAGACAGCCCAACCGGACGCTCCATCCGACGCCGCCCCGGAAGAAGGGACCCCCGCCACCCCCGTCCCAACCGAGTCGTCCCCACCCGCAAACAGTCTCGGCATTCCCCCCATCAAAAGTGCGATCGCCCAACGGACCGAAGGCGTCCGAGTTTCCTTCCAAAATTTAGAAGACCGACGCTTCAACTTTGCGGTGCCCGAACGCTTCCGGGGCAAAACAATTAAAGAAGTGAGTTTGCCGCCGGATCGAAAAATTATCGCCCTCACATTTGATGACGGTCCTTGGCCGAAGACGACGGAACAAATTTTAGATATCCTCAAAGAAAATAACATCAAAGCGACATTTTTCTGGGTCGGGGCAGCCCTCACCAACCACCGGGACATCGCCAAGCGGGTCGCCGACGAAGGTCATGCCCTGGCCAACCACACCTGGAACCACCGCTATCATAAAGTCAGTCAAGCAGAAGCGGCCCGGGAGATCGATCGCACCGCCGATTTGATGGAGGAACTCACGGGAACCCAAACCTTTTATTTCCGGCCTCCGGGAGGGGTGATGGATAACGGTTTGGTAGACTACGTTTACAGCCAGAATTACGCCAATATTATGTGGTCCGTGGACTCCCAGGATTGGAGATCTTCGGCCGATGCGATCGCCAAAAATGTCATCAGCACCGCCAAATCCGGCGGCATCGTCCTCATGCACGACGGCGGCGGAAATCGCGTCCCGACGGTGAAAGCATTGCCGGGAATTATCAAAGAACTCAAACAGCAGGGCTACGAGTTCGTCACCCTCCCCAAATTGCTGCAAATGGCCGACGATCACATGACCCACCAAGAAATTGCCGAACAGGAAAAAGAAGCCCTGGAAATGTCGGGAAGTAGCGAGTCTGGAGGGGTCGCACAACCCTCGGAATAGGGAGTGGGGAAGCAAGAGAAGTGAGGAGCGAAAAGTGAGAAATTCTCACTTCTTGAATTGACCTTTGCCCTTCCCCTTTCCCCCGCCCTATTGGTCGGGAATCGCGCCGGTTTTATAGCGCTGCGCGCGGTCTTCGGCAGTCGGTATTAGGGCATCGAGAACTGAAACAAGGGGAGCTCGCCCCTTGTTAAAACCCCATTTCAACTGTTACCACGCGATCATCGCTCGTTGCTATATAATCGTACAATCTTCCCAATCATCTTTAGATGATTTTCGCTGTTAGCTTGGGAATTGATTCCCAAGCGGTTTGGATATATAGCAGTGATCGCTCGTCTGTTTACAGTTTTGGAAAGGGGGAAAAACCTCGGAATCCTGATGAAAAGGGGATTTCCCTTCCCTACACCCGTTGCCCTGAGCGCAGTCGAAGGGAGTCGAAGGGAGTCGAAGGGCTACACCCTACACCCCAGCGCTATAGCAGTGTGAAATCATTCGTAAAAAATTTGTGGCTAACAGCCCCCCAGAATTGGGGGGTTGGGGGGCTATAGCTTTTTCAAACGATTAAAGAATTGCTATCATATCAATCGTCGGGAAATTGCCAACAGGAAATCCGTTCGACGTTGTGGCTGCCGCAGCTTGAGCAGGGCGCATCCCAAGCCGAAGTCACCCACTCCGCCTCGCAGTCGCGACAGTGACAGAAAATATTATTGCGATCGGCGACTTTGATTTTAGATCGCCACGTTTCCAACAAATCGCGGTTATTTTCCGAACGGCGATCGCCCATTTCTAACCCTCCCAATTGAAAGCAATGAAAAGTGAAAAGTGAAAAGTGACCGATTCTCCATTTCCGGCTGGCGGTGCCGCACCTATTCGCATCCCAAAACCGAGATGGTATAACTCTGGCCGAGCGCGTCCAACCCGCCGACATTCAAATTGATTTGAAAAGGTCCATCATTCTCCCTTGGAAGGCCGGTAATTTCTCGGGATTCTCCCGGCGTGAGCGATACGTTATCGTCAAAGATGCGATCGGCCGTACCGTCCGAATATTTCAAAAACATTTTCACCTTGAAATTGGCATCTTCAGTGGATTCCGATTGAATGGTGGCGACGTATTGATTAAATCTCATCCCCCCCGGGACGGCAAAATCCGTGTCCCAATTTCCCCGGAAACCGACGGGAACTTTGGGAATGGTGCCGGCGTTGGGCGGAGATACCCGTTTGGTGACGGAGGTTCCTTCTCCCGCCACGACGGCGAGGGGAGTACAAGTTTGGGCGGCGACGGGAGTCACGGCCGTCAACACAAACGCCAAAGTTCCGATTAAGGGACGCATCAAAATTTCATCTCCTCACAAAATTGATAACTGTCATCTATTGTAGCGATCGCCGCATCTAATGCGAACATTTTTTCGATTCTTGTGATACAACAAAATAAAGATCGCGAGACATCCGGCGCGATCGCCCGCCGGCGTAAAAATAGGACTCCGATGATGACGGATCGATTCGACTTCTTCCAAAATTGGTATCCGGTTTCCCCCCTCGAAGATCTCGATCCGGGCAAACCGACACCCGTCACCCTGTTGGGAATGAATATCGTCCTTTGGAAACCCCCCGCTTCCCCCCAATATCGGGCATTTCTCGACCAATGTCCCCACCGCCTCGCCCCCCTGAGCGAAGGACGCATCGACGAAACCAGCGGCAACCTGATGTGCAGCTATCACGGTTGGGAATTCGATGCCGAGGGCACCTGCACCCGCATCCCCCAGGCCGAAAACCCGGAATTGGTGGACAAAAATCGCCAAAATTTCTGCGTCAGTGCCTTTCCCACCCGGGAAGCCCAGGAAATGCTGTGGATTTGGGCCGATCGCACCTCCCCAGAACTCGCGGAACGGACTCCCCTCCCCCTTTCGGACGCCATCGATCTCGATACCGACACAGATTCGGTTTGGAAAAGCATGGTTCGGGATCTCGACTACGACTGGCAAACCCTGATCGAAAATGTCGCCGACCCCAGCCACGTTCCCTTCGCCCACCACGGCCTCCAGGGCGATCGCAAAATGGGTTCTCCCCTGCCTGTAAAAGTGGTGGAATCTACTCCCAAACGCATCGAAGCGACAATCGATCGCGGTTTGAACACGAAAATCGTTTTTGAGCCGCCCTGTCGCTTGGAATATTGCTTTTCTGCCGGCGATAAGCGTTGGGGAATTCTGACGTACTGCCTCCCCATTTCCCCGGGAAAATCTCGGATCGTGGCATTTTTCCCCCGGAATTTTGCCAAAACTTTCCATCGCCTAACCCCCCGATGGTGGGATCACATCGCACTCCGAAATTTGGTTCTGGAAGGGGACATGATTTTGCTTCACCAGCAGGAACGCTACTTGCAACAGAAGCGACAGTCGGACAGTTGGAAAAATATCTACAAAATGCCCACTTCCGCCGATCGCCTGGCGATCGAGTTCCGCCGCTGGTTCGATCTCTACTCTCAGGGTAAATTGCCCTGGGAAGACGTGGGAATTTTTCCCCCTCCCGTTTTGCCCACCAATGGCGATCGCCGCCAAGTTCTCGATCGCTATTCCCAACACACCCAACATTGCAGCAGTTGCCGGAATGCCCTCAAACAAATCAAACGCTTGCAGGTGGTTTTGTTGGTCTATTTCACCCTGGCTATCTCAACCGCGGCGGTGATGCCGGACGGGGTGCGATCGCGCTTGGGTTTGCCGTTGGTGGCGATCGCACTTTTGGGACTCGGCGCCTGGACTGGGCTCAAGTTTTGGTTGGAACCGAGGTTCTATTTTGTCGATTACGTGCACTCCGAGAAGAATTGACATACTCCCCCGTTCAGCTAACACTCTAACGGGGGATTCTCAAGACCTCGCGGATTCTTGATTTCTGCTTCATTGACTCATCAACTCCAGGCGGAAGTCTCCGCAGACGTTTCCGGTTTCCCAGCCGTTTCCCAATGCCCTTGGGTACTGTTATTTGACCCTATTGATTTTTATTTTCAAAAAAAAATTAAGAAATGTTAAAAATTTCGACTTTTTTTCGGAGGGGGGTTGCTTTTGGGGTTGACTTCCGGTATTATTTTAGATAATGGGAGTGGTGACAGAAATATTATTTTGGCAACCACTCCCATTATGGAGGTTAATGTCAATAGTTTACCGGAAATCGCCGCCCCCTGTCAACCCCTTTTCGGCCATTTCGAGCTCAATTTTTTCAAAAATTTTAGCCGGACAGAAAAACTAAAGATCGGGTGGGGGGAGTGGGGAAAAATTGACAATTGACCCTTAATTTTTCAACTCTCAAATCCTGCACGGGCGCTTCCGCGTTGCGCCCCTCCCCACCCCCGGTTTAAACCGGGATGCCGGGGGTTTCTTTCCCTTCAGTTTTCCCATCCAAATTCGGCGGCAATTCCGCCCGAACCGGCGACAATTGAACCGCGCAGGCTTTCAACTCCGGCTGTTTGGAATCCGGGCAAGATTCGGGGTGGGTGAGGGCGTTAGCTTCCGCGCGATCGGCCCACAGCGCCCCCCAGTGCATGGGAACGAAGACCGTCCCCGGCGCGATCGCCTTCGTAATTTTTGCCGGAAAGAAAGCCGCACCACGGCGCGATCGCACTTCCACCCAATTCCCCTCCTCAATCCCCAACTTTTTCGCATCCTTGGGATGAATTTCGATAAACGGTTCCGGGTGCATTTTGCGGATCTTCTCGATATGGCCCGTGCGGGTTTGGGTGTGCCAGTGGCCGTAGAGTCTCCCCGTAGTCAAAACCAAGGGATAGTCGGGATCGGGGGGTTCGGCCAGTCCCCGGGCGTGGCAGGCGGCGAACCGGGCGCGACCGTCGGGGGTATTGAACCGAAAATCGGTATATAACCGTTTAGGGGTGCGGTTCACCTCAATTTCCGACTCGGGACAGGGCCATTGGATCGGCCCCTGGGTTTTGAGGCGATCGTGACTCAACCCCGACAAATCGCAGGGGCGATCGCGAGTTAACCGCCCGAATTCCCGGTAAACTTCAGCAGAATCGGCGAAATCGAACTGTTTTTCAAATCCCAGCCGCCGCCCGACTTCCGCAAAAATCTCCCAGTCCGCCTTCGCCTCCCCCGGCGGGTTGCGGAACGCCGGACACAGCGTCACCACCCGTTCCGAATTGGTCATCGTCCCAGTTTTTTCGCCCCACTGAGCCGCAGGTAATAAAATATGGGCATATTCCGCCGTTTCCGTGGGATAGTAGGCATCTTGATAGACAGTGAAAGGCGATCGCATCAAAGCAGCCTTCGTCCGTTCCAGATCCGGCATACTCACCGCCGGATTCGTCGCCGCCACCCACAGCAACCCCACCTCGCCGCGTTCCAAACCGGTAATCATCTCCCAGGCATTCAAACCGACTTGAGAAGAAATCCGGCCCGGTTCCAATCCCCAAAATACCTCGATTTCCGCCCGATGTTGGGGATTTTTCACCACCCGATAACCAGGGAGGATGTGGGCGAGTCCCCCCGCTTCCCGGCCCCCCATCGCGTTAGGTTGGCCGGTGAGAGAAAAGGGTCCAGCCCCCGGTTTGCCGATATTTCCAGTCATCAGATGGAGGTTAATTAAGGTTCTGACTTTTGCCGTCCCCTCGGAAGACTGATTCAACCCCATCGACCACAGGGACAGAACCCGCTTCGACTCAGCCCACCACTTCGCCGCCTTTTCCAAGTCGTCAAGGCGGATGCCACAGGTTCTCGCCACCAACTCCGGCGGATAGGATCGGATCACCTCCGTATAGTCGGAAAATCCCCGCGTACATTCATCAATAAATAAAGGATCGATCGCGCCCCACCGCATCAACAAACTGGCGATTCCGTTGAGAAGTTCGATATCCGTTCCCGGACGAATTGCCAGGTGCAAATCCGCCGCCTCAGCGGTTTGCGTCCGGCGAGGATCCACAACGATCATTTTGACATTGCGATTTTTCTTGTGATAAACCCGCAAACGATTGAAAGCGATCGGGTGACATTCGGCGGTATTCGTCCCGATCAAAAACGCACAGTCCGTCTGTTCCAAATCGTCATAGCAACAGGGCGGCCCATCCGACCCAAAACTTTGGATGTAACCAGAGACAGCCGAAGACATACAAAGGCGGGAATTGGCATCGAAATTATTCGTTCCCAAACCCCCTTTCAACAACTTTTGAGCAACGTAATAATCCTCCGTTTGAAACTGTCCGGAACCGTACATACAAATTCCGTCAGAACCCATCGTCTCGCGAACCGTTCGGATGCGGTTAACAATGCGATCATAAGCCTCCTCCCAGGAAACGCGGCGGAACGGTTCATCGAGAGTATCCCGAATCATCGGATACATGAGGCGACTTTTGTCGATCGCCTCCGCAACCGTCGCCCCCTTCACACAAACCTTCCCCAAACTCGACGGGTGGGCGCGATCGCCCCTCACCTGCCAAATCGGATTCCCCTCGCGATCGCGGTGAGTCGCCTTCCCAGGTTGGGCGGGTGGCAACACTTCCAACCCACAGCCGACACCGCAATACGGACACAAAGTTTTCGTCAATTCACTCATCAAACAATCGCAAAAATCTACGGACAAAAACGAACATCAATCGACCAAAAACCATCTGCGAAAATCTGCGAAATCTGCGGATAAAATCAACCATCAA
>NZ_JAJENU010000581.1:0-62992 GCF_035615495.1 Lyngbya sp. CCY1209 | reverse complement strand
ACATTGACTATGCCTTTAAGAGTTCAGTTTTGGACGGCTTAAGAATCCCCGCGTCTTTAGACCGGGGAGAAGTCAAGCTTAAATTTCGGGAGCCGAGGAATTGTAGGGGCGCTGCGTCTTGCGCCCTTCGACAATTAACCATGAACAATTAACAATTAATAATTAATATTAGACGATTGTTAATTGTTTTTTTTATTCTGAAAAATAGTTCAAAAACCACAGGGAATAATCTTCGATCAACTGATAGTTGATCGAATCCGGATCGGTGGCTTCCAATTCCACCAGGGGCAGGGTGAATTTTTTTCCGTCGCTCAACCTTTGGACTTCGACTTTAATGCCGTCTTCTAGATCGAATTGATGGGAAAATCGCACCAGTAAAAAAATGTCGCTGTGGGAGGGATTGTGTTTTTTCAGTTTTTCATATTGGCTCCGAGAACCCGAACCGAATAAATATTTTTCTTCCCACTCAAATTCATCGACTCCGGTCAGATGACAGGGATTTTCAACGTGCCGTTTGAGATAGTTTAAATAACAGTTGAGCTGTTTTTTCGGGGAGGCGGAAACGTGGGTTCCCAAAATTTCTCTAATCTGGGCTTCAAAGGCTTCGAGATCGAGGTCGTCTCCTTCATCTTCGAGCAATTGTTCCGGGCTGATGAGTCCGAGGGCTTCCATTTTTTCGAGGACCGTCACCAGGGATTCCGTTAGGTCGGGATCGGCGGCATCTCTGACTTGAACGCTGGAGGTGAATTGGATCGTCTCGTCAATTTGAATGGGTTGAAGCGTTTCGGGTTTCGGGTGGGGCGATCGCCGTTTGAAGTTCTGCTCGAATTTGGGCATGGTGGTTCGTTGGGTACAGGGGCATTGGTTTAATATAGATTAAATGGCACTTAGAATTAAATGGGAGACGGGAATTGTGACTCAAATGTCGCACTCATCTGAGTCTGAAGTCTATCAGGGACAGTTCGGCGAATATACCATCACTGAGGACGATCGCCGGGGCGTTCTCATCTACAGGGGGAGTTTGGCGATCGCGGCCCTCTGTTTCGCCGTCGGGACGGGTTTGGTCCTGTGGCAGGGAGACAACCCCACGGTGCTCAACGCGCTGACTCCGCTTTACGGCCTTTTCTGGCTGGCTCTGGGGGTTAGTCTGTTCACCATTCACATCTATTCGATTATTCTACACCGACTGCTTCAGTTGTTTTGGGCGATCGGGGGCGCGGCTTCCCTCGCCGTGGGGCTCCAAAGTCCGGAACCCTTCGCCCTGGCTGTCTACGGCCATCCCCTCACCCTGTTCGGGGTGGGGTTCACGTTTGTTGCCCTGACGGGAATTTATTTCAAGGAAGCGTTTTGTTTCAACCGCATGGAAACCAAGTTGCTCACCCCCCTGGTTCCCCTGCTGTTGTTGGGGTACATGGGCGGCATTTGGTCGGTCATCAATCAGAAGTTTTTGTTATTCTTTTGGGCGATTCAGTTCGGAATTTTCGCGATTCGGAAGTGTTTTCAAAATATCCCTTCGGATATCGGCGATAAAAGCGTGTTTGATTACCTTCAACAGGGGCGATCGCCTCAAGCATGAGTTGGGGAACGGTTGCGAAGCGACTTTCTGAAGGGGTCGCTTTTCGCACCTCCCCGTCCCGGGAACTGCAGGAACAGGGCGACTCTCGCCCAATTTTCCGGGCTCCGATATATCAGACTGATACTGATAACTGGATGCCGACGGCGAGCAATTGAGTTCAATTGATTGTTGGAGATGGGAAGCGATCGCCGTTTGGGGCGTGGAAACGAACAAGAATCAATAAGTTGTGTTTATTTAAAGTTTTTGTAAAATGTCCGATTGGTGGGGTTTGATGGCAGCCGAATCCTTGCGTTTTGCAAAACCAATTGGGTAGAATTGTTTCGGGCAATGATTCGATCTCGATTGCATCGGAATCTGGACATCAGAAAATGGGATACCGTGGGGTTCCGTCCGCGTGGTATTTTGGATGATATCTACTCAGTCGAGTCAGACCGATATGGATCGTGAGGTGCAAGTTTCAATGGAATTGAGCCGATTTGCCAGCCCAAAAGCGATCGGTATTGTCACCCTCAATACAATTTTGCTGTCGCCTTCATTCGGGTTTTTTCTACGAAACTCTAAACTATGGAAACCATCGACGTTCCTGAAGTCTCCCTATCCCTCGAAAATCGGGTCGTCCTCGTCGATTTTGACGAGACACTGTTTCTCCGCAATTCGACGGAAGAGTATCTCAACAGCTTGCAACCCCGCAGCTTTGGGGCCATCCTCTTAATTGCCCTCGACATATTGAAACCTTGGAACCGGTTGCCCGGAAAACTCAAAGGAGACATTTCCCGGGATTGGTGTCGGGTCGTCATCGGAACCCTGCTGTTTCCTTGGACGCTTTTATTGTGGCAAAGTCGGGCCAAGAAACTGATTAAAAATCACACGAATCAGCGATTGGTAAAAATCCTGACCGATGCCTCAAATTCCCGGATTATTATCGCGACATTGGGGTTTGATTGGATCGTCAATCCGATGTTCAAACATCTGCCCTTTGTCCCGGACGGCGTGATTTCCTGTCGATTTTTGCAGGGGGCCGTCGATCGCCGGCGGGGAAAACACGAGTTGGCGAAAGCGGCCTTGACTCAGGAAGAACTGGACAACGCCGCCGTCATCACGGATTCGATGGACGACGAACAGTTGTTGAATATGGTCGGTGCCCCCTACTTCATCCGCTGGCCGGAAGCGGAATACGTCCCGGCTATGTCCGATGCCTACATTCCGTTTTTATACTTGGAAAAGGCGAAGCGGCCCGGGGAGCAATATTTCGTCCGCAACGTATTCGGAGATGACTGGCTGGCTTTGGTGTTTGCGATCGCCTGGATTTCTCCCCATCCGGTTTTGCAGGGCATCTCGCTGATCTTTTTGGTGTTATCGTTCTGGTGCATTTACGAGTTCGGCTACGCCGACAATGACTTCGTTGCCGAACGCTACGAAGACAAACCGACCCTCTCCGAAACCTACCAGCGTTACCTGAAGCGGATGAAATTGTGGCCGGCGAGTTTGTGGGCCGTCATTTTCGCCATTCCCGGCCTCTTTTTGCACGAGTTCATCAAATTTCAATCCGATTTATTGAATCCGGACGTGGAAATTCTCCGGGCAATTGGCATCGACGCGATCGCCTGGTGTGCCTTCCTGTTCGCGGTGTGGCTCAGTTTTTGGGCTTACAACCGCATCGACAAACAGACCCGAGTTTGGCTGTATTTCGTCCTCCAAATTCACAAGTGCTTCGGGTTTTTGGTGGTGGCGACGACCAACATCGCCGGCGTCATGCTCTTCGCCGCCCAAGTGCTGGCCCGCTGGATCGGCTACATCGTCTACCGGCTGGGCAAACAGGCGAAATGGATGAACTTTCCGGGGGAACTGTTCCGGTGTTTCCTGTTCGCATTTCTGATGATTTCCGTCGCCCTCGGAACCCAGCAAATTTCCGCCCTTTTGAGTTGGCAAACGGGGATCATTTTCCTGTGGACTGCCTACCGGGGACGCAAGCAATTCTGGCAAATCGTAAAGCAGGCGTACCCGATCGCCAAAGAGCGTTCCGTCGTCGCGAAATAAACGGCAGGGGGGCGGGAAAATGCAATGCGGGCGATCGCGTTGAGAATTGTCAATTTTTTCTCCGCCCCCAATTCTAAATCGTATATCCCTGAATATTTTCCGGGTTGAATTTTCGCAGGATGGAAGTGGATTTTCTGATCAGGGTTTCCGAACCCTGAACCACGACGAGATATTTGCCGGCGTTGAGGCGGTTGCGATAGGGAACCGCATCTCCGCCGCCGATAATCAACCCCACGCCGCCCCCGACGAGGAGGCTACCGAGTCCCCCGGAAATGGCGCCGAGCACCCCGCCGATGGCGTGATTGCCGATTTCTCCCGCCCAGGCGAAGGTGTCGAGTCCGGTGATGAGGCTGAAGGTGTATCCGGCGACAAATCCGAAGGGAATCAGCCAACTCGCCATCAATTTCACCTGTTTTCGGGCGGGTTCGTTGGGATCGATCAGGCCAAATTCGTCGGCACTTTTGTATCCTTTCCCCAAAATGCTGACGCGATCGGTAGGCACCTCTTCTTTTTCTAAAGCGACGTAAGCCGCCTCCGCTTGGATGCGATCGGATAAAACAGCAATCAGATAATTCATAAATGACGACAATAAAAAATCGAGGGGTAGAATTTCATTTTAATTATTGATGAACGCCGAAGCCTTGTCAATCCGACAGCTCGGACTGCGTGCGGCCTTCGGGAATCGGGAAAAAAGCCCTCGGGCGGGGACTCTCGTTCGGCTCCCCATCCCGAACCCATCGATTTTTTGTGCCGGAAACCTAAATTTTTTCAAATCATTTGCCGTGGTGCGGCCCCCTTGCCGGTACAATAGCTTACTGCGGTATCTGCCACCGCGAATTGAGAGTCCCATCGACCGGCTCTCCACCGGGCCGCGATCCCTTCAATTCGAGGACGTGGTACCCGACCCCCTGCCGTCGCAATTGATTTGCCTAACCATGCCTAAGGTTCTTGTATCTGATTCCATCGATCGCGTCGGAATCGACATCCTCTCCCAAGTGGCTCAGGTTGACGTCAAAACCGGACTCCCGCCCGAGGAACTGGTCAAAATTATCCCCGAATACGACGCCCTGATGATCCGCTCGGGGACCCGCGTCACCCAAGAGATCGTTGAAGCGGGAACCCAGCTCAAGATCATCGGCCGGGCCGGTGTCGGAGTGGACAACGTTGACGTCGCCGCCGCCACCCGCCAGGGGATCGTGGTGGTCAACTCCCCCCAGGGCAACACCATCGCCGCGGCCGAACACGCCGTCGCCATGATGTTAGCCCTCTCCCGCCACATTCCCGAAGCCAACACCTCCGTCAAAAGTGGGAAGTGGGAGCGCAAAAAATTTATCGGCGTCGAAGTCTACAAAAAGACCCTGGGCATCGTGGGGTTGGGTAAAATCGGCTCCCACGTCGCCGCCGCGGCGAAGGCGATGGGGATGAAATTACTCGCCTACGACCCCTTCATTTCCCAGGAACGGGCCGAACAGTTGGGCTGTCGCCTGGTGGATCTGGACTTGCTGCTGCGGGAGTCGGACTACATCACCCTGCATATGCCGAAGACCAAAGAAACCTACCACCTGATCGACGCCGAGGCCCTGTCGCAGATGAAGCCCTCGGCCCGGATCGTCAACTGCGCTCGGGGGGGCATCGTGGACGAAGTCGCCCTGATGGAAGCCCTGAAAGCGGATCAAATTGCCGGGGCGGCGATCGACGTTTACGAGAACGAGCCCCTGGAGGACAATTCCCCCCTGCGGGAGTTGGGTCAAAAAATCATCCTCACCCCCCACTTGGGTGCCTCCACGGAAGAGGCCCAGGTCAACGTGGCGATCGACGTGGCCGAGCAAATTCGCGACGTGTTGCTGGGACTGCCGGCTCGCTCGGCGGTGAACATCCCCGGCCTGTACCCCGACGCCCTCGAACAGCTCAAACCCTACCTGCAACTGGCGGAAACCCTGGGGAACTTGGTCAGCCAACTGGCCGGGGGACGGGTGGATTTCTTGGACGTGCGCCTGCAGGGGGATCTGGCTACCCGGGACAGCAAGCCGGTGGTGGTGGCCGCCCTGAAGGGGCTGCTCTCCCAAGCCCTGCGGGAGCGGGTGAATTACGTCAACGCCACCATCGAGGCGAAGGAGCGGGGTATCCGGGTGATTGAGACGCGGGATGCGTCGGTGTGCGACTACACCGGATCGCTGCACCTGGCCGCGAACGGGTCCTTGGGGAGCCACTCTGTGACGGGGGCGCTGCTGGGCGATCGCGAAATTCGGGTCACGAACATCGACGAATTCCCGATCAACGTGCCGCCGACCCGCTATATGCTGTTCACCCTGCACCGGGATATGCCGGGGATCATCGGCAAAATCGGCTCCCTTTTGGGCAGCTTCAACGTCAACATCGCCAGTATGCAGGTGGGCCGCAAGATCGTGCGCGGCGAGGCCGTGATGGTGTTGAGTTTGGACGACCCGTTGCCCGACGGCCTGTTGAGTGAGATCATGAAAGTACCGGGCATTCGGGATGCCTACACGGTGACGCTGTAAAGTTGGAGGGAACTGGGGAGGCGGGCCGTCGGCAGACCGGGAGGGTGGTGGCGGGAAATGCGCCCTGAGCGCCCCGCTTCGCCCCCTTCCGGCGCGGTCGGAATGTCCGGCGTAAGGCCCCCCTACAAACACTGATATGGCACATAGCTGGTGGGAAATTCGAGTCCTCTGCGATCCGGCTCTGGAAGAAACGGTCTTTTGGCGTCTGGATAGCTTCGGCTGTCGGGGAACCGCCAGTCAGACCAAAAATCAGTCCTGTTTGGTTTGCGCTTATCTGCACGAAGACCAAGCTCACCTGCTGGATCTCGCCGCCCTGTCCCTGTGGATGCGCCAGGATGCCCTGTGCATGGAAATGCAGGTGCCCGTCGTGCAGTGGGACCTGATCGACGAGCAGGACTGGGCCAGCAGTTGGAAGCAACATTGGGAACCGGCGGAAATCGGCGATCGCTTTCTCGTCTACCCGGCCTGGCTGTCCCTCCCCGAAAAAACGGACCGCCTGGTGCTGCGACTCGATCCGGGGGTCGCCTTCGGCACCGGCGCCCACGCCACGACCCAGCTCTGTTTGGAGTCCCTGGAAATGCGGTTGGGCGTCAAGGAAGACCGGCCGATCGTGGTCGGGGATGTCGGCTGCGGTTCGGGAATTCTGGGCATCGGCGCCATCTTGTTGGGGGCCAGCAAGGTCTACGGCGTGGACACCGACCCCCTGGCCGTGCGGGCCGCACGCCACAACCGCGCCCTCAACCGCATCTCCAACGAGCAGATGGTGGTCGAAGCCGGGAGCGTCGAGCAGTTGATCCGACTCGCCGGCGGCCCGGTGGACGGCATCGTCTGCAATATTTTGGCGGAGGTGATCATGGACCTGATCCCCCAATTTGACGCGATCGCCACAGCGAGCACCTGGGGCGTCCTCAGCGGCATCCTACTCGACCAGGCTAAACCGATCGCCGACACCCTCGAACAACACGGCTGGATCGTCGCCACCCTCTGGAAGCGGAAGGAGTGGTGCTGCTTCAACATCCGGCGATGCTAAATATCGAATATTGGAGGACACATCGATGGCAGAGTTTAACTGGATAACTGCGATGATCGGCGGCGCCGCGATCGGCCTGAGCGCCACCCTGCTGTTAGCCTTCACCGGACGCATCGCCGGCATTAGCGGCATGGTCAACGGCGCCGTCACCTTCGCCTCCCAGGAGGCTTGGCGGTGGCTGTTTATCCTCGGTTTGCTGGGGGGGGCCGCCCTCTACGAATACGGCTTCGCCGCCCAACCCACCCCCACCTCGACCTTCGCCCCCGCGGCGATGCTCCTCGGCGGCTTTTTGGTCGGGTTCGGCACCCGCATGGGTAACGGCTGCACCAGCGGACACGGCGTCTGCGGACTCGGCCGGTTCTCGGGGCGATCACTCGTCGCGGTGCTCACCTTTATGACCACCGCCTTCATCACCGTTTTTATCACGCGACACGTTTTGGGAGTCTAAAAAAATGAACCTCAAACAGAATGTAATTGTCCTCATTTCCGGCCTTTTGTTCGGCTTCGGACTCGGTTTGTCCCAGATGATCGATCGCGATCGCGTGTTGGGATTTTTGGATATCGTTGGCCTGTGGGACCCCACCCTGATCTTCGTCCTCGGCGGCGCCGTCGGCGTCACCGCGATCGCCTTTCGCTTCGTCCTCCGCCTCCCCCACCCCCTGTTCTCCGAAAAATTCTACCTCCCCACCCGAAAAGATATCGACTTTCCCCTCATCGCCGGCGCCGCCATCTTCGGCATCGGCTGGGGCATTGCCGGCTACTGCCCCGGCCCCGCCATCACCGCCCTCATTTTGGGCATCCTCAACCCTGTATTATTTCTCATCGCCATGATCGCCGGTTCTTTCACCTACAAATGGTATTCGACCCGCCCCAAATCCCAACCCCCCGTCCCCTCCAGTGATGGTTGATATCAAGTTCGGATAATCAGTTATTGTACAGATTTCCGACCACACCCCACCGAGCACCGAGCACCGAACACCGAGCACCGAGCACCGAGCACACCCCAATTATTTCCGCTGCAACTGCTCCCGTTCGATCGCCTCGAATAAAGCCTGAAAATTCCCTTCGCCGAAGCCCCGGGCATCCACCCGCCGCTCGATCAATTCAAAAAAGAAGGTGGGTTGGGAAAAAATCGGCCGGGTGAAAATTTGCAACAGCATCGCCTCCGACGTCGGATCTTGCCAGTCCGCCAAAATTTGCAACTCTCGAATCTCGTCCCAATCGCCCCGCAAACGGCGATCGCCCCCCTTTTCTTGCATCTGTTCGTAATAGGTTTGGGGAACCGACAGAAACGGTAAATTTCGACCTTTTAAAGAGCGGATGGCGTGAATAATATTGTCCGATCGCAGGGCGATATGTTGGATGCCCGAACCCCGGTTGACATCCAAAAATTCTTGGATTTGAGAGGTTTCCGAAGCGGGTTGATTGATGGGAAATTGGGTTTCCCCGTCCGGGTGGACCATCACCCGACTTTGCAGGCCCGAGCGATCGGTTTGGATATTAAACGTTTGTTGCGGTTGCAGTCCCAAAACCCGTTCGTACCACTTCAAAGCCGTCTCCAGATCCCCCCCATCTACATTTAATACCACATGGTCGATCGCCGTCAACTGCAGGGGCGATGGCGCTTGCCGGACGGGATTCGGACAGTGGAGGAGGAGGCGAGAGTCGGAAGGGATTCCTTTCACTTCGACGAGGGAATGTCGCAAATCTCCCCAGCCGGAAATCGTCGCCCACCGCAGGGTCCCGATCGCAAATTCGCGATGTTGTAGGGGTTCGAGGAGTTTCGCCCCGCCGGCGATCGCGCGATCGACGGCCCCATCCGCGTCCGCCACCCGAAAGGCAACGTCCGCAACGCCGGGGGGGTGGTGGGCGAGAAATTTCGCCACGGGACTGCGGGACTCTCGGGGCGAGGACAGCAAAATATAGACGGGGCCATTTGCGATCGCCTCCGTGTGACACCCCTCCGTTACCGCCTGTCCCACCCCCCGAAATCCGAGTTTCTCAATAAACCAATTGCGGGACGCTTCGGCATCCTCAACATAAAAGTGAATGTGGTCGAACTTCATAGAATGAATCAAATGAACGATGACGAGTTGGCAATTCCGACAATCCGCTTTTCAGTATAGAAGATCTCCGGAAAGCGATCGGGAACCCCCGCCCATTCAACCTGACAATGGACTCTTAAAATTATCGATATCTACCCAAAGGGAGAGGTTTAAATCGCCGGACAAGATTACCGGTCTTTGCATCAATAAAAGCGGGGAAGACGGGGAATGGCCGATTTTTATTCCGACGCCAACAAACCGACGGACTCGGCGGTTGACAGGCAAACCTGCCAACCCCTCTCCGTTTTTTCAAGTTTAAACGAATGGCAGGACTCCAAAAATTTTGGGAATTTTCCGCCGGCTTGAAATTGGCGGATCAGTTGGGTGATAGCTTGCCCGTATTTTTTATTAAAATGACTGCCCAAAATCGAGATGGGAACGAAAGGATTATCGGAATTTTGAGTCAGTTCCGCCATCAACTCGACCAGGGCCGTTTCCAAATCCGACTGCGAGGCGATGGGCGCGATCGCATCCGTCGGTTTTTGGGGGAGAGTTTCGGAAGGATTATTTGGAGATGAATTATCCTGGAATAAAGTGACGTAAATTTGCGATTTTCCGGAGGGCTGGTGGACGGCAAAAACCAGGGGATTGTTGACAAAAATATCTCGGACGTTGGCATCTGGATAATGGCAAGATACGACCTGGCTCAACGTCAATTTATATTGGTTGCGGTAAAGATTTGACAGCCTGGAAAGTTTGACCCAAGGGCTGTTGGTGCGATTTTGCTCTTCTTGGATGAGGCCTTTAAGCTGGGTCAAAAAATCTTCCACGCTGGGAATTTCCGGCGGCGGAACCAAAGAATAAGTTTCCGTCGTCCCATTCTGACTGTTGGAAACGATAATTTTCTCTTTGTCCTTGCGGACTTGATACACCGTCAGACCGTGGGATTGCAGGGTATTGCACAGGTGGATCAGGGCGCGATCGGAGGAACAGACCAGCACTTCCCGCGCCGTCGGATAGTGGACAAAAATCGACGATCCCACCGTCGCCATTTTCAAGTCTGCGCTATCTTTTCCCGCCGGAACGTGAATCAATTGATAGCCCCGCTGGTGGAACTCGGCATCTTTTTTTCCCATACTCCGCCAGTTGGCAAAGGCGACCCGAATTTGTAGGGGATAGTGGCAGATTTTTTCCAAAAATTTTTCGATCGCGCCGTCGAGTTGAATATTTTCGGCATCGAGGAGTAAAATACTAATGCCGTTGTTGCCGACTCCGCGACCGTTGAAGCCAGGAGGGGCGGAATGGGTGGCGGAATGGGTGGCGGAATTTTCGGCGGATGGGGCGGCGTCGAACAGTTGTTCGAGTTGGGGTTTGAGGCGTTCAAACTCAGCCGCGGCGATCGCATCTGAATTGAGGAGGGATTTCAGATAACCGTGAACTTTAGAAAATAATGCGTCCCGATTTTTGGCTTGACTTAACCCCGGTGTGAGTTTATCCAACAGTGCCGTCCGACATTGGGGTTGATCCCAACGAATCTTTTGATAGCGATCGTCCAGCCGTTCGGGGTGATTTTGATATAACGAAACCAGGGTTTGATAAATCAAATCCCCGATCGCATGAACCGCTGTCGTTCCATTGGTTGTCTGTGACACGCTCGACTGATGAGGCATGGGCATCGCCCTTGACAAATCGCTCAGACTTGTGATGATTACAATTTAGGGTAACACGTTCCGGGATCGGATGGGCTCGGGGGCTACAGAAAACGGCATTTCATCCCGATAGGATTCCTCAAGATCGCCCCCGGGATCGCACGATCGCCCGCCACAGGGCTCCAATTGCGATCGCCAAAACTCCAGCTACCCAAATCCGCCACTCCACCCAAAACGCCAGGAAAAAACAAGCCGCCAACCCCACCCCGGCGATCCAGCGGGGATAGAGTCTCTCTTCGGGAGACAATCGCAGCGCCGCCCAATTGGTAATTCCATAGTAAATCAAAACGTTGAAGGCGCTCAAAGACCAGGTAATCTTCAGATTTCCGATTAATACCAACAGTGCGATTGTCGTCCCCATCACCACCACAGCGGCCGTGGGAGTCGTCCCCGACGCATTCAATCTCCCCACCCGGGCGGGCATATCCCCCCGCCGTCCCATCGCCAATAATACCCGAGACAGGCCCAAAATCAAATTCAGCAACACCCCCAACATGGCCGCGATCGCACCCAGGGCCACCAATTGGGGCAGGCCGGGAACCCCGAAGGCCCGGGACGCCACCTCCAGCGGGGCAGCACCCAAACCCGCCGCCCCCGCCGTCGCCACGGCAACCCACGCCACGCCGACATACAACACCATCGTCACCGACATCGTGACAATAATTGCCCGAGGAATCGTCCGCCTCGGTTCCCGCACTTCCTCCCCCAGGGTGGCGATGCGTCCGTATCCGGTATAGGCGACGAACATCAAAGCGGTACCCTGCAACAGGGCCGCGACGGGATTTTCGACTGGGAAAAAAGGAGTCAGGCGATCGCTTCCCGCCGCCGACAAAGCCACGGGTAAACCCGACAAAATAAATACCGACAAAGACAATAAAGTAATCGAAACGATCGCAATATTGGCAATGTTAGATCGACGCAACCCGCCGAGCACCACCGCCGTCAATCCCGCCACCGCCGCCAACGCCAGGGGCACGGACACCCCCTCGCCTCCCGAGGCATTCAAAACGTAGCCGGAAAACCCCAAAGCCGCCGTCGCCGCCGAGGCACTTTTTGCCAGCAGGAACATCCAACCGGCGACGAATCCCAATTCCGGAGTTAAATAACGATAGCCGTATTCGTAGGTTCCCCCGCTGACGGGGTGGTTGGCGGCTAACTGGGCACTACTCAACCCGTTGGCGACGGCCACCATTGCCGCGAGTGCGATCGCCAAAATGACCGCCGGCCCGGAGATCCCGGCGGCGATGCCGATGCTGACAAATACCCCGGTTCCCAGGATCGACCCCAACCCCATCAGGGTGGCGCCGAAGACGCCCAATTCTCGTTTGAGGATAGATGCGGATTCTGGCATTGAACGACAAAATGCCCGATATTATCAGATCTGAGTTTAGGGGATTGAGGTTAAGGGAAGGTAATCTGGGGGGCGATCGAGACACAATCGAGGATAAAATGTTATCAAGCTGGGCGATAGTGCAGATATAGCCTCTTTCAGGCTAATCAGATACGGTAGGCATTTCAAGTCCCCCTTGCCAAGGGGGATTTAGGGGGATCGGATGTATCGCACTGGATAGAAAACTGCTATACTTTCTCTTCTGTGGCTGAACCAACGATGCTGACATATCAAGGTTACACCGCTCAAATTGAAGTCGATACAGATCGCCAAATTCTTTTTGGTTATGTTTTAGATATTAAAGATACGATTACCTTTCAGGGAAAAACTGTTGAGGAAGCGAATCAGGCTTTTCGTGACTCTGTTGATGATTATCTGGAGTTTTGTGACGAACTCGTAGGAGCGGTTCGCGAACCGCCCTTACAGGGGAATTGATTTCCGAGAAATTCGGGCATTTAAACGAATTTTATATGATGCGAGTTTTGCTTCTCTATTTACAATTGATCGCCATCCCCCCCAGTCCCCATCCCCCCCTACCCCCCTTTGTAAGGGGGGAGATAAGGGGGGAGATCGGCTTCCCTTGGGGGCAAACGTCTCGGGTTGCCCGATGTTTGAGTATTTAACCGGATTTGATATGACATTCATTTGGCGATGGAATACGTTTTGCAGAAAAACGCTGAACTTTATCAAAGATTGCGGTAAGTGGTTCAATCATCCGCGATCGCCACCCCGTCATACAAATCATCTACCGCGACGGAAACCCCCACGCTTTCCAACTGCAAAATTTCCCCCGTCCCCAATGCCTGATACATCCAAAAAGCCTCCCGCCGACGAAAACACTCTACTAAAATGCGGTCAGAACTCACCAAAACATATTCTTGCAACGTCGGAATTTGCCGATAATGTTGCCATTTGATGCCCCGATCTTTTGCCTCCGTTTTGGGAGATAAAACCTCAATTAATAGCCTCGGAAACCGAATTTCTTTGGTCGCTTCCAAATCGCGATCGTCGCAACTGACTACCAAATCGGGATAAAAATAATTCCCCGTCGCTTCTACCGTGACTTTCACATCCGACACATTCACCCGACAGCCTTTCGGACGCAAAACGGGCCGTAATTTGTCATTAAAATTGAGGGCGATATCGTTGTGGGCGATCGTTCCCCCTGTCATCGCCACCGCAATTCCATCGATCAATTCGTATCGCACATCCTGCAACGCTTCCCATTTCAGGTATTCTTCCGCCGTCATCCGGGACGAATCAGAAAACGCAATCATCGAACCGATCCCCCATTATCATTGATGCGATAATTTTATCAAATCAAATTGTTCCGAAATCGTTGTCGGGCGATCGCTTTTGGGCTTGAACCCCTCGGAAGCGCCCAAGCGCAACAACCAATACAGCAGTTTGCTCTGCTATGCGGTACATTTTTATCCCCCATTATCCCCCTTCGATCCCCCCCCGCCCCCATCCCCCCCAGCCCCCCTTTGAAAGGGGGGAGAAAGGGGAGAGCCAGAGGAGGCAACGCTAGAAATTAGTCCGGGGGAGCCAGAGGAGGCAACGCTAGAAACTTCAACGGGGACTTTCTTATTCCCCCCTTATTAAGGGGGGTTAGGGGGGATCTTTTACTGCTGTACCTCATTACTGCGCGAAGCGCTGTAACTGGGAAGCGCCCAAGCGCAACAACAGAAGTTACCTTCCCTATTTCCCATTTTTTCCCTATAATAACATTAGCTCGGAATCGTTAAAAACACTCAAAACAATGGCACGAGATCTGCGGGGATTTTTAAAAATATTGGAAGAACGGGGACAGTTGCGGCGCATCGATGCCCTCGTAGACCCGGATTTAGAAATTGCGGAAATTTCCAACCGGATGTTACAGTGCGGGGGGCCCGCCCTCCTGTTCGAGAATGTCAAAGGCGCCGCCCACCCGGTAGCGGTGAACCTGCTCGGCACCGAACAACGGGTTTGCTGGGCGATGAATATGGATAAACCCCAGGAGTTGGAAGAGTTGGGGAAAAAGCTGGGGATGCTGCAACAACCCAAGCCGCCCAAAAAAATCTCCCAGGCGATCGATTTTGGTAAAATCCTGTTCGACGTGGTGAAAGCGAAGCCGGGACGGAACTTTTTTCCCCCCTGTCAGCAGGTGGTGACGGAAGGATCGGATGTGGATCTGACCAAAATTCCGATGATTCGGCCCTATCCGGGAGATGCGGGGAAGATTATCACGTTGGGATTGGTGATTACTAAAGATTGCGAGACGGGAACTCCCAACGTCGGGGTTTATCGCCTGCAACTCCAGTCCGAGAATACCATGACCGTGCACTGGCTGTCCGTGCGGGGCGGGGCGAGACACCTGCGGAAGGCGGCGGAAAATGGTAAAAAGCTGGAAATTGCGATCGCCCTCGGTGTCGATCCGTTGATTCTGATGGCGGCGGCGACTCCGATTCCGGTAGACTTGTCAGAGTGGCTGTTTGCGGGGCTCTACGGCGGTTCCGGCGTGCAGTTGGCGAAGTGCAGAACGGTGGATTTGGAAGTCCCGGCGGACTCGGAATTTGTCCTGGAAGGGACTATCACGCCGGGGGAAATGTTGCCGGACGGACCGTTCGGGGATCACATGGGTTATTATGGCGGCGTGGAGGATTCGCCGCTGATCCGGTTCCACTGCGTCACCCACCGCAACGATCCGATTTATTTGACCACATTTAGCGGACGCCCGCCCAAAGAAGAGGCGATGATGGCGATCGCACTCAACCGCATTTATACGCCGATTCTCCGCCAGCAGGTTTCGGAAATTTGCGATTTCTTTTTACCGATGGAAGCCCTCAGTTACAAGGCAGCGGTCATCTCCATCGATAAAGCGTATCCCGGACAGGCACGGCGGGCGGCGCTGGCGTTTTGGAGTGCCCTGCCCCAATTTACTTATACCAAATTTGTGATCGTGGTGGACAAGGAAATTAATATCCGCGATCCGCGTCAGGTGGTGTGGGCGATTACCTCAAAAGTTGACCCGTCTCGGGATGTGTTTATTCTCCCCGATACGCCCTTTGATAGTTTAGATTTTGCCAGTCAAAAAATCGGCTTAGGGGGACGGATGGGCATCGACGCGACCACCAAAATCCCCCCGGAAACGGAGCACGAATGGGGGGAACCGCTGGAGTCCGATCCGGACGTGGCGGCGATGGTGGAACGCCGCTGGGCGGAGTACGGTTTGGGGGATGTGAATTTGACCGAAGTTGACCCGAATAAGTTCGGGTATGAAATGCGATAGTTACCCAGGGGGTAAAGCCCAAAAACTTTCCCCCCTTTTCTATTGGAAATTTTCGGTCAGACAATTGGAAACAATATCAGGTGAGTGGACGATGGGTAAGAAGCGATCGCGACACAAAAAAAAAGGTCGAAGAATAGACAATTTTTATGCGTCTTTCGATATAGATGATTTGGTGAAAACATCGCGGAAATTAGTCGCCAATTCGGACGGAAAAATTGTCACCGATGCGGGATGGGAAAGGTTGACCTTTGCAGAGGCTTGTCAATACTTTCCAGCGGAAGAGATTCGGGAGTGGTATCAACAAAACTGGCAAGATGCCGATCTCGAATACTTGATTGACGACCTCGAAATCGATCTGGATTTGGAAGATGACGAGGCGGTTGAACGGTTTTTAGAAACCTATGACTGGACTCCCACAACCCTTGAAATTATCGTTGCCAAAGCCGTTTATCAAGACCATGCTTGGGCTAGACCATTGGTGATGGCATGGCGCGAATGGGACAGCGAGATTTTCGAGAATTATGAAAGCCAAGCCCTGTCACTAGGAATCTATATGAGAGAACAGTTAAACTTGGATATTCCGGTGATTAATGACTGTCAAAAAGCGGTCATATGGTTCTCTGGATATCCCTTCGTTGGCTGGCAACGCCGGAGATTTGTCAAACCTGCACACGCTTTGAAAATCTCCAAAGCGACCCGAGTTATCACGGAATTAGAGTGGGAGGAATGGGAAAGTAAATTGTGTGATAATGTGGAGTGTTCTATAGAGGATTTGTACGAGGAACTTCATTCGCCATACTATAGTCGCCATTACGGCTATTGGCTGGATAAATGATATCATGTCCGCTCTAATAGTTTTTATGAAAACTATTGCTGTCATTCAAGGAGCAAAAATCGATATGATCACTGATGCCCGAAACTTGACATGATTCGGTGAGGCCGAGTGAGGCGACTCCCATCTTTTTGGGTTGGGTTTCGTGCCTCAACCCGATTGACTTCGTCGCATTTTTGGCGATCGCTATCAATCCAGGGCGTTTCAGAAATATCGCCCGTCCGGATGAGCCCATCGGAGGAAGTGTCAAGCGAGGTGGATGGGGGATGATACCAATATAAACACAAGAGATGCTACGAGAACAGCCTGCCCCGAGTGGAGCAGGCTTTTTTTCTTTTTTTTCTGGTCTTTGAACTAAAAATATTGGGAGACATCCTCGTTGCACTCGTCGGCGAGGTAAGATAGAGCCCGAAAGCGCAGGCCGACGAGTTGTTCGTAGAGGGGGTTGAGCTTGCACATGGGGGGGATGTGGACGATTTTGTGTCCGAAGAGTTTGATATCCCGCTCGAACGGACATTGGGGGGGAACCATTTTGCAGATGAAATGGGCGACTTTCGGATCGTGAAGGTCCCAGTCGTCCAACCAGTGCTTGACGGGACTGAGCACGTCAACGGGGTGATGTTTTTTGCGATCGGATTTTGGGGACGGCTTGCACCATCCCTCCGAAACATCTTCCAGGGTATGTCTCAGGGACTCCAGGGCCTTGACTTTTAAATCCAAAGCCTCACAGAATTGGTGCAGGATGTCATCTTCGCAAACCGAATAAATCCCATCCGCGAGGGCGACCATCACCGCCGTCCGCAAGAAGTTTTCGCCGATCAGCGTGTGGCGTCCCAAAACCGCCGCCAGTTCCCCGGGCGAAATAGGTTCGAGGGTATCGACATCCATATCGCTGGCGAGGATGTCGTGGGTGATGGAGGCGATCAATTCTTTTTCTTCTTCGTCGAACTGACCGTCAGCCCAGGCTAACGTCAGCAGGCCTCGAATCCAGGCGACGGTTTGTTCCCTAGTGTACTGGTACTGGGAAGATTGAGCGGTGCTGTTCATCAGTTCTCCTCGCGGTGAGATCTCCTGTCCAGAATGAGCCCTTCTAATATCGAAAGTCCGTCCGACCGATTCGGGTTCGGGCGACCCGATTTAGAAACTTGATTAGGATTGTCTGTCCAACAGTATGCCCGCAATTCCGGATCGTATCCGTGACGTGTCGCACAGTTTCATTCTATCGCGGCGATCGCGCTGAAAACCTCCCCCAAACAGAGCAAAAGCCTACACCACCGGGCTGTAGGCTCAAACTCGTTAAATTATTGCACCGGTTCGGATCAACTGCTACCAGTAAAGATGACTTCGGGAAACTTGGCTTGGGCCTCCCCGAGGGGACGCCGTCTGCCTTCTTCCTGCCAGTAGTTGATGACTTCAGTCGCTTTGTTGAGCAACTCGATGCGCTCGACATCGCCAATCCAGCGCTTGGCTTCCATTTCCGTTTTGAGTTGTTCCCAGGCGTCGTTGCGGGGCCAGAAAAAGTAGGAGGTGAGGGGGCTGCTGCCCTTACCCACCACTTGGTCAACGGCCAGCGCTACATTATCATCGAGCCAGAGAACTTTGAGAACGAACCTTGACAATTACACCTCCGGGTCAATCCGAGTTCATTTCAAAAAATACACAGCGTACTATTATAACACAGCATCGATGTTCTGTAGCCATTCGACTCGACCGAATATGAAAGCCATCGCAATTTTCGATATTGACGGAGTGATCCGGGACGTGGGAGGGTCTTACCGGCGGGCGATCGCGGATACCGTCGAACACTTCACCGGCAGCTACCGCCCCACCCTAGCCGACATCGACCGCCTCAAGTCCGAAGGAATCTGGAACAACGACTGGGAGGCCTCCCGGGAGTTGATCGGCCGGCATTTCGAGAGTCGGGGCCAATCTCGGGATGCGATCGCCCTGGATTATGACGAAATGGTGGCCTTTTTCCAATCCCGCTACCGGGGTTCCGATCCCGACAACTGGACGGGTTACATCTGTTCCGAACCCCTGCTGTGCACCCCCGACTATTTCCGCCACCTCACCGACGCGGCGATCGGTTGGGGATTCTTCAGCGGGGCGATGCGGGACGAGGCCCTGTACGTTTTGCGGGGAAAACTCGACCTGAGAAACCCGGCCTTGATCGCGATGGAGGATGCCCCCGGAAAACCCGACCCCAGCGGATTATTCGCCACGATTTCCCAGGTAGAAGCCGAAGACTCGACCCTTCCGGTGGTCTACGCCGGCGATACCGTCGCCGACCTCTACACGGTGCAAAAAGCCCGGGAACACCACCCCGGCCGGACTTGGGTGGGAGTCGGCATCTTACCCCCCCACGTCCGGGAAAACCCAGACCGTCGGGAAGCCTACGAGAAGACGCTCAAAAATGCCGGGGCGACGGTCGTCCTCGATCGCGTGGAGAACCTGACACCCGAGCGGATTTTGGCAATAATTCATCCATAATTTGTCTCGGTTCAAACGAGTCAGAATCGGCCGACCGACTGGCCGGATGCAAAAATAAAGTTTTATCAAAAATTGAGAACATCCAGCCGTTTCTTTCGTTATCTTTAAATGAGTCGGAGCTTGGATTTCGGCTGTCCCCGTCGGGTGTATCTTCTCAGACGGCAATCTCTGGGGAGATCAAAGCCGTCGAATGTTCGGGGTGTCTCATTTTTTTTGACCATTCCTTTTGATCCTTGAAGTCGGTCGAGACCCTACCTAAGCGTAATGGCTACTCAGACAACTCTCCCGCCGAGTCCGGACTTTCAACAAGCGATCCTCGACAGTACCAATATGGCGATGATCGCCACCGATCTCGAGGGTATGGTTTGCACCTTCAATCGGGCTGCCGAACAACTCCTGGGATATCCGGCCCGCGAGGTCGTCGGCCGGGTGAATTGGACGCAATTTCACGACCCGGAAGAACTGGCGCGGCTGCTGCCGCCCCCCTCCGACCCGACGGCGCCGGGTTCCCCCCACGAAATCTTGGTCGCCGGAGTCCGGCAGGGCGAAACGGAGGAGCGGCAGCGGACCTACATCCGCCGGGACGGGACGGCCGTCGCCGTGTGGCTGGCGGTGACGGCCATCCGCGACGAAACCGGGCGGGCGATCGGATTCTTGGGGGTGGCCCGGGAAGATCGCACCGCGGCGGATCTGCGGGGGCGGGAACGGTATTTGCACAACCAACAACAGGCCCAGGTGGAACTGGCCCGGTGTCCGGAATTTTATCGGGGAGATCTCGACAAAGCCCTACAGACGGTGACTCGGATCGTCGCCCACACGTTGGAAGTCGCCCGGGTGAGCGTCTGGTTTTACAGCCCCACCCGCCACGCCATCCGCTGCGCCGACCTGTACGATCGCGATCGCGATCGCCACGGCCGGGGGGTCGAACTCACCGAGGACGACTATCCCAGCTATTTTGCCGCCCTGGAAACCCACCGGCCGATCGTGGCCGCGGACGCCCGAACCGACCCGCGAACGCAGGAATTTACAGAATCCTACCTCGAACCCCTGGACATCGGCGCCATGTTGGACACCCCGATCCGGTCGGGGGGAAAGACGGTGGGGGTGGTGTGCCTGGAACACATCGGGGGGCCGAGGCGTTGGACCCAGGAAGACCAGAACTTCACGGCCTACCTGGCCGACTGGGTGACGCTGGCGTTGGAAGCGAAGGAGCGGGCGATCGCCGAAACCGCCCTGCAACAGAGCCAGCGGCAGCTCCAGGCCATCCTCGATCGCGCCCCGGCGATCGTCTATCTCAAAGACCTCGACGGGCGCTACCTGCTCGTCAACCGCGAATACGAACGGCGGTTCGGCCTGAGTCGCGATCGCGTCCGGGGCCGAACCGACTACGATTTGTTTCCCCCCGAAATGGCGACGGTTTTTGAAGCCCGCGACCGCGCCGTATTAGACCGGGGAGAACCCGTTCACTGGGAAGAAGAGATTCCCACCTCAACCGGCTTCCGCAGCTATCTCTCCCACCGCTTCCCCCTGGAGGACGGCGCCGGGGAACCCCACGCCATCTGCTGTCTAGCCACGGACATCACCGATCGCAAACTCTCCGAAGCCGCCCTGCGGGAGAGCGAAGCCACCAAACAAGCCCTGTTGGATGCCATCCCCGACCTGATCCTGCACTGTCGGGGAGACGGCACAGTGGTCGATTTCAAGCCGCCGAGCGAGACGGACGGCTGGGCCTTTCTCGAATCCCCCGTCGGCCAAAACATTCAAGACCTCCTGCCCCCCGAGGTCGCCCGGGCGATGGGGCGTGCCCACGATCGCGCTCGGTTTTCCGGCCAGATGCAGGCGATCGAATACCAACTGCCGGCGGCGGACGGCGGGGAACCGCGGCACTACGAAGCCCGGATCGTGGCCCGGAACGCGGAAACCGTGATTTCCATCGTCCGGGACATCACCGAACGGCAGCGGGCCGTGATCGAATTGAAAAAAGCCTCGGAAGCCCTGCAAAGTCGGGAAGAACAGTTGCAACTGGCCCTGGAGGGCAGCGCCCTGGGGCTGTGGGATTGGAACATCACCACGGGCCAAGCCTACTTTGACCCCCGCTGGAAGCGGGTGCTCGGCTACTCGGAGGGCGAGATCGAGAACACCCGGGCGGCCTGGCGGGAGTTGATCCCTCGCCCCGACCGCCGGCCAGCCTTCGAGGCCCTCAACGATTGCGTCAAGGGCCGCACGGCGGTCTACCATGTGGAAGTGCGGATGCGGAACCGCTCGGGGGGGTGGCAGTGGATGCTCTGCCGGGGCAAGGTGTTCGAGTGGGACGATCGCGGACGCCCGGTGCGGATGACGGGGACCTACAAGGATATCAGCGATCGCAAACAGGCGGAATTGGAAGTCGGGCTGCTGCGGTCGGCGACCCGGGCGATCGCGGGCGCCCCGGATTTCCATACCGCCCTGGGCGAGGTCCTGCGCCTGATCTGCACCCACATCGGCTGGGATGTCGCCGAAGCCTGGGTCCCGGCGGCGGACGGGTCGGTTCTGGACTATTGCGACGGCTACGCGGACGACCCGAGTTTGGAGGGATTTCTGCACCGCAGCGCTGCGGTGAAATATCCGCCGAACAAGGGGATCTCGGGGCGGGTCTGGGTTTCCCGGGAGCCGGAGTGGATCGAAAATTTGGCCGAGGGTTCCCGGCGGCCGTCCTTGCGCCGCTCCCTCCTGTCTCGGGCGAAGTTGGAGTCGAGTCTGGCGGTGCCGATCTTGGCGGCGGGACGGGTGCTGGCGGTGCTGGTGTTCCGCCGGCGCGGCCGCTGCCGGCGAGATTCCCGGCTGATGGCCCTGGTGGAGGCGGTGGGGACGCAGTTGGGGGCGCTGATGCAGCAAAAACAGGCGGAAATCGACCTGTTGCGGGTGAAGGCGGCGGTGGACGGCAGCAGCGATGCGATCGTGATGGCGGACCTGGGGGGGCGGGTGCTGTATTTGAATCGGACTTCGGTCGAAAAGTACGGCTACGACGCCGAAGAGTTGGACGCCGCCGGCGGACCCCGGAAACTCTACATTTCGGCGGGGGTCGCCAATGCCATTTTCGCCTCGATTCAAAACGGGCGCTCCTGGAGCGGGGAAGTGGGGATGAAAACGCGGTCGGGGGCGATCGTCCCCAATTTGGTGCGAGCCGACTGCATTTTCGACGCGGCCGGCCGCCCCATCGGGCTGATCGCGGCCCACACCGACATCACCGATCGCCGGCGGGTGGAGGAAACCCTGCGGCAAAAGTTGCTGCAGGAGCGGTTCGTGACGATGATGTTGGAGCAGGTGCGGTCGTCGCTGGATTTGAACGAGGTTTTGCAAAAGGCCGCAGACAAGGTGCGGGAGTTTTTGGGCTGCGATCGCGCCGTGATTTACCGATTTCACGCGGATGGTCGCGGATGGATCGCCGTGGAGTCTGCGGCCGACGGCCCGATGGCCCTGAAGGGGATGGACATCCGCGACCGCTGTTTTGAAACCACCCACGCCCCCCTGTATCGAGACGGCCGCACCCGGGCGATCGCGGACATCTACGATGCCGATTTGGACCCCTGCCACGTCGAACTCCTGGAACGGTTGCAGGTGAAGGCTAATTTGGTGATCCCGGTGTTGCAGCCCAAAACCTTGGAGGGGGAAGAGAATCGGCTCTGGGGGCTGCTCATCGCCCACCAGTGCCGGGATACGCGGGACTGGCAGGAGTTCGAGGTGGCCTGCCTCCGGCAGGTGGCGGTGCAGTTGGCTATCGCCCTGCAGCAGTGCAGTTTGTTCGAGCAGGTGCAGACGGAACTCGCCGAGCGGAAACAGGCGGAGGAGGCGCTGCGGCGATCAGAGGCCCGGGAACGGCGCAAGGCGAAACAGTTGTCGGTCGCGCTTCGGGAACTCAAAAGCACCCAGGCGCAGATCGTGCAGAGCGAAAAAATGGTGTCCCTGGGACAGTTGGTGGCGGGGGTCGCCCACGAGATCAACAATCCCATCAGTTTTATCTACGGAAATGTGACTCCGGCAATGGAGTATTTGTCCGATTTGTTTGAATTGTGCGACCTCTACCGGAAAGTTTATCCCGACCCCGACCCAGTGATTCGAGACTGCATCGATCGCATCGACCTCGAATTTATCCGGGACGATTTTTTGCACCTGTTGCGATCGATGAAAACGGGGGCCGACCGGATTAGAAAGATCGTCCTGTCTCTGCGGAATTTCTCCCGCCTCGACGAGTCGGAAGTCAAGGCGGTTGATCTGAATGAGGGGATCGAAAGCACCCTGATGATGCTGCGGGGCCGCCTGAATGTGGCGGCTCAAAGCCGCGACATCGAAATCGTCAAGCAGTTGGGAGAGTTGCCGAAGATCGAATGTTATCCGAGTCAGATCAATCAGGTGTTTCTGAATTTGTTGAATAACGCGATCGATGCCTTGGAAGAACGCCTGAAGGTGGATCGAGAATTTCTCCCGACTCTCACCGTCGCCAGCTCCGCGATCGCCGATTTTCAATTCAATTCTGCGGGGGTAAAAATTTCGATCACCGACAATGGCGCGGGCATTTCGGAAGAGATCAAATCGCAAATTTTCGACCCTTTTTTTACGACGAAACCTGTCGGAAAAGGGACGGGTTTGGGACTCTCCATCGCCCATCAAATTATCGTGGACAAGCACGGGGGGCGCTTGGAATGCCGCCCCCGGGAAGGCGGGGGAACCGAATTTGAGATGCTCTTATTTAGTGCGGGCTGTCTGAAGGCGATCGCCTCTCGATAACGAGGGAATCGCGAATCGGAATCACCGAGAATGGGGGTTTCCAGGTTGGCTCTCCGTTTCCGTAGCCTGCCGCGGGCCAACGAAACCGTTAATGGGCGATCGCGATACCTGGGATATCTCGACTCGATTTTGAACGACCACATCGACGAAACCCTCGGCGACGAAGCCATCCCCCCCTGGAAGTCCGACCACGGGCAGGTTGTGGCGACCATCGAACTGGAGGCTGTCTCAAATTAGAGGTCTTCCGGGTCGGACGGCGGTTCGCAGCGGAAACCGCCCGCCCGATTGACTCCGGAGATCTGGCGTTTTTGCTGAAAACCGCAACTCTCCCGATTACAATGTTCGTAGTTACGATGACTGGCTCCATGACCGCCCCGGCAGCCTTGGCAATTCCCATGACTTTGCCATCGGCGGATGTCCGTCGAAGGTTCCGGGGTCAATTTCCGGGAACGAGGGATGTTTTGAAACTTGCCTCTCGGCCAACCCTCCGGTGCCGCACTCTCTCCGATTTCCAGCCCGATGTAAAAAATGTTTAGAGCGCGATCGCGAGCCCTGCAACTTTCCCGGGTCGCCCAGCTCAATAGGTTAAGACCGATGATGAATGATGACCGACCAGACGAGAACGAAAATACCGACATCCTGATCGTTGACGACACGCCAGGAAATTTGCATCTACTGTCTCGAATTTTGCTCAAAAGAGGGTATCGGGTTCGCGAAGCTAACGACGGGAAAACCGCGCTAGAAGCCGCGCAAACCCTGTTGCCGGATCTGATTTTGCTCGACATCATGATGCCGGATATGGACGGCTATTCCGTCTGCGCCCAACTGAAATCCGAACGGAAAACGGCGGAAATTCCCGTGATTTTTCTGAGTGCTTTAGACGACGTATTCGATAAAGTAAAAGCCTTCCAAGCCGGCGGAGTGGACTACATCACAAAGCCGTTTCAATTTCAAGAAGTTTTAGCCCGGGTTCGGAACCAACTGACGATTCGGAAAGCCGAAAAAAAATTGCGCCTGCTCAATGCCGAATTGGAAGCACGGGTGAAACAGCGGACGCAAGAATTGGAAGTCGCCAACGCCAAACTGCGCGAGATGGCTTTTCGCGACGACCTGACGAATTTGCCTAACCGGGCGCTGTTTCTTCAATACCTTGAACGCGCGATCCGGGGGACGGCGGGGAATGGAAACGGAACCGCCGCACCGCAACCGAACCGTCAGTTTGTCGTGCTGTTTCTGGACTGCGATCGCTTTAAAATGGTCAACGAATCCCTCGGCCATTCCGTCGGGGACGAACTGTTGGTCGCCATTTCTCAACGCCTGCAATCCCTGCTCAAATCCGGAGATACCCTCGCCCGCCTCGGAGGGGATGAATTTGCAATTTTGGTGACGGACATCGACGGACGCGACCAGGCGATCGCCATGGCGGAAAGGGTTCTCGACGTTTTTTCCCACCCGTTCAACCTCCGACATCAGGAAGTTTTTATCAACGCCAGCATCGGCATCGCCCTCTCCTATTTGGGCTACGAAAAGCCGGAACATTTGCTCCGAGATGCGGATACGGCCATGTATCGGGCGAAAGATTTGGGAAAAGGTCAATATCACATCTTTGACCCCAGTATGCATGATAAGGTTTCCCAAACCCTGCAAATTGAAAATGACCTGCGACGGGCGATCCAACAGGAAGAATTTATCGTCTACTACCAGCCTATTATATCTCTCAAAACCGGTCAAATTGCCGGGTTTGAAGCCCTCGTCCGCTGGCATCATCCCCGCCGAGGGCTGATTTCCCCTGGACTCTTCATTCCCGTCGCCGAGGAAACCGGCTTAATTACGCCGATCGGCAATTGGGTGTTCCGAACCGCCTGCGATCGCCTGCGATATTGGCAGCAACAAAAACTCGTCGATGAATCGTTATTCGTGAGCGTCAACGTCTCGGCGCGACAGTTCGCCCAACTCGATTTGATCGAGCAGATCGAACAAGTTTTGCTCCAAACTCAACTCGATCCCCAGTGCTTAAAACTGGAGATTACGGAAAGCGCCATCATGGACAATCCCAAAACCGCCACCGCCATCCTGGACAGTCTGAGGCGACAAAACATTCAGCTCAGTATCGACGATTTCGGCACCGGATATTCCTCTTTGAGCTACCTGCACTCTTTCCAAGTTGACACCTTGAAAATCGACCAATCTTTCGTCCAGCGGATGGATGAAACCCGCGGCCAATTCGGCCTGGTTCCGGTGATCGTGAATATCGCCAAGACGATGGCAATGGGGGTGATCGCCGAGGGGGTGGAAACCGAGCAGCAACTGTCGAGTTTGAGACGGTTTGACTGCGAATTCGCCCAAGGTTATCTGTTCGCTAAACCCCTGAAAGAACGGCAGTTATTGAAACTAATTGAATCTCGCCCGACCTGGTAAGTCGAGCGGGACGGGCGACCCGCCGCGATCGCCGCCCCCCGCCAGCCGAGCCGACGACCGCCCCATCCGAGTGACAAAATAGACAGAAAACAGCCCGTGAAAAAACTATGTTATCTTGGAATCGGGTGTATTCGTATTATGCGGAACTGTATGCGACTGTATATTGGGATCGATTTCGGTTTGACAATTGAAACCCCACTGCCGGTTTGAAAAATTTTTAAGCAATTATCGAATGACCGTTGCCAACGCTCATTTTGTCTTTAATCAGATGGATTCCGACAATATTATTTTACGCGAAGCCGATCTTTTGGTCGTCGATGATGTCCCGGAAAATCTCAAGCTTTTGTCAACGATGTTGGCCGATTTTGGGTTCAGTGTCCGCAAGGCGATCAGCGGCAAGATGGCTCTGACCGCCGTGAATACTCTCACCCCCGACCTCATTTTGCTCGACATCAATATGCCGGAGATGAATGGTTATCAGGTGTGCGAAATTCTCAAACAGAATCCCGAAACCCGAGACATTCCGATTATTTTCATCAGCGCGATCGGCCAGGTCGAAGACAAGGTGAAAGCGTTTCAAGTGGGCGGCGCCGACTACATCACCAAACCCTTTGAATTTGAGGAAGTCATTGCCCGCATTAAAAATCAACTTCAGATCCGGCAGCTACAGCAAAATATTTTGCAGCAAAATCGGCGGCTCAAACAAACGACGCGGGAATTACAACGCACCCAAGCCCAACTCGTGCAGAAGCAAAAAATGCTCGGATTGAGTCAATTTGTCGCCGGTATGTTTCACGAAATCAACAATCCGATCAATTTTATTTCCGGCAATTTGGAGCCCGCCTCCGAATACATCCGAGATCTAATGGAACTGGTCGATTTGTACCGAGAAGAATATCCCCAACCTTCCGAAAAAATCGCGAACAAAATTGACAAAATCGACCTCGATTTTGTCATGGAAGATGTCCGCAAATTGATGGAATCGATGAAAACGGGGGTCGAACGAATTTCGACCGTCATGCTGGCACTGCGAATTTTCTCGCGCCTCAACGAAGCGGAAATCAAATCGGTCAATCTCAACGAAAGTCTCGATAGCGTGTTATTTTTAATCAAACCTCGCCTGTCGGAAGCCGAAAACAGTCCCCCCATTCAAATCGTCAAAAATTATCAAGATTTGCCCAAAGTCACCGGCTACGCCAGTCAAATCAATCAGGTGTTCATGCATTTGATCAATAACGCGATCGATGCGTTGAAGGCGGCGCACCGAGAACGCCCCGGCGCTTCCGGAAATCCCACTATTTGGATCGCCACCGAACGGGTGAATCCGGAATGGGTCGCGATCCGAGTCCGGGACAACGGCGTGGGGATTCCGGAAGCGTTCACATCCCGTTTATTCGACCCTTTCTTCACGACCAAACCCGTGGGCAAGGGGATCGGGTTGGGACTCTCCACCAGCTATCAAATTGTCGTTCAAAAGCACGGCGGCCAGTTGACCTTCCATTCGACACCAGGGGAGGGGACGGAATTTCGGGTGGAATTGCCGGTGACACTGCCGGAAGTGCCCCCGGATTAAATCTCGGGGACGGGGGCGAGGAGTTGGGCGATCGCATCCTCCCAAATTGGGGGCCGACGCCGCCGGATCTTCCCCGTTTGGCGGTCCACCAACACCAACGTGGCCCGGGCGCTGGCGAACCGCCGCCCGCCGTCGGCCGACCCGATCTCGTATTCCCAGGGGATGCGGACGCCCTCGAGTCCGGCGACGCGGTGTTTGATAACGATGCGATCGCCCATGTGAGCGAACTGGTGGTAGCGGACCGCCAACTCCACCACCGGCAACTCGAACCCCGACGCCACTAATTCCTCATACCCGAGGCCGGCCGATCGCAGGGCCAAAACCCGGGCCTCCTCCATCCAACCCACATAACTCCCGTGCCACACCACCCCCGCATAATCCGTGTGGTGGGGAAACACCTCGACCCGGTACTCGAACCATTTTGAAGCGGACTGTTCCGATCCAGACACTTTACAATTCTTTCCAAAACGCTACATTTCTACAAATTATCAGCCAGTCATCAGCTTTATCCTGAAGTTATAGCTTCGGTGTCTCATGCAATTCCGTCAAGAAGACTCGCCCGCCACCGAAGGACGCGCAGTCGAGGTGGGGGAAGCCCGGGAGTCTCGCCGGACTGCTTCTTTCATCCGAGGAACGGGATCGGTGCCGAATCCGGGTTCGGCCTTTCACCCTTCCGGAAGGCGATCCATCCCGATTGACCGGACTCGGGCCGCGGGACTCTTCATCATCGGATCGAAACTGAACACCTGATCAAAACGCTCGCTTTGAATTTCGGGAAAAACCTATGATCCAAAAAATTTTAGTTGCCGTTGCCGGCCGGGGACTCTGCGAAGAGATGCTGAATATGTTGATGGACTTGCCCTCCCTCCAAAAGGCTTCCGTCACCGTCCTGCACGTCGTCCCCACCCAAATCACTGCCGACGCGATGTCGGACAAGCTCGAAGAAGGGGGCAAAATCCTGGCCGAAGCCGTGAAGTCGATCAAACTCGACCCCAGCAAGGTCAATCCCAGACTCAAACAGGGCGACCCCAAAGATATCGTCTGTCAGGTGGCCGACGAAGAAGACGCCGACCTGATCATCATGGGATCGCGGGGCCTCGGGCGCCTACAGGCGATTTTGGAAAATTCCGTCAGCCAGTATGTGTTCCAACTCACCTCCCGCCCCATGCTGCTGGTGAAAGATGATATTTACGTCAAAAAACTGCGCCGGATTGCGGTCGCCTTCGACGGCTCTCCGGAAGCTCAAGAAGCCCTACAGATGGCCCTGGCGTTGACGAAGGAAGCCCAGGGGGGACAACTGATCCTCACCCACGTCAACAAGGATCTGAGCGGGAAATCGGCGGAGGACTACACCGCCAACGCCGAAAATGACCCCACCTTTGCCCCCGCGATCGCCCAGGCCAAGCAGATGGGTATCAGCTACCGCTGCGTCACCGGAACCGGAAAACCCGGCCCGGAAATTTGCCGCATCGCGGAAGAGGTCAACGCCGACCTGCTGATCTTGGGTTCCCCCGATCGCCGCCCCACCGTCGCCAAGAGCTTCGTCGATCTTGATCGCCTGCTCGGAAACTCCCTGTCCGACTATGTGCGCGTCTACGCGGGTTGCCCCGTCCTGCTGACCCGCCACGCCGGTTAGTTTGGGGGAAAGGAGGGAGTCGGGAATAGGGAATAGGGAATAGGGAGTAGGGAGTAGGGAGTAGGGAGTCGGGAATAGGGAATAGGGAATTTTTCACTTTTCACTTTCCCCACACCCCACACCCCACACCCCACACCCCAATTTTTAAGGATAAAAACTCAACTGGGGCAGTCCCAGGGTTTCCTCCCACCCCATCATGATGTTCATGCACTGGACGCCCTGACCAGCCTGACCTTTGATCAGATTGTCGATGCTCGAAATCACGATCGCGCGATCGGTGCGCTGGTCTACCTCGATGCCGATATAGCACAAATTCGTACCACAGGCCCACTTGCTCTGGGGGAACGTCCCCCCCGGCAAAATCTTCACCCAGGGGGAATTGCGGTAAAACGCCTTGTAAATCGTCAGCAGATCTTCCCGCACCAGTCCCGGATCGCGCAGGTTGGCGTAAACCGTCGCCAAAATGCCCCGCACCATCGGCATCAGGTGGGGGGTGAACTGCACCTTCACGTCATGTCCGGCCAGGTCGCCGCAAATTTGCTCGATTTCCGGGGTGTGGCGGTGGTGTCCGCCGATGCCGTAGGCCGAAACCGAACCGTCCGCCTCCGCCAACAACATATTGGTTTTCGCCTGCCGACCGCCGCCGGAGGCCCCCGACTTGGCGTCGATGATGGCGCTGTCCGGCACGATCAGCCCCTGCTTGAGCAAGGGGGACAGGGCCAGCAAACTCGCTGTCACATAGCACCCCGGACAGCCCACCAACCGGGCATTGGCGATGCGATCGCGGTACAGTTCCGGCAGGCCGTAAACGGCCGTACTCGCCACCTCGCGATCGCCCGATCTCTCTTTTCCGTACCACTTCGTATAGGTTTCCAAGTTGGAAAACCGATAATCCGCCGATAGGTCCAGAACGTAACATCCCTTGGACAACAACTTCGGTGCCATATCGCAGGCCAGACCGTTGGGGAGGGACAAAAACACCACCTCGCAGCGATCGGCGATTTTGTCCAAGTCGATCGCCTCGACGGTCAGTTCCACCCGGTGTCCCAGGTGAGGATACAAACTACAAAACGGTTTTCCGGCGCTACTTTCTCCTCCCAAATAGACAATTTCCACCTGCGGATGATCCTGTAACAGTCGCACCAGTTGCACGCCGCCGTAGCCCGATGCTCCGACGATTCCGATCGGTACGCGCTTATCACCCAGTTAAACTAAGCGAGCCAGTCACCCGGCCCACTCGTCTCCAGAACCGTGCGTGAGACTTTCACCTCACACGGCTCCTCAGAATCTCAATGTGACCTCGAATTGGGGTGTGGGGTGTGGCCCTTCGACTGCGCTCCCTTCGACTGCGCTCAGGGCAACGGGTGTGGGGTGTGGGGAAAGTGAAAAGTGAAAAATTCCCTATTCCCTATTCCCGACTCCCGACTCCCGACTCCCTAAACTCCGTGTTTCAACAAACCGGCCCATTTTCCGTTTTGGAAGCACCCGAATTGATGGCGATCATCCGGCGTCGTTTGCCAGTATTTTCGCCGTCGATAGTCGGCGGGTTTGTTGGGGTGGCGGCGTTTCGCCCAGGCTTTGAGCTTGGTGTCGAGCAACCAATCCAGGCGGGTGTGATGACTCCGGCAATTGGCGATTCTGAACCGATCGCCCCAGGCGCGGATGGCCCGGTTGAGGGAGAGAATCAGATCGGCTTGGGTGCCGGCTTTGTGGGATTCGACGATCGCGGCCAATTCCCGATAGTGTCGGGCGACAGAATCCCGACTCGGCGCGATCGCCGTCCGGTATCCATTTCCCCGGGGAAACTGCCGGACGTGAAATTCCGACACCTCGAACCCCGGCCGTTGCCCACCGACGGCATCGACGCTGTGGGTGATTTGACAATTCACCCCGGATGGCAGTTGCCGTTGCTTCAACCACCGAGCGATCGCCTCCTGACAGGCTTCAACCACCGCGCGATCGCGGTGCACAATCGCCAGATGTGTTCCCCACCGGATCACCCTGGGCATTCGATCCACCTCAGACCCGAGTTCAGCTTGCAAGCGATCGGCCAATTGAGCATTGGCGATCGCATCCAATAAAGCCACCAGAGGCGCCGCGATCGCTTTTGGGGTCAATTTCAGCTTTCGGGGCAGCGAGGTCAGTCCCCGCGCAAAATTCCCCGGTTGAGTGGCGAATTTGAGATCCGCCACCCCGACAAATTGGGGTTCATCTTCCAGGGTTCGGGCGATCGTCCGTACCGCCCCCGAAAGCGATCGCTCGGCCTTCACGATCCCGTCATCCCGCTCCGACAGAGCCCGACTTTCTGGCTCGATCGCCCAGCTCATCAAACACTCTCGGATCGGTTGAGTGGGTCCGTCGGCCGCGACGATCACCCGCGAAGCGAGATATCGCGCCGTTGCGGACCGGATCAAAGTCTTTTGGAGTCGGCGAACCGCCTTCACATCACCCCGTTTCGAGGCCCGGTAGATTCGCTGTTGCAGCTTCCACAAACGACGCCGTAGGGGCGCAAGGTTGGCGCCCGCAAGGTTTTCGTCCGTGCATACCATCCTCGTCCGATTCGGACGGGCTTTAGTCTTATTCACCGCAATTGACATCCTCTACCAGTTGAGATTCCGCGTGTCCGTCTGCATATCCCCGATTTGTGGTCGGGGCCTTGGCTTCTGACACGATCCCGCCTCCGAGACGCCTGGATAGTCCAGAATTTGCGTCTTGGCTGACTGCTCGGCATCGTGCGATCGCATCGCAGAAACCGAGAGCGCCTCGGAGGTTATCCCGTTCCGAAACTCACTTTGGTTCCTGACCTTAGGGCCTTCCTTTCTACCGGGGGCGTTGTGAGTGCCGGGTTATCCCACAAAGTGAGATTACCTTTGACGTCGGCAACAACAACGTCGTCTCGCCCCGAGTGCCAATTGCACCCTTGCGTCACAGCCCTTTCGCAAGTCGAGTCTGACGGTAGTTCTGACGGAAGTTCGGTTTCCCTGCCCGTAGCCAGCTACTCGGCGGAAGCGCCCGCATCGGGCTCGCAGGCATCCCACCTTTCCTTCCCGCTTCACGGATTGAGGGCCAGTCGCTACCGTGGGGAAGTGCTTTCACTCCGGCACCTGGAGGGTTGGACTTGGAAGGGTTCAAAGTCGAAATGACTCGATTTTTCCGCACCAACAAGCGAGTTTCAGTTGTCAAGGTTGAAATTGACGCCGCGTCCGATACAAAGGGTGAAGGGGGGGAATGAATTGTCAATTGTCAATTTTCCCCACGTCCTCAAATTGTCCGGGCGCTTCGCCAAACCTTGCAGCCCTTCCCCCGAGGAGAAATTCCCCGGTTTCGGGCTAACGGGTCGCACTATTGCAAGACTCCTCAATTAAGTTCGACAAAACAGCATAGCTGAATTGTTGCTGCATTGTAGTATCAAATTCCCCAAGATCGCAGGGTTTAAATGGGCAACCCCATCTCCGACAACCCCCGCCGCAGGCGCGAACCCTCGGCGGGGTTCGTTTTTTCGTAAAGTGCGATCGCCTTTCGGAAGGCATCCAGACTCTCGGGGAGGTTGCCGATGCCCAGCAGGGCGGCTCCCAAATTTTGGTAAGCTTCGGCATAATTGGGATTGAGCCCGATCGCCCGTCGGTAGGAGGCGATCGCACCCCGAGAATTTCCCATCGCCCGCAGCACCATCCCCAGATTATTGTGGCCGAGGCCAAAATTGGGGTCGATGTTCACGGCGGTTTCGTAGGCGGTCCGGGCGCCGGCGAGATCCCCTTTGGCTTTCAGCAGGTTTCCCAAATTGTTATAGGCGCCCAATTTCAGTTGGGGGAGCACTTCCGCCGCGATCGCCTCCCGGTAGTGGCGTTCGGCCAGTTTGGCGAATCCCTTTTTTCGGTAGGCGATGCCCAAATGATAATGCAGTTCGTACAAAATTCCCGGGTCGATTTGACTTTTTTGTTCGAGTCCCCCTTTCAGCAGTCGAATTCCGCCTTCCATATCCCCCATTTCCACGTACAACGCCCCCAATTTACTCGCCGCGTAGGGATCGCCGGGATGTTGCCGCAAATACTTCTCCATCGAGGTTTTGGCGGTTTCTCGCTTGTTCCGTCCCGCGATCGCATCTGCACTGTATCCCTCGTGGGCGATCGCAATTTCCGAGATTGAACCGATCCGCCAGTGGGGCTCCCGCCGCAAAATTTCCGCAACGCTGTCGTCCACCAAGGCATGATAGGGACGGGAAAAATAGAGATCGGGATGGTTTCGGAACAGCCGCGACACCAGGGAATAGGGGGAGAGCACCGCCCCAATTTCCTGCCGCACCAAATTAATCAATAAATGATCTTCGAGTCCAGTGGCTCTCCGAATTTGGGGGATAATATCGGGAACCAACCGTTCGTCCGCATCGAGTACCAAAACCCAATCCCCGGTGACATATTTTAGCGACGCATTCCGGGCGGCGGCGAAGTCGTCGCACCAGGGGAATTCGTACACCTTCGCCCCCAATTTTTCGGCGATCTCCGGCGTTCCGTCCGTCGATCCGGTATCCACCACCACCAACTCTTCCGCCACCTCCCGGACGCTGTTCAGGCAGTCGGGCAGATTGTCCGCCTCATTTTTCGCGATCGCGCAAAAGCTTAGTTTCATGGTTTTTCAAAAGTCGCGTTCGAGGATCTATTATTCATTGACAATTGATAATTGACAATTATTGATGGATTGACCTTTTCGGGGCGATCGAGAATTGACCGTCGCACCTCAGTCGCGCGATCGGTTCCCGGAGAAGGTAGAAGTGAGGAGTCAGGAGTCAGAAATTTTTCTTTCCTCCCTACACCCTACACCCTACACCCTACACCCTTACGTCAAATCTTCCCGAATTGACTTGACTATGCAACTGTTATCCCGCCCGACACTTTCTTCGTCGCAGGAGATTGATGCGAGGATTTGATCGTCAATAAAATTTTGCGAATTGCGAGAGAGAAACCAGCCGACGGGGAGTTTGAAACCATTGCCGACGGTCCGCAGTCTGAGGATTCTCAATCGCTCCTCATCCAGGGCATAGGTTGACAAATTGACGATATTGCGGCCGCGAGCTTCGCGGGCACGAAATAGGGCTCGGATCGGCGAAAAAATTTCATTAAAAACCAAATCGCTGCGCTCATTTAAAGAACGATTTTTGGGCGCATTTACCAGCGCGATGTAGATGATCTTGAATCGATTATCTTGCCCGTCTATTTGCTGTAATAATCGGCCAATATCTAGAGCTGTGGAAATGCCAGAATTATCAAAATAACCCCCGTCTGCCAGATGTATTCTACCGCGATCGTCGCCCGGTCGATACCAACCGACAGGAGTGATATAAGGAAATCTGGCGCTCAGGCCCACTGCCGTACTCAATCTCAAGTCCGTGTCACGAAGAATTACTGGAAATTCGGAATTATTTTTTGTTGGATTTACTGGTCGATCTGATGACATTGTAAAGGGACTGATTAACAAGCGCTCACCCGTTTCGACGACGGTCGTGTTGAGGACTAAAGCCGGCGAAGTATCTTCGGGCTTCCAATGCTTGTAAAACGATTGTCTGAACGGATTTTCATGATTTTCGATCGCCAGTCGCTCCCAGGAATTTTCAAAGGCAAATTCTAGTCCCCTAGCCCGATCCCATTCATTGATAGGAAAGGGGATAAACCTTTGGAACAGATCGGGGAATAAACCGAGGGAAAGTAAAGGAGAAAGGAAATCTTGATTCAAGATATTTTTGGCTTGTTCGGAATAACTGATCGACCCCGGAAGTCCCTCGCCACTGTTTTTTAAAAGACTGGCAAAGACTGACGCTCCCAAGCTGCCACCGGAAACGCCACTGATGGCAAAAATATGCTGGGGAAAGTCGGGAATTTCATCGGTCAATTTTGCGAAAGTCATCGCCGAATGATAGGCGGCATAAATCCCGCCACCTTGCGCCGATATAATATAGACAGGATAGGGTTTTTCAGGCCGGTATTGATCGCGGTCTGGACGGCTATCCAACCATTCTTTAAAGCATTGATTCAAGCTCGGTAGTTCCGATTTAAAGTTATCTATAGAAGGTTTTATGTATCTGAATTTATGGTTATCATTGATGTTTGTAACGCCGTTAAAAATGAGTAAACAAATCAAGAAAATGACAGCAGAAAAATCATTTTTGTCGCCCACTTTTTGCAGGATAGAGATGCCGACAACAAGAATTGTAAATGAGATAGCAACCAGGCTAATTGGCCCGATCACAACGGGGATAAGTATAGAGAAACTCGGGGGAAATACATGGGAAGCTAATCCGACGTAAATCCCGGGAAATAGTAACGCATATTTGAGGGCATTTTTTTGAATATTTTCTTTGTCCTTATCCGAATCATAAAAAGAACAATAGAGCAGCAAATAAAGTGAGAGTTGTAAAATAATAATACCGACCACTCCCCAGGCGGAACTGGATGTTTGAGCGATCAAAGGCAAGGAAATTAAACTGAAAGCTCCGGAGACAACATTGACAAATAGAATTTTAATTCTTTCGACCGGAAGCGGAGTCAAACGATAGGCTTTATAAAAGCCGGTTATTTCGAGGGCATTGAATAAAAACAAAAACGTAATATTGCCGGCATAACTAAAAATAAAATTCGCATTTTCGAGATTTTTGCCAGCCGAAAGTATGCCCAATGAAAAACCCAATATTGGCAGATATCCAATCACTAGGGACAGAATTTTATTGACTTCTTGCTGTTGCGAGGATTGCCAGTTTGACTCGGGTGGGGTCGAATACAGCAGGTAGGCAGAGTACCAGATAGATGAAGCCAAAATATGGACGAGAAATGCGGATAAAATAGCCTGATGCAGGAGTGAATCCGCAATAATAACACGATACACTTCTTTGGTTTGCTCGACGCTCGAGAAAATCAGAAATGCTCCCAAAGAAACCATACAAGGCCCGAATAATTCCCCGATGGATTTTAAAAGCATTTTGAGAGATTTCATCAGTGTATCGATCCAGCGAATTACGATCATCGTTATTTTTAAGTAACTGACTCCACATCGTTTTTTACTAGAATCTAACACGATCATTTTTCCCCTGACCGATTTTTTCAGAAAACTTAACCCCCAACCTCCGACGCCCCCTCACAGGCCGAACCGGGCGTTATATTGAAATCAAAATTCCGAAATAGACCCCGGGCGGAGATTGACCGAGAAATCACAAGGGTGCGATCGCGATTCCCCCCATGAAACCCCCCCGAACCGTTTGACAGAGGATAGTCGAGCGATCGATGCCCGAATCCGATCGCCGTTCTGGGAATCCCCCGTTCTGGCATCAGCTTGACGGGGTCGGATGTCAACAAGTCTTATATAATAAAAAAATTGCAACAACTATTGAGTGCGATGTCTACAGCCAGTCGCGAATTATCCCAGACATCCGAACCCCTGAATTGGGAGGAAATCGGCAAAATCGCCGGGAGCAATCGCCTGCGGAGGTGGGACGATCTGGAACCGGAAATCCAAAACCGCATCACCCGTTCCGTCACCCCCGACTCCCAAATCGAAGGCGTCATCTACCCCGAAACCCCGGCGGAATTGGCGGCTTTCGTCGCCTACGCCGCGGCAACTGGGTTGGGAATTTTGCCCTTCGGGAACGGCAGCAAGCTGTCCTGGGGAAATCCGATCGCCGGTCCGCGCATCGCCATGAGCACCCGCCGGATGAACCGCTTAATCGAACACGCCGTCGGAGATTTGACGGCGACAGTGGAAGCGGGGATGACGCTGCGGGAATTGCGGGACATTCTCGGAGCACAGGGACAATTCCTCGGATTTGACCCCACCTACCCCGACACCGCCACCATCGGTGGCATCGTCGCCACGGGGGACAGCGGTTCCCTGCGACACCGATATCGGGGGGTCCGCGATCTGCTGCTGGGGATTTCCTTCGTCCGGTCCGACGGCAAAATCACCAAAGCCGGGGGACGGGTGGTTAAAAATGTCGCCGGTTACGACTTGATGAAGTTGCTGACGGGCTCTTACGGGACGTTGGGGATCATTACTCAAGTTACCCTGCGGCTGTACCCCCGCCAGGATGCCTCGGATACTGTCCTGCTATCGGGAAATCCGGATGCGATCGCCGCGGCGGCCCAAACTCTGCTATCATCGGCCCTGACACCGATCGCCGTCGATTTGCTCTCCCCTGAGTTGATGGAAATCGCCGCTCTCGGCAATCAGATGGGGTTGGCGGTGCGGTTCCAGAGCATTCCCGAAAGCGTCCGGCAGCAGTGCGATCGCCTCTTGGAAGTGGGGGAAAAATTGACATTGCAAGGACACCGCCTCGGGGAAAATGAGGCGGACTTATGGGGGCAATTAAAGCAACAAATGTGGAACGGTTCCCCTGAACAGAGAATGATCGGCAAAATAGGAGTAACCCCGACGACGGCGGTGGCAACCCTGAGTCAGTGCCGAACCCCCGCCATGATTCACGGGGGCAGCGGTTTGGGTGTGGTGCGGTTCGAGACGGCTACCCCGGAACGGTTGCGAACCCTGCGTCAGTGGTGCGGCAAAAATGGCGGTTTCCTGTCGATTTTGGAGGCCCCCGCCGACCTCAAACAGCAGATCGACGTTTGGGGATATACCGGGAATGCCTCGGATCTGATGCGCCGCATCAAACAACAATTCGACCCCGAAGGACTTTTGAACAATCATCGATTTGTGGATGGAATTTAATTCCAATTTTTAACAACGATAATTTTGCAGGACTTTCATTTTTTAATATGCAAACGTTCGACAAAACCTCCGAAGCCATTCCGGCAAAAGACAGCAATTTTTTGGGGCAAAATCCCCACCTGCAACCCTCCGAAGAATTTCCGGGTTTCGATGACAATAATCCGCCCCCTCCCGATTTGATTAATACCTGCGTGCACTGCGGGTTTTGTCTGGCCACCTGCCCGAGTTATCGGGTGATTGGCAAAGAAATGGATTCTCCCCGGGGTCGCATTTATCTAATGGATGCGATTAATAAAGGAGAGGCGCCGTTAACCCCCGCCACCGCCCAACATTTTGACAGTTGTTTGGGGTGTCTTGCCTGCGTCACCACCTGCCCTTCCGGGGTGCAGTATGATCAATTGATCGCGGCAACCCGCCCCCAGGTAGAACGGAATGTTCCCAGGAATTTGAGCGATCGCATTATCCGCACCCTAATTTTCAGTTTATTTCCCTATCCGAACCGCCTGCGTCCGCTGTTATTTCCCCTGTATATTTATCAGAAATTAGGGTTACAAAACGTGGTGCGATCGACGGGATTACTGCCGAAAATCTTCCCACGGCTGGCGGCGATGGAATCGATCCTGCCGGAAATTTCCGATGCCGCATTTCGGGATAATATGCCGACTGTCATTCCCGCCAAAGGCGAGAAACGCTACCGGGTGGGGGTGATTTTGGGTTGCGTCCAGCGACTCTTTTTCTCCCCGGTGAATGAGGCGACGGTGCGGGTGCTGACGGCGAACGGCTGCGAAGTGGTAATTCCCAAATCCCAGGGTTGCTGTGCCGCCCTGCCGGAACACCAGGGACAGACGGAACAATCCCACGCTTTAATTAAGCAAATGATCGACAGTTTTGAAGGAACTGGCGTGGATGCGATTATCATCAATGCGGCGGGTTGCGGACACACTTTAAAAGAATACGGCCACATCATGAAAGACGTTCCGGAATACCGGGAAAAGGCGGCAGAATTCGCGGCAAAAGTGCGGGACGCCCAGGAATTTTTGGCGGAAGTCGGACTGACGGCGGAATTGTCGCCGTTGGTTGATGGGGAGGATTTGACGTTGGTTTATCAGGATGCCTGCCACCTGTTGCACGGACAAAAAATCAGCAGCCAACCTCGGGAAGTGTTGAAACAAATTCCGGGGGTCAAATTGCGGGAACCGGTGGACGCGGCGCTGTGTTGCGGCAGTGCTGGGGTTTACAATATGCTGCAACCGGAAGTGGCGGACGAGTTGGGAGAACAGAAGGTCGAAAATTTGCTGAATACGGGGGCGACTTTGATCGCTTCTGCGAATCCGGGGTGTTCTTTGCAGATTAAAAAACATCTGAAATTGCAGGAGAAAGAAGTTCCCCTGATGCACCCGATGGAATTGTTGGATTGTTCGATTCGGGGAGTTAAAATTTAGGGTGTAGGGTGTAGGGTGTAGGGTGTAGGGAGTAGGGAGTAGGCAATAGGCAATAAGAAGACAGAGACTTACTCCGCTCCCTCCGCTTCCGGTCGCTTCCGGTCGCCTCCGGTCGCTTCCGGTCGCCTCCTTCTAGCTTTGGCTTTGGGGGACCATTTTTTCTTCGACGAAGGCTTGGAGGCGATCGAGGTGGTTTTGGAGTTGTTCGACGAGGGGTTTTGCGTCTTGGAGGTTTTGTTGGAGGGCGAGGGTTTCGAGTTGTTTGGCGATCGCGGGAATGTGCAGGACGGCGGCGTTGGCGGCCGATCCTTTCAGGGCGTGGGCTTGCTGTTTGATCTGGGTGAAATCTTCGGTGCGGACGGCTTGTGCGATCGCGTCGATGCGTTCTTGTCCCTGCTGGATGAACATGGACAACAGGCGATATTGCAGGTTCAGTTTTCCATGAAATAACTGTTCGAGGCGATCGAGATCGAGGGGGATTTCCGGTTCGGCGGGGAAATCGGAGGATGGAACGGGGGGTTCCGGGCTGCGATCGCCCCCGACGGAACTCCAGCGCCGGATCACGCTGCCGAGGGCTCTCAGATCGATGGGTTTGCTGAGGTAGTCGTCCATCCCCGCTTTCAGACAGCGCTGGCGGTCGGAGGGCATGGCGCTGGCGGTGAGGGCGACGATCGCCGGGGGGGGTTTGGGGCCGGTGCGATCGCGAATTTTAGCCGTCGTTTCGTAGCCGTCCAAAATCGGCATCTGGCAGTCCATCAAAATGATGTCGTAGTCTTGCCGTTGCAAACGGTCGAGGGCCGACTGTCCGTCCCCCACCGCATCCGCCGCATAGCCGAGTTGCCGGAGTTGGCTCACAATCACCTCTTGGTTGACGACATCATCCTCAGCCAGGAGGATTTTGACGGGGTTCGATGGCGTTTCCCCCGCTGGGGTTTCGGAATCCGGGAAAGACGATTCGGGTGGGGAGAAATCCCGCGATCGCGCCGACCAATAATTTTCCAAGCCGTCGGTGGGATCGGGCATCTCCGGCATCTCCAATTTGAGGGCGACGGCCAAACTCTGCAACAACCGCAGGGGCGCCACCGGCTTGATCAGATAGCTGAAATTTCCCAAATTCAGAACCTGTTCGGCGCGGTTGCGCTGGTTGATGCCGCTCATCAAAATCAGCCCGGTGAGTGAGGGTTTGGACTCCCGGTAGAGTTGGCGGACCAACTGCGCCCCCTCCCGGTTGAGCAAGTGCAAGTCGATCAAAATCAGGTGGTAGGGACGACCGCGAACCCGGCACTGTTGCCATGAAGTGCGGGCGAGTTCGGCCGTGTCGGCCTCTTCCACCCGGATGCCCCACTCCTCGGCGATGCGGCGGACGGACTCCCGCACCAGGGGGCTGCGATCGACCACCAGCAATTTCAAATTTCGCAATTGTTCGGGGACGGCGATCGCGCATTCAGACTCCGGCGGCGCGAAACCGGCGGTGAACCAGAACGTCGAGCCGCACCCCTCCCGGCTTTCGAGCCCGATCTGGCCGCCCATCAGATCGATGAGGTGCTTGCAGATGGAGAGTCCCAACCCCGTACCCCCGTACTGGCGGTTGGTGCTCGAACTCGCCTGGGCGAAGGGCTCGAACAGTTTTTGTTGCAGTTCGGGGGAAATGCCGATCCCCGTATCTTCCACGGAAAAGCGGATGCCGGTTTTCTGGGGTTCCCTGCCGTCGCGGGTCGCCCGGATGACGATGTGGCCGGATTCGGTGAATTTGATGGCGTTGTTGACCAAGTTGATGAGCACCTGTTGCAGGCGCATCCCGTCGCCCCGCAGTTGTCGGGGCAGGTTGCGATCGATGAGGACGACCAGTTCGAGTTGTTTGTCTTCCGCCTTGACGGCGAGGAGATCGACGACCGTTTCGATGCAGTTGTGCAGGTCGAAGTCCCGTTCCTCCAGGTGGGCCTCCCCGGCTTCGAGTTTGGACAGGTCGAGGATTTCGTTGATCACGGTCAGCAGGTGTCGGGCGCTGCGGTAAATGGTGCCGGTGTAGTCCCGCTGCTGGGGGGTGAGGTCGGTTTTGAGCAACAGTTCCACCATCCCCAACACGCCATTCATGGGGGTGCGGATCTCGTGGCTCATCTGGGCCAAAAATCGCGATTTGAACTGCACCGATCGCAGGGCGGCGTCGCGGGACTCCACCAGGTGGTTGAGGGGGATCAGGGCGAGGATGGCCCCGCCAATTTCTCCGGAGTGGCGATACCAGGGTCCGATCGCCCAACCGTGGTAGGTCGGCGACTGATTTTCCCGAACCCAGCAATCCTCCAACGTCGAGATGGTTTCCCCCCGCAGTGCCCGTTGGTGAACCAATTTCCACTCCGGCTTGATGTCGGGAAAGATCTCGTAGTGACTCGCGCCGATCAGATTGGCGGTTTTTGGCTGGCAGAAATCGATCCACCCCGTGGAGTGGGCGAGGTACCGCATTTGGGTGTCGAACATCGCGACGGGGAGGGGGAGGTGGGAGATGAGTTGCTGCAGCCGTTCGCATTCGAGTTCGGTCTGGCCGGAACCGTCCGGGCTGCAGGCCACTGCTTCCCCGGTGGCGATGATGCCGATAATTTCGCCGCGGCGGTTGCGCCAGGGGACGATTTGGAATTGAACTTGCCGTTCCCGTCCGTCCGAGGTGAGGAGGACGTGGTGGACGCGGACGGGGGCGAGGCAGGCGATCGCCTTGCCGTACAGGGCTTTCACCGTTTCCCGCCGGGATTCCGGCACGCACAAAGTCCAAAAGTCGCGATCGCGGACTTCTTCCCGGGAATGGCCCAAAAGCTCCCGGGCCGCCCGGTTCCACTCCTGAATTTTGCCCTCTGCACAGAGCCCGATGACGACGCACCCCATCTGTTGGAGCAACGAGTCGGCGCGATTGCGAAAGTCGGGGCGCGCGAGGGGGGGAATTTTTCGCCATTTCATCCAACTCCAACTGGCGGCGACACTGAAAATGGCACCGAAGCTGAGGCTGATGGCCAGCAAATTGTTTGAATCTAGCGGGGTTGGAGGAAACATCGACTGAAACACTCTCGATCAGTAGGGTTGTCCCTGACAGATGCCCCTCACTCTAGCCCAATCATCTCGAATGCCGGCTCTCGGAGTAGGGTGGGGTCAGCTTGCAGTTTTTCATTTTTCATCGCGATCGCGATCGCGATCGCTCGACGGACTCGATAGGGCTCGGAGATGGACCGTAATATAAGTTAAAGGTTAACACACCACCGTTGGAGCGTGTCTCGCCCGTCACCATCGTGGCGTTTCCGCTCTCCACCGACGACCATCGGAGCGATCGCATGGGACACTATCAAAAATTCATTTCCGTTAAAACCCAGGGCAAATCCCTGGCTAAAATTACCCGCCACGTCCAGGATGCCGTCGCCGAGTCGGGGGTCCAAATCGGACTCTGCACGGTCTTTTTGCGGCACACGTCCGCCAGCCTGATTATCCAAGAAAATGCCGACCCGGACGTTCTCGAAGACCTGGAAAATTTCCTCTCCAAATTGGTGCCCGAAGGCCCCCACTACATCCACAGCACCGAGGGCCCGGACGATATGCCGGCCCACATCCGCACCGTTTTGACCAAGACTTCGGAACAGATCCCCATTTCCCAGGGCCGCCTGGTTCTGGGCACCTGGCAGGGGCTCTACCTGTGGGAGCACCGCAGCCGCGGACATCAGCGGGAATTGGTGATTCATATTAATGGAGATCTTTAATATATATAGCGATCAGGAGTCATTTGAAAATCTTCTGGCCCCCAAACCCCCAATACTGGGGGCTTTGAGTCGATCAATTTTTCACGAATCATTTCACGCTGCTATATAGCGATCAGGAGTCATTTGAAAATCTTCTGGCCCCCAAACCCCCAATCCTGGGGGCTTTGAGCCGCTCAAATTTTCACTCATCATTTCACACTGCTATAGCATTTCCATTTGAGATGTGGAACTCATACGATCGAGACTGAAACCCCGACCACGAATTTTATTGACGATCGAGTGTCGGAAAATGGTCTACAATTCCCCGAGGTGGGGCGATCGCTCCTCAAAGCCAATCGGAGCCGATGACCCTTCAAGATCATGTTCAATCAGATTGTTCGGATTTTAGGAACTCCCTACTTCCAGGCTCAAAATTGCCTGATTTATCACCTGGATTGTTTGGAAGCCATGAGCTATCTGCCCGATGAATGGGTGGCGCTCACCGTCACCAGTCCCCCTTATAACATTGGTAAAGAATATGAACAGAAACAGCCTTTGTCAGATTACTTAAATTGGTGTCAACAGTGGATTACAGAAATTTATCGCCTCACCCGACCCGACGGCGCTTTTTGGCTCAACTTGGGCTATCTGTCAATTCCCGATCGCGCCAAAAGTATTCCCATTCCCTATCTGCTTTGGGATAAAGTCCCCTTTTATCTCATTCAAGAAATTGTTTGGAACTACGGTGCCGGTGTTGCGGGGCGGAAATTTTTTTCACCCCGCAACGAGAAATTTTTGTGGTATGTCAAAGATAGCGAAAATTATACGTTTAATTTGGATGACGTGCGCGATCGCAATGTCAAATATCCCAATCAAAAAAAGAATGGCAAGTTGAAAGTCAACCCTCTCGGAAAAAATCCGACAGATGTTTGGGAACTTCCAAAAGTTACCTCCGGAACTCAAAGAGCCTCGAAAGAAAGAACGCCCCACCCCGCACAATTTCCGACTGCGGTGATCTCGCGAATTATCAAAGCTTCATCCAATCCCCGCGAAATTGCGATCGATCCCTTTATGGGTTCGGGAACGACTGCAGTTGTCGCCTTGGAGTTGCAGCGTCCTGTTATCGGTTTTGAGATTAGAGAGGATTACTGCAAAATTGCGGCCGACAGAATTGATAATTTTTTGACTCAACAGCAAATTCAAGCATCCCAACTTTCGCTGTTCTAGAAAAAGGTCAGTAAAATCGATTAAAGGGGCAATTTGAGGAGTTTGTATTTCTCGACATTGGGATTTAATCGAGCCTGTTGTCCGGTGGCAGACGCTTGACCTTGCCAATCCAAAAAATCGATCCATCCAAACCGGATCAAATTGATGTCTGGAATCTGAGTTTCGGATCGCTCCTTGTCAAATTTCTGAAAATTAATTACTAGATAATATCCCGATTTATCTTTTTTTTGCTTGGCACCTGCCGTCCGTTTTTGAGCATAACTACGATTTCCATAGGTACTCCGTTTACTCGATGAGGTTTTGATTTCTATGGAAAAGTAGTTGTTGGGAAGATAGACCAAATCTTTTTCAAAATCATTTTCCTCACGCCTCCAGATTCCAGGATAACGGTTAGAAAATTCCAAGGGAATCAGTTCGTGCAGAAAAAATCCCATAATTTGAGGACGCGGAAACAAATCAACCCCAATCCGATACCCCCTGCTGGTCAAGTTAGATTCAAAGATTTCTCTCCAAACTTGAACGATCACTTCGTAGATTTCATCCGGGTCGAGAGGATGTTGCCCGATCAGCTCTCGGGTCTTGGATTCCCAATCAGAAACCGGAATTCCCTCATATGGAGACTCCATTTATTCAAGCCCCTTCAAAAGTTCACCGGGTGACACTTCCAAAGCCCGGGCAATGCGTAGGATATTCAATATTGCTACGTTTCTCTCCCCCCTTTCTATCCCACCAATATAGTTGCGGTGAAGGCCTGAGAGTTCGGCTAATTGTTCTTGAGACAGATCCTTCGCTTTTCTCAGGTTGCGAATGTTTTGACCCAATTTTTTAAGCTCTGGATTTGGTATCACGACGTCAGGATACGGCCGATCCCCGTCAAAATCTACACACTATAAGTGTGATTTAGCCCAAAATATACTCAAGATGGCTTTTGGTGTCGATCAACCCCTGTCGCACTACGTTCAGCGTCTCGGGGGGCAATGGCCGTTTTAGGAGGCGAGGAGGTGCGGCTGGACCCGATAGCCGCCGTTAACCACCGTTTAAAGGTGATTTCATTCCCTACTCCCCATTCCGCGCGCGGCGTTCTAATCGATCGCAAAATTTCCGGCGAAATTGTAGTCGGGGAAGACGCGGTTTAATTGGGTGGAGGTCAGTTGAAATTGGGAGGTCAGGATGGCGGCGAGGATGTCGCGAAAATCGGTGGTGACGGCGAGATCCCGGCCTTCGTACAATTCATCCTCCGACAGGCCCGGCCAGGTGCCGTACACTTTGCCGCCGCGCACCGAACCGCCCGACACCCACATGACATTACCGTGGCCGTGATCGGTGCCGCCGTTGCCGTTTTCCCGCACGGTGCGTCCGAATTCCGACATGACAATTATTGTTGTGTCGGCGTAGGTTTCTCCCAGGCTTTCGACTAAAGTCGCCACCCCTTCGCCGAGTCTTTTGAGGCGGTTCGCCAAGATTCCCCGGGTCGAACCCTGGTTGACGTGGGTATCCCATCCGCCCAGGTCCATGAAGGCGAGTTGGATTTGCGGGTCGCGGGCCATCAAACCGGCCAGTTGTCGGGCGTCTCCGGCGAAGCCGGCGGGGAGGGGGGCGCCGTTGTTGGCGGCTTCCATTTCGGCTTCGAGTTCCTTCAGGAGGCGATCGCGGGCGGTTCTACCCTCCCGATAGGCGACGCTGAGGGGGTCGTCGTCGGTGTAGAGGCGGTCGAAGGCGGTGCGGACGTTATCGCGATCGATGGGCAGTTTGCGGGCGGCGTGGCGTCCGAGGGAGATGTTGCTGGCGGGTTCGGACCCGGAGAGGATGGGGGAGATGGACTGGCCGACGCTGACGGCCTCCACGGGGGTCTGTCCCGGCAAGACGCCCAGCAGGCGGTTCATCCACCCGTCGGGGGTCTTTTTGTTTCCGGGGGTGCCCACTTCCAGATAATGTTGGGCGTCGAAGTGCGATCGCGTGGGGTCGGCGGACCCGCAGGCGTGGACGAAGGCCAGGGTTCCCTGTTCCCACAGGGGCAGCAGGGAGGCCAGGGACGGGTGCAGGCCGAATTGTCCGTCCAAGTCGAGAACGCCGCCGTCTTTGTCGGGTTGGGGGAGGGCGATCGCGGGTCGGGCTTGGTAATAGTCGGTTTCGCCGTGGGGGACGACGACGCTGAGTCCGTCAATTCCCCCCCGCAAAAATAACAGGACCAACCGCTTTGAATTGGGTGTCGCGGCGAGGCTTCTGGCGACCCAACCGCGACTTCCAAAGGAGGCGATCGCGCCGGTTCCGAAGCCGGTCAAAAATCGCAAAAATTGCCGTCTGTGCATGGAAATTTGAGGGGTTGAGGAACGATAGTGATAAATGCCGTCCTGGATCGGAAGTCGAATCATCGTTAATGTCCCATCCCACCATTCTAGCTCAGAAAACACAAAACGGAAATCCGAGAATTATAGCAGTTGTCGCTCTGCTTCGATACGGTTCGATCCGCCATTATCCCCCCTGATCTCCCCCCTTACAAAGGGGGGGTAGGGGGGGATGGGGACTTAAAGTTGAAATCTGTATGGCATAGACTTGAAAATTTCAGTAATTGTTAATTGTTAATTGTTAATTGTTATCACATAAACGGTAAAACGATTTCAAATTCCGTACCCACTCCGGGGAGCGATCGCAGGTTGAGACTGCCGCCGTGCTTTTCTTGGACGATCTGATGGCTGATCGCCAGTCCCAAACCCGTGCCTTTTTCGGCGGATTTGGTGGTAAAAAAGTTCTCGAAAATGCGATGTTGAATTTCCGGGGGGATGCCACAGCCGTTGTCGGCGATGCGGATGACGATGCAGCGAATATTTTTCGTCAAGGCTGATGGGGGAATTTCAATTTCGGGTTCGGGGGGAATTTGGAGCGATCGCGACTCGGGCGGAAATCCGTCTAAGATGTGGGTCGAAATCCAAATTTTTCCGGATTCTTTTCCGCTTTTCGCGTTCTCTTCCACGGCATCGATCGCGTTGGCGATCAGGTTCATAAACACCTGACTTAGCAATCCTGAATAGCACAAAAATTGCGGTATTTTACCATAATTCTTGATGACTTTTATGCCCATTTTTAGGCGATTTTTCAAAATCAAAAGGGTGCTTTCTAAACATTCGTGAATGTCCGTTTCTCGCCGGTTATTCTGATCCATGTGGGAAAAACTTCGCAGGCTGTTGACCAGGGAATTCAACCGCTCCGAAGACACTTGGATGCTGCGAATCATCTCGAATAAGTCAGTTTTCAAAAAATCAAAATCTATTTCTTCTTTGACTTCTTCGATCCGCCCGTTGGAGGCCGTCCTTTCTTCTTCATAGGTGTTGATCAATTCCATCAAATCTTCGTAGTAATTGGAGAGGCAGTGGGTATTTCCGACGATGCAGCCGACGGGATTCCGAATTTCGTGGGCGACTCCCGCCACCATCTGTCCGAGACTCGCCAATTTTTCGGATTGAATCAGTTGGGACTGGGTTTGTTGGCGAAGTAATTCCGTGGCGAGTTGGTGGATGTAGGATTGAACGATCAATAATTGTTGGGTATCTAAGAGGCGGTAATCTTCGGGGGAAATTTGAACGACGATGGGTTCGTAAATGTGTCCGGGCGATCGCCGGATGGCTTGGTGCGCGGCATCGACGATGGGGGTGTCTCCGGGAAGCATCATCAGTTCAATTTGGGCGAACCGATACAGGGCGCGAATCGATCGCGTCAGGAACAATTCTCGCCCGTAGGGACGGCTGAGGCGTTCCAAAAATCGCCGCCGGGAAATCATGCCGACGAACTCGCGATCGCACTTCAAAATCACCCCCGGAATGCCGGGATTGGTTTCAAAGATATGAGACAGAACCATCCCCACCGCATCGACATCGACCTGACATTCGTACAGGGACAGTTCTTGTAAGCTAGAATCTAAACGGAGATTTTGGGGGGAAAATAGGGAGGCAGGCATAAAAGGGGAGCCTTGAGAACATACGTTCATCATTAAGTTTTTTTTGACCCAATTTTTTCGGCGATCGCTGTCAACTCAATTCCCGTAGATGCTACCGAGTGAGGAAGGCGGACATCCGAACTGTACCTCGATTCTTCTCGCCGGCGATGGAGAACCTTTTCAACCCAGATGTCATCGATGACTTGATGAAAAAAGAAATAGCCATCTGAAATCATTTTGAAAATATCTTGCCCCCAAACCCCCAATTCTGGGGGCTTTGAGCGGAGCGAAATTTGACGAACTATTTCACACTGCCAAATAACCGATCGCTGATTTTGCCCGCCCCAATCAAAATCAACGGACAGACAATTTATTATTCTACTTAGAAGTTTATCATATCGATTTTCGACTCTCGGGCGATCGCGCCGGAATTAACCAAATTTTAATCTCCGATTAACCGGGCGATAAAATTGGGGGGTTTCAATCGTTCGGCATTCCCCCGATCGCTATTCGCCATCCGACAGAATTTGTAGGCGAATCCGCCCCTCGTCACTCTCGCCCAAATTCACTTCCAATACCTGACCCGCCAACTGTTCCAGGCAATTCAGGAGCGATCGCAGGTGGGGGGTGCTGGCCCCTGTATCCACATAGAGGCGATCGGCGAGACTCCCCACCCGCCGCCAGGTGGCGTGCAGTTTGACGATGCTCTGTTCCAACTGGGTCGCCTGTTTGACCAGATCCGAAGCGGTACTCAGGCATCCGACCCGCAGGGCCTCTTCCAAAGCCATTTCCACATCCACCGAGGACTGGTTCAAGGCCTGAACCTGGGCGGCGGCGTCCAAATATTTGGACAAGTTGCGGGCTTCGGAGGTCAACTGACGGACTGTATCGACGTCGGGACTCGCTTTCATCTCCCGCTGAATTTCCCCAATGTGGGCATCCGGCAACTTCTCCATTTCCCGCACCAGCGGCGCCAGGTAGCGGGGCGGCATCGACCCGGCGACGGCCTTTTCCCGCACCTCGTCGGGGACCAGATCGGAGCTCATCGCCGTCCACTCGTCGGCCATCTGGCGGACTTCCCGGCGGGTGATGCGATCGCCCTGACAGGCGACGTCGCTGACCATCTGCTGCACTTCTGGGGGAGATTTGGCCGTTTCCACGAAGGCCCGCTTGCTGAAATTGTTGATCGCCTCGGGGTTGAGGTGTCCCTGGGCGAGGAGGGAGTCGGCGCTGTTGGCCAGTTCAATTAAGGCGTAGGCCTGACTTTTGCTGATTTCCCGCTGTTTGAGCCAGTTGAGGAACCCCGAGCCCCGGCCTTCGCCCCCCCGTTTCTCGCGATCGCGGATGGCCCGCAGAATCCGCCCCCGCCAGATCTCCGTCTGCAAGTCGAAGCGATCGCACACTTTCCAGGCCGTGTCCACCTGGTTCGCGAACTCGTGCTCGGAAACCCCCTCGTCCTCGGGGTCGGGGAGTTCAAAGTTGAGGTCGCTCAATTCGGTGAGAACTTCAGCCAGTTCAGTCGCAGATTGGGGAATGTCGGCCATCCGAAGCGGTTCGTGTTGAAACTGCCGGATTATTATATCGGAATTAGGGTGTCGGGTGTCGGGTGTCGGGTGTCGGGATTGTAGGGGCCCCTGGCTTGCGCCCTGATTTTAGATTGTAGGGGCTCTGCCTCCGCGCCTGCCCACCCCCAATTCAACCTCCGCTTACCGAAGCTTCCTCCGCTTACCGAAGCTTCCTCCGCTTACCGAAGCTTCCTCCGCTTACCGAAGCTTCCTCCGCCCCCCGACTCCCGTTAATGATTTGAAAGCAGTTGGGCGGCGACATCTGCGGGGATGCCGGTGGCTTGACTGAGATCGTCCGGGGAGGGGAGGCCGCCGGGGAGGACGATCGCTTCCCAGGTGCCGCCGCGCGCGATGAGTGCCACCATTCCCCCGGCTTCTCCCATCAGCCAGGAAACCAGGCCGTATTCGCCGACGAGGGTGATTTTCTCGACGGTGGGGGTGGGGCGTCCGGGTTGTCGGACGACGGCAATGGTGGCGGCTTCGATCGCTTCCCGCTGTTCCGGGGTCTGGCCGATCGCACTTGGGGAGAGGGGGAAATAGGCGATCGTGGAAATGAGGGCGATCGTCGGGAGGGTCGATTTCCAGAAGTTCATCGCTTGTGACCGGTTCGAGAAATCCAGTTTTCTGGGTTTATTAAAGCTCCAAATCTCTCCGGTTCGGAATAATGCGTCAATTCTCTTTAGAATTGCCGGGGCGAACTGATTTTCGCTCCGAATCTCTTCCCGGCGGCAGATGCTCGAATTCTCGCCCGTCGGGAGAATTGGTGGCAGGGTAACGGGCGATCGCCTCGACCCCGGAAAAACGAGACAAAGGGGAAAATTGCAGGGTCAATATACAATTGTTAAGGGTTTATCTATCTACGACCGGCGATCGGAAGATATCGCGCCGCCGGGTGCGCCCGCCGTCATTTTGGTACACGGTGCGGGACTCTCGGGGCGCTACATGGTGCCCACGGGGGAACAGTTGGCACCGGATTATCGCGTTTACATCCCCGACTTGCCCGGTTACGGCGACAGCGACAAACCGGAACCGCCGCTGGATTTATCGGGGCTCGCGGATAGCCTCTGCCGGTGGATGGATGCGACGGGTATTCAACAAGCCGCGATGCTGGGAAATTCCTTCGGTTGCCAGATTATCGTCGAATTCGCCGTCCGCCACCCCGAACGCCTGGAACGGGCGATTTTACAGGGTCCGACGGTTGATCGATCAGCCCGCACCTTCGGCCAGCAGCTCTGGCGTCTGATTCTGGATGCGCCCTATGAAGCGTCTTCTCAGGCCGGGATTCAAATTGAAGATTATCAAAAAGCGGGTTTTCGACGCATTTTACAGACTTTTAATCTGGCGATTTCGGATGCGATCGAAGAGAAATTGCCCTGTGTCCGAGTTCCGACATTGGTGGTTCGGGGCGAAAAAGATCCGGTCGTCCCTTATGAATGGGCGCGAGAAGTTTTCAATCTTTTGCCGGATGCCCAATATGTCGAAATTGCAGGGGGAGGACACACGTTGAATTATAAAGAACCCGTCGCCGTCGCCCGGGTCGCCCGAGCCTTCCTCAGCGGCACCCAATCTCATGGCCAAAAAGAAAAGGAACCCATCCGATGAAAGCACCCTCGACGAACCCGATTTTAAGTTCAATTTTTGCCAAAAATAATTTTACGCCGCCCTACATCGCCAACTTCGATTCGGCTTCCGGGATGCTGCGGGCGACGTCGGCTTATTTGCGGGGGGAAGATTTTCCCGGTATCGGGGTGGTTCCGTCCGCCTTTGAACCGATCGCCGATCTGGTGGAACAGTTGCCGCGATCGCTGCAAGAACAAGTGTACATTTCTGGCAGCGCGGGGGAGGCGATCGCGCCGGAAAATTTGCAGGACGTGCGATCGGAAGTGGTCGCCGATTGGATGGCGAATCAATACCCCCAACGCTCCTATCCCGCCGTGGCGATCGGGTCGTCCTGCGGCGCTTTGGTGAACCTCTGCGCGGCGTTGGATATGCCCTGGCTTCCCCAGACTTTTTTGATTCCGGTCAACCACGGGGGCGAGATCAATATTGACGAACCGAAACAGGCTTTGGATTGGGGTCGAAAGTGGGCGGATTTTTTGTTGGAAAATAACCCCGATTTAAAATTACACCATATGCACGATCCCTGTCAAGATCGTTTGACGAGTCAGGGCATGGCTTATTTTCGCGTCAAGCGGTTGACGTTGGGGGCGAGTTACGAGCGATTTTTGCGGGAGAATTTGCCGCCCGGGGGGACGATATTTTTAATCGAATGTCGGCGCACCTGGCCGACGGTTGAAATCGGCGATCGCCACATTTTTCAGTTCGGTGCCCTGGGGGGCGCGACGCCGGAAGAATTTATGGAAGGGAGCGATCGCGTCGAAGCCTATTTGGTACGCGAAAACTCCCACCGCCGCCGGTGGAAGGGGCCCGAACCGGACGGCGATCGACCCGAGGCGGAATGGGGGTTCGAGCCGTCTCTGCGGGACGATGTGGAGCGGTTCGCCAAACAGCACGGCTATCGCGTGCGGCGGATTATTTTCGATGAGCCTTCGGATCTGAGTCCTTTAGTGGCCCAACTGTATCGTTGGTGGTACGAAAAACGTCAGATCGTGACCAATCGCCTGTTGGTGGAATCGTTTTTATTGACGGAACCGATGTGGACGCTGCGGACGGGTTCGGTGCCTTTCTGGATGACGTTCAACACGGAATCTTCCCTGCGGGTTCTGGAAAATTATTTGGATAATAGCGATCGCTACGAGGACATTTATTTGATGTTATTTTCCCACGGGGTCGATTCGGTGGGGTTGCCCGCGATCGGTCGCTGGCGGCAGGTGTTTCAAAAAGCGAAAAAGGGCGGCAGTTTTGTCGGCGTCGCCGAGGACAAATACCCGCGACATTTCGCGTCGATGATCCGCTACCACACCGATCTCAAACGTCTGATTTCCGCCCGCTATCCGCTCCCGGAACCCCTGAGTTTGGAGGATTTGGATGAATTTGTCAAGCGGGGCGATTTCCGAGTCAAATTCCAATCCGATTAAAAAACCCGTTGTTGGGCTTGGGCTCCGCAGAAAAGCGCCCAAGCGCAACAACGGAATCTTACAGCAACGCTTCTAAAGAGGCGCCGATAACTCGGTAATCGCGATCGCTCCGCAGTTCCATGAGGGCGGCTTGGGCTTCCGGTTCCTGGAAAAATCCCAGGACCCGGGCGACTTGTGCCCGCACTTCCACGGCTTCATCGGTGGCGAGGGAGAGCAGGATTTCCAGGGCTTCTTCCGCCTGGGGTGTGCCGTGCAACCGCCCCAAATTGGCGATCGCGGCCTGTTTGACGACGATATCTTCTCCGGCGATTCCCCAGCGACACAGTTTGATGAGAATTGCGGGGCGATTGGCTTCCGAAACGGCGGCTAAAATGCTCTGCCGCACCAGCCAGTTGGTGTCCCGCTCGAATAATTGAACGACGGCGGGGAGGGCGCGATCGCCGTATTTGAGCAGGGAATTGGCGGCTTCGGCCCTTACGTTATAGTCGCCGTCGTATTCGATCAGGTCGATGAGCGCGGCGAAGGCTTCCTCCGTCTGCTGGTTCCCCAACCCCATCGCCACGAAGGAGCGGATGATAAATTCTTTGTCCGACACCCGCCGCATCAATAGGGGGACGACTGTGGCGGGGGAATGGTGTCTCAACGCCACGATCGCCCTCATGCGGTCCTGGGGGTTGGGACTGTCGATATAGGTTTCAATTTGCTTGAGTTCCATAGTAGCTGAGTAAAATTTACATCTCTTAACAATTTATTTTACATAACTTTACAAAAAACTGCCAACTTGGGATAATGGAGCGAGAATCGGGAGTGTCGATTTTGAGCCTGGAAGTCTTTTAAATACTGGTTTTGAGGGAAATTGTGCGATTCAGTCGGGCTGACGTTGCCGATCGCCCTCTCGCTCGATTTTTTGTAAAAAAGTAAGTATTTTTTCTCATCTTCTGGGACGGTTTCCGCCTCCCCCCAGCCGAAAAGCGATCGCCGTCACCCGAAAAGCGATCGCGCCGTCACGTCATCTCCCCGAGTCACGTCGCAGATTACCGTCAGTTTTCGTCACGCGATCGCGCCGGTCAATTCACCGATCCGGCGGACTTTCGTCACAGCCGACAGGGGGAAAATCAGAGATGATTGAAACATGAATAGATTCGAGGATTCAACCTCATGAAACTCACCTACCGTGGCATCTCTTACACCCAAAATCATGGGACTATCGAAACGGTCGATACCGGCATCACTGCCAAATACCGAGGTCAAACTTATTCCATCCATACCGCAGAAGTCCCGGAAATTTCTGCCCCCAAAACATTGAAATATCGTGGCATCTCTTACACAACCGGAACGGCTCAAGTCGCCGATTATCGCACGCCACAGGTTTCGGCGAGTGCCGTTCCCGCCTTCAGTTAACCGCTTCACGACAACCTAAATTGTAGTATCTCTCCCAGTGAAAGCAGCCCATTCGGGCTGCTTTTTTTATTCTCAAACGCCGATTTTTACTCCGACCATCTCGCGAACTTTTTTAATTCCATCTCGGAAAGAGAGGCGATCGCGTTTGATTTCATCAATTAAGGCCCGGGCTTCCTGATAGGAAATTAGTTTCCGTTTGACCGCATCTTCCAATAATGTAGAAAATTCGATTTTGTCGGATGCGTCTGAAGGTTTCGGTTGTTGGGGAGTTTCGACGGGTTGTACATCGACCGATTCGATAATGTCCCGCACCATTTGAATCCCTTCCGAGAGAGACAGGTGGCCGCTTTCGACCCCTTCGATCAAAGCTTGAGCATCTTCGGGCGAGATCAAGTTCTGTCGGATGGGTTCTTTCAAGAGGATGATAAATTTTGTTTTATCACTCTCGTCCAACTGGTGGGATTTTTCTTTGGCTTCGACTTCCGTGAGCCGCTCTTTCATCTGTTTGAGCAGTTCCGCTTTTTTGCCCCCGTTGAACGTGCCGTCGATCAAGATCCGTTTGACGCCGACGAGAGCAGCCGCACCCAACGCCGCACCGCCGACCACCAATCCGACGGGTGGGGCGACTGTCACCAATCCAAATAAAATGGACGTGCCGCCAAAGGCTGCCACCGCCGAACCCGCCGCCCCCGCACCGACGATGCCAATTCCCAAATCCGATAGGATGGTGAGTTTGTCGTAGGGATTTTTTTCCAATTTTTCAATGGCTTTGACGAGTTGATTTTTGGTCAACGATTTCGGATCGGACATCTTTAAACTCTCCTTAAAAATTAGGCGATCGCGGGATGGCGAAAGATGACGTTGAAAACATCCGCAACCAACTTGAAGAAAATGGTCGCGATTTCGACGATCTCTTCCCCGACTCCTTGGAAGCGACGATCCATGTTGTGGCCGAAAACTGCACCGGCGGCGGTAATGGTGATTCCCAGAGCCAGGGCGATGGGAGCGAGAAGTTGACCGATGAAAGGAATGGCGGTGATGATGCCGGCGACGGCGGCTCCGACGGTCGCACCGATGCCGACACCCGCCACGAGAAAGGGATGATCTTTGACAAATTCGATAATTTTGATCAGGACAATTTTGCCGACGGAGAACACTTTTTGACCGACTGTTTGGGTGTGGCTCATCATTTCGTGGAGTCTGAGGGCGACTTCCGGGGACAGTCCGCTGTCACTGAGCCAAACGTAAAGTTCCGTGTTGCTCGTCGAATCGGCTTCGATCTGCCAGAGGGCCATTTTGAGGTTGGCTTGGGCGGGAGAAATGGTTGAAGATGTCATATTTTTTACCCCGGGAGATCCGTAAAATTACGCAAGTCTGTTAAGATGAGATTGTCGGAAAAATGCCATCCGTAAATACACGGAAATATCAATTTTTCTGACTATCAATTATCAGTATAAGCCGAAAACTGATTTTTTTTATACTCAGTCGGAAAAAGTCGGGAATTTGCCCGGCCGGTTTCGATCGCAAAAATCGCACCGGTCAACGGTGCGATCGGAGTTGTCTTTCCAATTGGGGTAAATTCTCTTATCGGTCGTAGCAGCTAATATATTCTCTGAAAACCCAACCCCACATTCTATAGCTACCGTTGTAGTAGCCGCCGACCCTCACCCAGCGGCCATCATTGCTGGTGTCGTGGATGTAGACTTCTCGGCCATTCCGCAAGGCATTGATGACGGTTCCGTTCGGGTATTCGCGGACGTTGAGAGGCGTTCCGGTCGGGTCGGTGACTTGACAAACTCTCTCCGCTCTCGCCGTCTGACCCACTGACAGGGAGGCCAGACAAGCGAGGGAAAACACTAAGATAATTTTGGAGATCGATTTTATTTTCATAGCTTCTCTTTTTCTCCTGACGACTCTTTCTAAATGCCGAAAGCGATCGGTGAGGTGCGACGATGAAGGCTTATTTCTATTATGGTTTAATATGTGCCGGTTAGTCAGTCGGAGAAAGTCGGATTGGGTCGGCGATCGCTCACCGGAAAAAAAGTCGGATTAAGTCGGAAGAAGTCGCCCCGGGTCTTGAAAAGTCGGATTGGGTGGGAGTACAATGGTAAAATCCTGATAGATATTGCGAGTCATGGATGGGCAAGATGCGGTCAGGCTGACTGACGAGCTGGTATTCGAGAAAACGGGGGAGCACCTCGACAACTTGCAGACCGCGATCGTGCGGGGAACCCTCCAAAATCAGAAATATGCGGAGATTGCCGCCGGGGTCCACTGTACGGAAGGTCATATTAAAGATGTGGCTTCAATCCTGTGGAAAATCCTGTCGCGGGTTCTGGGCGAGAAGGTTAAGAAATCTAACTTTCGGGCTGCCCTAGATCGAACCCACTTTTCCCACTTTTCCCACCAAAAAAGCGATCGCCCCCGGCCGGACTCAACCGCCACCCCCCCCACCCGCCTCGATCTCGACGAGGTGCCCGACGCCGAACCCTTCTACGGACGGGGGGAAGAACTCGACATTTTGGAAACCTGGATTGTGAAAGAACGCTGTCGGGTGGCGATGGTGTTGGGAATGGCGGGGATGGGAAAAACCAGCTTGTCCGCCCAACTCGTCGATCGCATCCAATCCCATTTTGACGGGGTGATCTGGCGGAGTTTATTCTTTTCCCCGACGCCGGAAAATCTCCTCGCCGACTTATTACAATTTTTGGACGATCGCCCCGAACCGACACCGCTCGATCGCTTCGACTGCCAGCTTTGTGAGTTGATGAAATGTCTGCGATCGCGCCGATATTTAATCGTTTTGGACGACGTTCAAGGCGTGTTTTCCAGCGGCGAATTAGCGGGACATTATCGGCCGGAATATGAAAATTATCGCATCCTGTTCCGACATCTGGCGACGTTCAACCACGACAGTTGTTTGCTGCTGAACGGTTGGGAACCTCCCGTGGAAATCGCCGAGGCGATCGCAGATAATATTCCCGTTCATTTTTTACAATTGGGCGGTTTGGGGAAATCGGCGATCGCACTTTTGGAACATTTGGGACTTTGCGATCGCGACAGTTGGGATACGCTGATCGACATTTATCGGGGAAATCCGCTGTGGTTGCAGGGTGTGGCGACGATGATCCGGGATTTATTTGGGGGGCGAGTTTCGGAGTTTTTGCGATATGACGATCTGTGTTTGAGCGACGATGCGATCGCCTCCCTGGATCGCCAATTTTATCGCCTTTCCGAGTTGGAAAGACGGGTTGTCGTATCCCTAGCCCTCAAACAGCAATTGGCGACACTTTCCCAACTCCAGGAACAGATCGAAAGCTGTCCCGATTTGCTGGGTATCGCGTTACAATCTTTGGGACGGCGATCGTGGTTGGAAACTCCCGCAAAAAACGCGCGATCGCACTTCAGAATTCAACCGATCGTGAAACAATATATCGATGTAAAATATCCCGCCGGCAGCACCCATTCCGGATCACCGGCGATACCCGAAATTTTGCAGTTACCACCGCTGACGAACAATTAATGACTTGATTTGTTAAAATGCGATCGATCTAAGCCTTCAGAATTGAGGGTTTGGGGGCGAGACAGTCAATCCATGATTACAGATGCGATTCATAAAAAATATAGCAGTTGTCTATCTACTGAGATACGTTTCGATCCCCCTAAATCCCCCTTAAAAAGGGGGACTTTGAATTGACCCGTGTATCTCGTTTGATTATTGAATCGCACAAACTTCCCAATCCTCTTGAGAGGATTTATGCTATTAGCTTGGGAATTGATTCCCAAGCGATGCGGATATTCGACCGGATTTGATATCAAAAATAATTGAATGTAGGGGCGAATGGCATTCGCCCTCAATGTCATTCGTCCTCAATGCCATTCGCCCTCAGTCAATCGGCGGCTTATCCCCGCAGTTCCCGGCGGATGGCGGAGAGTTGATCGGCGAGGATTCCGTAAAAGAAAATAATGATGCTGGTCAATAGGATAATGACATCGCGATCGGCGATATTTTGCTCTTGAATAATACCGATCGCGGAACTGATCAAACCCAGTAAAAATAACAAGCCACTGGCGGGCAAAAACACGCGAAGCGGTGCGAAAATGACCACCAGGCGGATAATTAACAGGATCGTATTGAACCCGTCCCGAATCACTTTCACCGAACTCGGGCGCCCCACCCGCTGATGAACTTGGATCGGAACCCACTGAATTAACATTCCGTGGTGGATGAGGGCGATGGTGGTGGTGGTGCTGAAAGAAAAGCCGTCCGGTGCCAGGTGGATGCAGTCCAAAATCGCATCGCGACGCATCACCCGCAGGCCGGAATTGAGGTCGGGAATGTTCCAACCGGTGATCCAATTTGCCACCCATTTTAAAACCAATTTTCCGGGTTTGCGAACTAATGGAACGTGGGATTTGTAGCGGGTTCCGATCGCGACATCTGCCTCCCCCAAAGCCGCCAGCAAATTGGCGAGTTGGTCGGCATCGTGTTGTCCGTCGGCGTCCGCCATTGCAATCAATCCGTATTTCGCCCGCCGCATCCCCATTTTCAGCGACGCCCCGTAACCCCGGTTCCGGGCTTGGCGGATGACCCGGGCCCCCGCCGCGGTGGCGAGTTCGGCGGTGCGATCGCTCGAACAGTCGTCCACGACGATCACCTCAAATTCGCATTCAGTGGGCGTTAGCAGCGCCACCATGCCCCGGACGACATCGCCGATGGCGGCCTCCTCGTTGTAGGCGGGAATGACCACGGAGAGCCCGCCATCCGTCGCTAATGTTTCGGCGATCGCGGCGTTTAAATTCCACTCCTGGGCTACTGTCGGTTGCTGCATGATCCCCCTGTTTATGAGTCTTTCAGCTTGCGGACGATGCACCATTGTACACCGATTTTCGGACTGTAATTCGCCACGTCGGGGGATTGACTCCGATGATTGCCCCTGCTACCCTGCAATTGACTGTAAAAATTTGCGATCGCCCGATGAATTTCCCGATACTTCAACACTTGGAAAAAGTTCTCACCCAACCCGAACCGAACCCCTACAGTCCCCGGACATTATTTTGGTTTTTCCTGAGTTTGGCATTTACCGTCAGCTTCGCCATTCCGGTCTGGAAAACGGCGTTTAGCAGCGAATATATAATCATGGACGATGCGCGACAATATCTCTTTTGGATGCAGCGTTTTTCCGATCCGGAACTGTTTCCCAATGATTTAATCGCGGATTTTTACCAGTCCGCGATCGCGCCGGGTGTGAGTGTATTTTACAGGATTTTTGCGCGGTTGGGTATCGAACCGCTGATTTTGAATAGACTGCTGCCGGTTGTTCTGGGATTGGTGACGACTGCTTACTGTTTTGCCGTCTGTTTTGTCCTGCTTCCGATTCCTGTTGTGGGCTTTTTAGGGTCGCTGCTTCTGAGTCAAAATCTGTGGTTGAATGGGGAACTCGTCACCGCCATCAGTACGGGGTTTTTATATCCCACTTTTATGGCATTTCTCTATTATCTATTGCGGCGATCTTGGGTGGGTGTCGCCATCTGTACGGCGTTAGTGGGACTCTGTTATGGGCCGTTGATGTTAGTGGGTGTCGGGGTGTTAGTTTTGTGGCCGATTAATTGGTACGGCTGGCTATTTCGTTTTTCCCAGAATCGCCGGGATTACATCATTTCTGGTGTCGGTATTTCGGTGGCGATCGCGGTGATATTTTACTACCTTTCTTCCGTTTCGGAATTCGGCCCGACAATTACCGTCGCCGAAGCCAAACTATGGCCGGAATTTGGGGAAGATGGGCGGGTTCCGTTTTTTTATGAAAATGCGTTTTGGAGTTTTTGGTTTAAAAATAGCCGCAGCGGGTTCCGCCTCTCGTTTAATCCTCCAATTTTGGCGTTGGGGTTGCTGCTTCCGGTGTTGCTGAAATTTCGCGATCGCTTCCCGTTGGTAAAACAGATTAATGACGGGGTAACGGTTATCGCCGATTTGACGGTATCTTCGATTTTCCTATTTTTTACCGCCCATATCCTCCTTTTTAAGCTATTTCTACCCAGTCGCTACACCAGCCACAGTTTCCGAATTATTCTGGCTATTTCGACTGCGATCGCCCTGATGCTGCTGTTGGATTGCGGATTGAGAAAGCTGCGCGATCGCCCCAAAATTACCGCCGGTTTAATTGCGGTTATCGGAATTTTAATTATCTTCTATCCGCCCCTATTTTGGAAAAGTGCGTTTCCCAGAAAAAACTATATTATTGGGGCGGAATCTGGATTGTATATGTTCTTGCAAAATCAGCCCAAAGATACGGTGGTTGCAACCCTGGCGATCGAGGCGGACAACATCCCCAGTTTCGGGCGGCGATCGGTGTTAATTTCCTGGGAACATTCCCTTCCCTACCAACTCGGTTACTACCGTCAAATCCGGCGACGTGCGAAGGATTTTATCCGCGCCCACTATACCTCTGATGTGGCAGTAATGCAGGATTTTGTTAACACCTACAATGTCGATTTTATTGTATTAGAAAATGATGCGTTTGAGGCGGAATTTATGACCGAAAATCTCTGGTTCGTGCAGTGGAAGGATTTGGCGGAAGAAGCCCAAGAAAAATTGTTGTCAGAACCGCCGCCGATTTTGTTGTCGGAACGCGATCGCTGCACGATTTTTGCCACCAATAATTTGACGGTGGTTTCCGCACCCTGTCTGATTCAAGGCAATTCGGGAACGTAAATTTGTCCCGGCATTTGGGCGCAAGCCTTGCGCCCCTACAATGAATGATATAATTGAGTGTAAAAAATTACGATATTAATCGCGCGATCGCCATGCTGATCTTCTTTATCCACGGTGTTGCTGAGAGAAGTGCCGATTATGCCGAGTCCTTGCAAAGTTTGATCAAACAGGAGTTGCAACGGCGAAATCAACCGCAGCCGGTTGAATAGAACCGCTGGGCAATTATAGCGCTTGTCTGTCTACTGCGATACAGTCTGATCCCCCTAAATCCCCCTTAATAAGGGGGACTTTGAACCCTTCTCCCCCCTTACCAAGGGGGGCTGGGGGGGATATTCAACCCTGAAAAAAAGAGGACTTTCAACCCTTCTCCCCCCTTACCAAGGGGGGCTGGGGGGGATATTCAACCCTGAAAAAAAGAGGACTTTGAACTCTTCTCCCCCCTTACCAAGGGGGGCTGGGGGGGATCTTCAACCCGATCGCACTTTAAATTTCCCCAATCGCAGCCGTTCCCAATAGTCTCGCAAATCCGCCGCCACCCCCGGGGCGAGAAAATACAGCCCCAATAAATTGGGAATTGACATGGTGAGATACATGGCATCGCTGAATTGGATTACGGTTTGGGGATTGACAATTGTACCCAAAAATATCGCGGTCAAAAACAGTAATTTATAAATAATAGCCGTCCGTTCTCCCAGCAGGTATCGCCAGCACAGTTCGCCGTAATATCCCCAGGCGATCGCGGTGGAAAAGGCGAAACAAAATATCGCGATCGCCAACACCGTCGGAAACCATCCGAGTACCGAACCGAAGGCAACCGATGTCAGTTCTGCGCCCCCCAAATCCGCCCATTCGGGGTTATTGTAAGCCCCGGTAATAATGATGACCAAAGCCGTCATGTTGCAGATAATCACCGTGTCGATAAACGGTTCCAGGGTGGCGACGAGTCCCTCCCGCACCGGTTCCTCCGTCCGCGCTGCCGAGTGGGCGATCGCGGCAATTCCCAACCCCGCCTCGTTGGAAAACGCCGCCCGCCGAAACCCTTGAATTAATGCCCCCAAAACACCCCCCGCAGCCGCTTGAGGGACGAATGCACCCTTAAAAATGGTCGCGATCGCATCCGGAATCGCTGCCCAATTTGCACCGATAATCCACACCGCAGCCAAAACGTAAATCCCGCACATCACGGGAACTAAAATCGCCGTCACCTGGGCGATCCGGCGGATGCCACCGACGATCACCAACCCCACCAAAAACACCAATATCAAGCCATAAATCCAGCCCCGATCTGCTAAAATTGGTAATACCCGCGCCACCGCCACTTTCGATTGATTCGCCTGAAAAATGCTCGAACTTCCCAAGGCACTGGCGATCGCCAAAATAGCGAACATTCCCGCCAGCACCCGCCCCAGATTTTTTCGCCCCAACTCCTCCAAACCGGCGGAAAGGTAGTACATCGGCCCCCCCGCGATCGTGCCGTCGGGCTTGATCTGGCGGTATTTCTGGCCGAGGGTGCACTCGACAAATTTGCTACTCATCCCCAAAAAACCGGCCAGCGTCATCCACACCACCGCCCCGGGTCCCCCCAAACCGATGGCGATGGAAACTCCGGCGATATTTCCCAATCCCACCGTGGCAGATAAGGCTGTTGCCAGGGCTTGAAAGTGGGAGACTTCCCCCTCCTCTTCCGGGTCGTCGTAACGCCCCAAAACGACGGCGATCGCGTGTTTGAAACCCCGCAAATTGACAAATTTCATCCACAGGGTAAAGGTGAAGCCGCCGCCGATAAACCAGACCACGATCAGGGGGATTCCCGCCACCTCGAAAAAGATGATGTTGTAAATCAGTTCGAGGAGTTGGGAGACGGTGGCGGAGAGAACGTTCATAATTAACAATTATAGCGCTGCGCGCGGGTGTAGGGTGTAGGGTGTAGGGTGTAGGGAATAGAAACCGCATCCCCCCCAGCCCCC
>NZ_JAJENU010000580.1:0-303 GCF_035615495.1 Lyngbya sp. CCY1209 | reverse complement strand
GGCGGCGGTGGGGGTAAAGGTCCAGTTACCGTCCGCGTCGGCAATTGTGGTGCCGAGCTCGGTTCCGTCTTGATAAATAGTGACGGTGCTTCCGGGTTCGGCGGTGCCGGTGATATCGGGGGTGGTGTCGGGGGTGATACCGTCGATGGTGATAATTGGGACAACAGGGGGGGTGGAGTCTATGATTAAGCTCGTTGCTGTCGATGTTGCAGAGATGTTCCCCGCCGCGTCGGTAGCTTGAGCCGTCAAGCTAAACGTGCCTTCGGTTAAGGCGGCGGTGGGGGTGAAACTCCAGTTGCCGGA
>NZ_JAJENU010000579.1:0-297 GCF_035615495.1 Lyngbya sp. CCY1209 | reverse complement strand
AAGCGAACGGGGGACGGCTACCATTCTTGATGATGATTGGTCGGCACCGGAACTTCCCCAAATCGACATTTCCGGGAATGATGATGAACCCTTACCCAATATTTCGGTCAGTAATCGCCGAATTACCGAAGGGAACCGAGGCCGGAAAAACGCCAAATTCGCGGTCACTTTAGACAGTCCCAGCAGCGAAACTGTATCGGTGGATTACACCACCGTCAACAAAACTGCAAAAGCGAATCAAGACTACAAACGAACCCAAGATGTTCTCACCTTCCAACCCGGTGAAACGACTCAAAG
>NZ_JAJENU010000578.1:0-8572 GCF_035615495.1 Lyngbya sp. CCY1209 | reverse complement strand
ATCAATGTACCTATCCTGGGGGATAGTCAATTAGAACGCAACGAAAAATTTCAAGTCAAACTCAGCAACCCCACCAACGCCAAACTCAAGGATAAAGTCGGCATTGGCATTATCATTAATGATGATGAACCCCAACCGAAGATTTCCGTGAGCGACACCCAAATAGTCGAAGGTAACAAAGGCCGCAAAAATGCCAAATTTACCGTCACCCTCGACGCTCAAACCGATGAAACGGTTCAGGTTAACTACGCCACTGCTGACAAAACTGCCCAAGCCAACCGAGACTACAAACGAACCGAAGGCACTCTCACCTTTAAACCGGGGCAAACCCGCAAAACCATAACCGTCCCCATCCTGGGAGACAACAAAGTAGAGTCCGACGAAACCTTCAACCTCAACCTCAGCCAACCCCACAATGCACAACTCAAAGACCGTCGTGGCATCGGCACTATCCGCGATAACGACTTCGCAGAAATTGAAATAAAAAATACTCAAATAACGGAAGGGGATGACAGAAACAAACAAGCTAAATTCACGGTAACCCTGAATGAAAAAGTCAACGAAAGGGTACGAGTGAACTACGCCACTGCGGACGGAACGGCAAAAGCTGGGGAAGATTATCGGCGCACCCAAGGTCAACTCACCTTTAAACCGAACCAAGTTAAAAAGACCGTAATTGTTCCGATTTTTGGGGATACCCTAGATGAAGAGAAGGAGAAATTTACGGTCATACTCAGCCGACCTAAAAATGCGAAGCTGGGAGATCAACGCGCCATTGGTACGATCAAGGATAACGACGAGGGGGGTGACAAACCCGGCGATAGTTTCCAGACGGCAATAAATCTCGGCAAACTCACAAAGGAAGAAGTTATGGTTGACGAAATCGGTTTTACCGAGGCAGGCGATCGCGACACTAACCACTTCTACCGCTTCCGAACCAATAAGGAAGGCACTTTTGTATTAACCCTCGACGATTTATTCAAAGATGCCAACGTCGATTTATATGGTAGTGACGAAGAGTTGATCGCTCAATCCAAAAACGACGGCACCAAACGAGAACGCATCGAAACTGTATTAGACCCTGGCAGCTACTACGTCCGGGTTTATCCTCAAGGGAGCGATCGCACCCCTTACCGTCTCAGCGTCGATTTGATTTAGGCGACTGACACTCGACTGTTATCGTTTGGGGAATCTGTTCTAAAGCCGCCTCGACGACCTCCACACCGGCGCCGTCCCGGTGGGCGTTTTCGCTGAGATATCGCTTCCAGGCTTTGGTGCCCGGCTGTCCGGCGAACAGTTGCAGGATGTGGCGGGTGATGCTGTTGAGGCGCCCGCCGCGACTCGTCCAGTCTTCGATGTAGGGAAGCATCCGTTCGACGACTTGATGGCGGGTGGGGGGGGTGGTGATTTCGCCGTAGATTTCGCGATCGCACCCCGCAAATAAATAAGGATTGTCGTAAGCCGCCCGACCGATCATCACGGCATCGACTTTTTCGAGCTGTTGTTTGACCTGTTCTAGGGTGGTGAAACCGCCGTTTATTTCGATGATTAAATGGGGAAATTCTTGTTTCAGGCGATAGACGTCTTCGTAGCGGAGGGGGGGGACGTTGCGGTTTTCCTTGGGGCTCAGGCCTTGCAACCAGGCTTTGCGGGCGTGCACGGTGAACCGCCGACATCCGGTTTCGGAGACGATGCGGACGAATGAGGCCATGTCTTCATAGCGATCGCGATCGTCGATGCCGATGCGGTGCTTGACGGTGACGGGGAGGGCGGTGGCGTCTTGCATGGCTGCGATCGCGTCGGCAACCCGCCGGGGTTCGGCCATCAAACAGGCGCCGAAGTTGCCGCTTTGGACTCGGGAACTGGGACAGCCGACGTTCAAGTTAATTTCATCGTAGCCCCATTCTTCGGCGACTTTGGCACAGATCGCCAGGTCTTTGGGGGAGTCTCCGCCGACTTGCAAAGCGAGGGGTTTTTCTGCCGGCGAAAAGCCGAGTAATTTTTCGCGATCGCCGTGTAAAATTGCCGCACTTGTCACCATTTCGGTGTACAGTAGGGGGCGGCGGGCGATCTGTCGCATGAAGTACCGAAAATGGCGATCGGTGCGATCCATCATCGGGGCGACGCTGAGGGGATGAACTCCGCATTCTCGAAGGGTTGGCGTTACAGTCTGGGCGATCGCACGCATGGCAAAAACTCGATATTGCACCGACAACAAACGACTGTTTCAGTTTAACAAATTTTGTGGATAGTTGGGGATTGCAAATTGAAAATGCTGGAACCGGGAACACTGTGGACGAGAATTCAAGACCAAACTCAAAAGGCGTTGGACTGCGGAGCCCTGCAGCCCATCGAAACGACTTATGAGGTGGTGGAAGAGGCGGAGATTTCGTTTTTGGTTCGTATTCTTGCCAACCTCCGACGCAAGGATAAAGCCCAGAAAGAAGAGGGACAGAAAAAATCTCAGACTGGAAAAGATTTCGACCCGTTTTTGCCCTACGATCCGGATGTGTTTGTCGCGGATTTTTCGGAAACCCATGTCGGGTTACTTAATAAGTTTAATGTGGTGGATAATCACCTGTTAATCGTGACGCGGGAGTTTGAAGAACAGGACAGTTTGTTGACGATCGCGGATTTTGAGGCGATGTGGATCGCCCTGCGGGAAATTGACGGTTTGGCGTTCTACAATGGGGGGCGAGATGCGGGGGCGAGTCAGCGTCACAAACACCTGCAACTGGTGCCCTTTCCCTTAATTCCCAATGGGTTAAATGTCCCGATCGAACCGGCGATCGCGTCGGCAATATTTTCCGATGAAATTGGCACGATTCCTCAGTTTGAGTTTGAACACGGTTTGCTCCGCTTTCCCACTGACCAAATAACCGCTCCGAAGGAAGCTGCAAAAGGGAGTCTGGACGGGTATTTGAAATTATTGGAAGTTTTGGATATCGGCTTTGATTCGGCGGGAAATCCAGCCCGCCCCTACAATTTTTTGGCGACCCGAAATTGGATGTTGATCGTGTCGCGATCGCGCGAAAAGTTTGAACAGATATCGGTCAATTCTTTGGGGTTTGCGGGAGCGCTTTTGGTTCGTAATTCCGAACAAATGGAACGGCTGAAACAACATCGACCTTTAAATCTTTTAAAATCCGTTGCTTGCCCCCGCAAATTATCACCATCAAGCGACGGGAATCGCCTGTTTGATGCGTTTGATAAATGACAGGGGCATTCCCGCCACCCACTTTTCCCGGATCGTCCCGTCTTCCACGATAACGGCCGTGGGGAGGGTGTCGATGCCGAGGCGATCGTACTGGGAGGTTTCGAGGGCGACGACGGAAAAATTGAGGTCGTAACTATCGACAAAATACCGCAATTCGTCGTAGGATGTGAAGGCGACGACCCCCACGACATCGGGCAGTTCCGGGCAGGCGTGGACGATTTTTAGCACCTGCAGCCAGTCTTTGCACTGGGGACATCTGGGACTCATAAAAACGACCAATTTCGATCCCGAACTGAAGTCCAAATTAAAGTGTTCTCCCAGCCATTCATCTTGCCAGGGGCGGTGGGCTTGGATGGGGGCTAAGTCGATGGGGGGGTAGCCGTGGCGATCGAGGTAGGCGAGGGAACCGGAAGCGGCGGCATAACCGGTTACAAAGGCAGCAAAAACGGCCATCCACGGCCACAAAACGCCCGGTTTTTCTGGACTAAAAAATAGACTCAAACTCAGCAGAATAATGTAGAATACATTTAAGATAATACTTTGAGTTGGTGTCACTTCGAGCCAGCCGTTGTAGCAGCCGCAGCTTTCGGTTCTGCCGGTGGATGTACTCCAGTAGGTCAAACCCGAAAGAGCGACCAATAAAACGATACTGAAGGGGATGATAATCGCGGGGGTCGCATTGAAAATGAGGGCGGTTCCCAGGGCACATTCGAGGGCGGTAACTGTCAGGGTGACGGGTTGGATAAAGCGGGAATTTAAGATTCGCAACTGGGCGATATGTTGGGCGAATTTCCACGGTTCGATCGCCTTGGCGAGTCCGGTCAGGAGAAACACGCTCCCGACCAAAATTCTGCCGAAAGTTGGCAAGATTGGGGATATCATAATTTCGTGAGTCTGGAATTGGGGGTCGGGGGGTGATGCCGTCCGCGATCGCGGATCGAAGCGGAGATGGGGGGAAACGGCGGATCGGGGGCGATCGCATTTTCCCGGCTTCCGCAAGAATGTGACAAAACTTTGCATTTTCTCGGCTGTCTCCCCCAGCAATTATGATATCATTGATTATTCTCAATGGTAAATTCTCCTCAGTTCTCAGGGGCGGACTGGGGCGATCGCGCCATCCGTTTTCGCGGAAAAGGGGTCAAATCTGCCCAAATTTTCCGGGTTGATGGGGGCGATCGCGCCGTTTTACCCTTGTCGATCCGTCGATTTTTAAATGCAATTTCCTCACCAACATTCGGGGTATCGGAGCCGGGGAGAAATCAATTCTAAATCTCAACTGATTAAAACGTTGTCGTTAAAAATTAAAACTATAGAAAAGTGGGAACTCGACTTAAAAATTTACCGGTGACTCGGGTCGTAGATGGCGACACCATCAAAGTCTTACTCAACGGCCGGCGAGAATTTCTGCGATTGCATTGTGTGGACACGGAAGAATCCTTTGCCAACGGTTCAAAACCGGTAACGCAGACGGGGATTGCGTCCTCGGAAATGGCGAAGCGATATTTTACGGAACCGGACGGAAAATTGACGACAGTAGATGTCGAATTTGATAGCGACGACCCCCTCGACGTTTGCTTGGATAAATACCGCGACACCCACGGGCGTTTGATTTGCTACGTCCACAAAGGAGATGAAAATTATAATATCCGACTCATCGAAGATGGGTGGAGTCCCTACTATATTAAATACGGGCGATCGCAACTTTATCACCGGCAAATGATGGAGGCGGAAAGTCTCGCCCAAGCCAATCACCGCCTGATTTGGCATCCGATTCCCCACCACGGGAAACCCTTTCGTAATTACGAATTGTTGGCGGCTTGGTGGGCTTTACGAGATGGAATCATCCAGGATTATCGCTGTCACGGAATGCTGGCGGGGGCGCTTTCCGTCCGCTTCAATTATCCCGAAATCTTGGCGGCTGCGACGGTGGAAGGATGGGTGACAGTGTTTTGCGATTTGCAGGATGGAATTACCAAGTGGATTGGCAACGGAGCCTTAATTCATACCGGGTCGAAAGACCATATTTTAAAGTTGTGGATTCCCGAGGCAAAACACGACGAAAATGCGCCGATCGTGCAACTGATTAATCGGCGATATTCTGGACTCGGGCGGGGATACGTTTATGTGAGTGGCAAGGTTGTCATGTATCGAGACAAACCTGAAATTACCCTGACGCTCATCCAGCAATTATCCGATTTTTGTCCGACGGCTGAAGAGTTGGCGGAACTGATCGAACAGTCTCGTCAACAGGAAGCGGCTAAAGTTGCGGCTCAAGTGGAGTCGGGAACTTAGCAAGGTCGAGATCTGGAAATTTTTTTGGGGCCCTCTCCATCGCCAAAAATGCGGTACAATTAAACCCGAATCAGTGCAGTTTAAAAGGGATCGAAATGCCGGCAGATTTACCAGCGGGATTTCCGCAACCCACCCCCGTCGGCGCGATCGAGGTCAAACAGTACCCCAATTATCGCGCCGTCACCTATCACCATAAGGGAGATTTGACCCAAGCCACCCGCAGGGCGTTCAATCCCCTTTTTCAACATATCAGCAGCAATAATATCGCCATGACGACCCCTGTGGAGGCGCGATATTTGCAGGAAAATGACGGGGGAGAAACGTCCCGGGCGGATGTCTCTTTTCTCTATTCTCAACCCGAAATCAATCCCGAAAACGTCGATTCCGATGTGGCGGTGACGGATACGCCTCCCATGACGGTGGTCAGTATCGGGATTCAGGGGGCCTACACCTGGGAAAGTTACGAGACGAATTTACGGCGGATTCAAAACTGGTTGAAACAGCATCCGGAATATGAGGTTTTGGGTTCGCCCCGGCGGTTATTTTACAATTCTCCCATGACTCCGGAAGCCGTCAAATATAGCGAGGTACAAATTCCTGTCCGGCGGCGGAGTTGAGTCGAGAATTCAATTGAGTTCGGTGGAATATCCAAGCCGCTATTGTCAATTCTTAATTTGACATGGGTAAATTTCGGGTGCGTTTCCCGATGTTCTATCAGATCAGGTTATTGAGTCGCACAAACTCCTCAATCATCTGAATATGATTTGAGCTATAAGAAAAGGGAATTGATGCCCAAGCGGTGTTGATATCCGACCCGTTTTTTTCCGAGCATTCAACCGGATTTAATATTGCTAATTGCATGACCGAGATGATGAATCGTGGGCGAAACACCCTAAAAAATAATCAATTCTCAATTGTTGATTTGAGGGCTTCCAATTCCAAACATTCGCCCAACCACTCCCGGGCGCCGTCGCTGATTTCGGAGGCGTTTAAAGGGTGGGGAAATTCATCCAAAGCGATCGCCCGTTCCGAGACATTTACTTCCCAACCCGTGGTTTCATTTCCGAACACCGGATGAGCGTAGGTGATATCCCGAATTTGGGTCTGTGGGGGGTTGACAACGCCTTCAAAACAAGAGCCGTTATCCGAATTTTGCGTGTAGACCAAACCGCGAACTTCGTTGTTGCCGGTGGTCGTAAAAACGATGTATTCCGCCCCTATTTGCGTGGGAGATTCCACCGTGCCCCGAAATCGAAGTTCCGAGGGTTCTGGGGCGGCGTAAGCGGGGATGGAAACGGTTCCAACCCAGAAGCCGATCGCGATCCGGCGGGCGATTTTCCAAAATTCCATAACCCGATCCTTTCTGAACGACACCCCCAACTACAAAGGGAGATGTGTCAATTCCAGAAAAGTTTTTAAATTGGTCGGATCGCTAGTCCTGAATCACCACCAAACTCCCCGTATAGCAAGCCACCCAAACCTGTCGGGTTTTGGGGTCGTAAGTAATTCCGATCGGGTTCAAATCGACCTCAACTGTATCGACGATTTCCATATCTTCCGCCCGGACTTTGCTGACGGTGTGGGAGTAATAATTGACCACATATAGGAAGCGATCGTCGTCGGAAAGAACCATGCTGCGGGGGGCCGCTCCCGTGAAAATTTTGCGAATTATCGCCCCCGTTTCGGCATCAATTTTGGCAACGTGATCGTCGCCGTTGAGGGTGACGTAGAGGTATTTTCCGGCTGAATCCAGGACGAGGTGGCGGGGATACAAGCCGACGTCGTAAATCCAACTTAAGGAATAATCCCGCAGGTTAATTTTGGCGATATCGGAGGTTCCCATCACAGCGATATAGGCGGTTTCGGAGTCGGGGGCGATCGCGATCCCCCGGGGAAATCGGCCGACGAAAATACGCTGAATTTCTTGCTGGGTTTCGGTGTCGATGATGCTGATATCGCCGGAGCACCAGTTACTCACCACCACCCGTTTGCCGTCGGGAGACACCGCCAAAAATTTGGGAACCGACCCCACTCGAATCGCGTCTGCGACGGTCAAACTTTCGGTATCGACGCGGTAGAGAAAGCTGCGATCGAATTGATTCGAGGGCAAACAGGTATCGTAGCCCGGATTTTTGAATTCTGGGCCGAACATTTGATAGTTGGAAATATAGGCGGATTTTCCGTCCGGGGACATGGCTGCTTCCACCGGGGCTCCCTTGTATTTTTCGGCTTGAAAGTCCGGATAGCCTAACTTTGCCAAATTGACTCCATCTTTGATGGTTTTGACGGGTTTGAATTGGCGATCGTAGACGGCGATGGAATGTTCGTACATCATATTCTGCACGAAAAACAGACCCGAATCCGAATAAACGACGGATTTGGGTGTCAGGTCGCCCTCTATTTTTTTGATAATTTTAAATTGACCCGGTCTGATATTTTGGGCTGCAATTATTGCTTTTTCATTGGCGGTTTTAGACGGCGATTTTTCGGGATTTTGATTCGCTTTCAAAGACTTTTTGAGTTCGGATTGCGTATTGATGTCGGCAATACCGTCCGCGTTCAAACCCGCATCACTTTGGAATTGCGCGATCGCCTCCCGCGTCAACAAGCCGTAATATCCGGTGGGCGGACTTTGCAAATAACCCGTTTTTTGCAATAATTTTTGCAGGGAAATCACCCCCGAACCGCGATCGCCCCGTTTCAACACCTGAAATCCTGAGTCCGCCACCGCAAATCGAATCGCGGTTAAAGTGGCGATCGCCAGAGAAACGGACGCTAAAATGATATATTTTCCCGATTTTTCAATCCCGGTGAACCGCAAATTTTGAAATTTGTTCATTCCTCTCCTGACACCACACCGTAAGTTTGACTGACACAGAGATTGATTTAACTCAGTAACGGTAACACGGCTATCCCATTGGTGACAAGCTGGAAGCTTGTTCTACGCGGTTATAGCAGTAAGTTCTCAGCTTTCAGCGGTCAGCTTTTCGCCTCCCCCTTTTTAAGGGGGACGGGAGGGGGCTCAATTCGCCTCCCCCTTTTTAAGGGGGACGGGAGGGGGCT
>NZ_JAJENU010000577.1:0-1051 GCF_035615495.1 Lyngbya sp. CCY1209 | reverse complement strand
CAAAAAAACGCGATCGCTCCATCTTGTCCCCCCCTTTTTAAGGGGGGCTAGGGGGGATCAAATCACCCCAAAAAAAACGCGATCGCTCCATCTTGTCCCCCCCTTTTTAAGGGGGGCTAGGGGGGATCAAATCACCCCAAAAAAACGCGATCGCTCCATCTTGTCCCCCCCTTTTTTAAGGGGGGCTAGGGGGGATCAAATCACCCCAAAAAAAACGCGATCGCACATTGATACTTTGGTGTTGGGTTTCGTGCCTCAACCCAACCTACAGCTACAGCTATGCAAATTTTAGAATCTGTGGTTTGGGTAAAGGTTTATTCTCTTGATTGTAAGCATACACCAAATCTTCCAAAACTTCCCGAGCATTTTTCAGCGCTTCTTCATAGGTTTCACCGTGAGTTTTTGCGTACTCCCCCCACTCAGGTAAACTCGCAATATAAGCACTATCTTCCTCAGACCATTGAATTAAAATGCTATATTTCATGATTCATCCTCTTTCTCTAACTGTTCTAATTTTTGAATGGCGGCTATAACATCTTTTTCTTGATAAGGTTTGGCATCTTTGCTGTCTTTCCCGGAAATGACAATCGGATTGGGAAACTGGGGATGAACCCAATAGGAATGACTTCCTTTCCCACGTTTCGGTAAAAGCGCAAAACCTGATTTTTGCAGCATTTTCTTTAATTCTCTGATCTTTTTGGGCATTTGGCAACATTAACAAACTTATCTGAGTCAATTGTAGAGAGTCTGGTGTTGGGTTTCGTGCCTCAACCCAACCTACAACTCGGCGGGATAACCGGGTGAAAAACCATCCCGCTGGGGAATTAGATGGTGGGTTGGAAAAATGCGATCGCTCCATCTTGTCCCCCCCTTTTTAAGGGGGGCTAGGGGGGATCGAATCACCCCAAAAAAAACGCGATCGCTCCATCTTGTCCCCCCCTTTTTAAGGGGGGCTAGGGGGGATCGAATCACCCCAAAAAAACGCGATCGCTCCATCTTGTCCCCCCCTTTTTAAGGGGGGCTAGGGGGGATCAAATCACCCCAAAAAAAA
>NZ_JAJENU010000576.1:0-67086 GCF_035615495.1 Lyngbya sp. CCY1209 | reverse complement strand
ACCCTGATGTCGAGGGAATTTCCCCTCCCTACACCCTACACCCTACACCCTACACCCCCTCTAGCAGCGCTATAATTGTCGCGATCGCTCCTTAGCCACCGAAAAAGAAACCGGGTTTCTATAACAATTTTGGTGAGATGACAGAGATTTTCCCTAGAAACCCGGTTTCTGGCTCTTTGTTTCTGACACAAAAAGCGATCGCCGATAGGGATAAAGAAATCAATTGATAATTATCAATTGTCAATTATCAATTATCAATTGTTTAAAATCGCTCCCCAATTCCGAAGTGAATTTGGTTGCCACCCTCGTTATTGATCCCGTAATCGATCCGGATCGGGCCGAGGGGGGACTGAATGCGGACGCCGCCGCCGAAACCGACACCGCTTCCGGGTTTGCCGCGGATGCCGCCGGGGTTGCCCTGGACGGTGCTCTGAGTCCCCAAAGCCGAAGCCCCATCAACGAATAACGCCCCGCCGATCAAAAAGTTGCCCACCGAAAACACGGGAAAGCGGTACTCAACGGACGCCAGGACGAAGCTGCGAGCCGCCCCCAGGGCACCTTCCTGCCAGCCGCGGACGGTATTCGCTCCCCCGAGGGGGAATGCTTCGTAGGGGGGGAATTCGCCGATAATTGTCCCAGCTTGGAAATTGAGCGCCAGGGCTTGGGGGGCGTCGGGGACGAAATCCAGGATGCTGACCGGGAAATAGTGGCTGTAACTGCCCCTAACCCGGTTGAAAAATAAACTCCCGGAACCGAGGGGGACCGCCTGTTCCGTCCCCACCCGGAAGGCGTAGCCGGAGGTGGGAACCCGGGGATTGTTGCGCCGATCGCGGGCCAGTCCGAACTGGAACGTAAATAAATCGTCCTCGCCGTCCTCGCTGGCTGTAAGCAGTTTGCCCTTGTCGTCCCGGGGGGTGATATCACCGTCAGCGTCCGTCACTTCCACCCGCTGATATTGAAAACCCAAAGAACCGATCCAGTCGGGCCGCACGAACGGATTTTCCGCCAAGGGACGGGTGAAGCTGATGCCGCCCCCCGTCCGCACCACTCGGGGGCGATCGTCATTGGGGAGGCGCACGTCCTCATCCCCCTCTTCAAAAATCACAGAAATGCCCTGCCGCCGGAAGGCATTCACGGTGTAGGAGGTGCGGTAGGGGTCCCCCGCGATCCAGGGGTCGGTGAAGCTCAAATCCACCAGCAGCACCCGTTCCCCGACCTGCACCTCTGCAGCCAACTGGTGGTTGTTGCCCCCCAGGTTCGTTTCCCGATAACTCAGGGTTCCGAATAAACCCGTCGCGGAACTGATCCCGCCCCCGAAGGCGAGGGAACCGGTGCTGCGCTCGATGACGTTGACGATCATGGTGGCTCGGCGGGGATTGTCGTCCCCCGGTTCGAGTTGCAGTCGCACGTCGTCAAAAATCCCCAGTCCGAACACCCGGGCTAGGTCGTCCTGGGCGGTTTGTTGGTTGAAGACATCCCCGGGCTGGAGTTCGATTTCCCGGGTGATGATAAAGTCGCGGGTGCGGCCTTCGATGGGGTTGCCGTCGGCGTCTACCGCGTCCCCGTCTTCATTCAGAAACCGCACTTGGATATCCTCGATCACCCCTTCGGCGACTTCCAGGGTGACGATGCCATCGGTGGTGACGTCGGGCGCATCGATGATCTGGGCGAGGACGTAGCCATTTTCCTGATACCAGGCTTCGATCGCCTCAATGCCCTCTTCGATACGGTTGAGATTGATAATATCGCCGAGTTGATCGGCGAAACTTTCGTCAATAATTTCTGGTGGGAGAACCTGCTCCCCTTCCACGACGATCGCTTGTAAGGGGGGGTTGGGTTCCACCTCGAACGTGACTCGCACCCCCAAAGGCGTGTCTTCGGGAACGGCCCGCACGTTGCGGAAAAAACCCGTGGCGAAAATGGCGTTGATGTCTTGCTGGAGTTGGGTACGGGTGGCGGTGCGTCCGGGTTCGATCGCGATCGCATTATAAACCACATCCACCAATTCCGGATTATCCGTCCCCGCCACGGCGACTTCGGCGATCAATACCTCCGGTTCGGCTTGGGCGGGTGCGGGTGACGGGGGCGTGGTGGAAGGGGGTTCAAAGGTGGGCTCGGGGGGCGGTACGTCTTCGGTGGGATCGACAGCATCCTGGGCCAGCTCCAAGGTATTTGCCATCGCCAGCTCGAAGTGGATCGATTCTAAAAGGCGGACGGCCCATTCGGGTTCTTTTTGGGTGTGGGATGTCGTTGGGGTGTGGGGCGGTTTGTTGAGCGCCAAACTCTCGTTTTGTTTGACATCAAATAAGGGCGATCGCACCTCTTCTGTGGGGATTGGAGAGGGTTTATTAAAAGCCAAACTCTCGTTTTGTTTGACATCAAATAAGGGCGATCGCACCTCTTCTGTGGGGGTTGGAGAGGGTTTATTGAAAGCCAAACTCTCGTTTTGTTTGACATCAAATAAGGGCGATCGCGCTTCCCCCGGGGCGATTTTCGCTTCCCACAAACTAGCGAGAGTCCCATCGGCGATCGCTTTGGACTTCTGAAAATCTGGGTGTCCTTCAAACCCTCCCGACGGTTCTTGATATTCCGTCGGGGGGAGTGCAGATGTTTCACCCCTCGCCGAATTAGCCAATCCAAACGTTGCCGAGGCGGCAAAACACGCCACAAAGAAAGGAGAGAAGCGTATGTCGTTCACACTATTGGACATCCACACACCAAATAATCAGCCATCCGTCATCGGTCACGGCCTGAAGCGGGGATCGCCGACGGGTTCCCCGATTTTCGGACACCTGACACCTGACAAACTGTGAAATTTTACCGCATTCTGTGGCATTGTCTCACAAGATTGTGGCAATCCCTTCAACCCAAACGGGCGACGACCCTCGCCAAGACTTGCTCGTAAGCGTTTTCCACGTTTCCCAGATCGTGGCGGAAGCGGTCTTTATCCATGACGCGGCGGTTAGGATCGGTTTCGGACTGGTCCCAGAGGCGGCAGGTGTCGGGGCTGATCTCGTCGGCCAGCACCAACTGTCCGTCGGTGGTGATGCCGAATTCCAGCTTGAAATCGACCAGGGTGATGCCGCACTCGCCGAAGAATTCGGTCAGGATGGCATCAATTTGGCGGCTGAAGGTTTCGATCGCCTCGAGTTGTTCAGGAGTCGCCAACTTCATCAACAATAGGCGATCGCGGGTCAGCAGGGGGTCGCCCAACTCATCATTTTTGTAGCAAAATTCCACCAGCGTCGGTTCCAACACCGTCCCCGTCGGAATTCCCGTCTGCTTGCACAAACTCCCCGCCGCGATATTGCGGACGATCACTTCCACGGGGACGATCTGCACCCGCTTCACCCGCATCTGGTCGGGGGCCGGAGTGTCGATATAGTGGGTGGGAATCCCCTTGGACTCCAGAAGTCGGAACAAATGGGCCGAAAGGGTGCAGTTGATTTCCCCTTTTCCTTTAATTGTCCCCCGTTTCTGGGCGTTGAAAGCCGTGGCATCATCTTTGTAGTAGGCCAGCAACACCTCGGGATCGTCGGTGGGATAGATAATTTTAGCTTTGCCTTCGTACAGTTTTTGGCGATCGGACATATCAATTTTGCGTCGAATGATTTGCTGCTAATTTTACAATAATTGGGGTGTCGGGTGTCGGGATTGTAGGGGCGCTGCGTCTTGCGCCCTGATTTGAGATTGTAGATTCCCCCCGAGTCGAGGAGTGAGAAGTCAGGAGTCAGAATTTTCTCTTTTTTCCCATTCCCCATTCCCCATCCCCTACACCCTACACCCTACACCCCACACCCTTCTAATACGGTTTTGCCATCAACATGACAGACGATCGCCCCAAAACTCGGTAATAATTTCCGGGGACGGAGGGGGCGGTTTTCTCGTTGCAGAAATCATTGGGGACAGCCAGGGCGGTATCAACGATGCGATGCCACCGTTTGTTTTTGGGGAGGGGGGGCAGTTCAAATAGCAGGGGTTTCCAGTAGGCGTTGAGCATGATATGAAGGTATTCGTCGTGCTGTGGGTGGCGGAGGCTGAAGGCGATGGTGCGGGAGTAGTCGGCCCAGTCGGGATGGTGGAGGCGGACGCCGTGCCAGGTGATATTCGGCAAGTGACTTTTGGAGTCCATCACCAAGATGCTTTCGATGCGGAAAATATGCAGTTTTTGGGTGAGGCGGATCAAGTTTTTGACGAACCGCAATAAATCGGCGTGTTGGCTGATGTCACTCCAGTCGAACCAACCCAACTCATTATCTTGGCAGTAGGCATTATTATTTCCCCGCTGACTCCGCCGCACTTCGTCCCCCATCAGGAACATCGGCGTCCCTTGGGAAACGAGTAAAACGGTCCAAAAGTTTTTGATCTGTTGGTTCCGCAGGGCTTCGACGTAGGCATCATTGGTGGGGCCTTCATAGCCGCAATTCCAACTGCGATTGTCGTTGTGTCCGTCCCGGTTATTTTCGCCGTTGGCTTCGTTGTGTTTCTCATTGTAGGAGACCAGATCGTTGATGGTGAAACCATCGTGGCAGGCGATAAAATTGATGCTGCAATGGGGTTCGCGATCGGGTTTGGGGTAGATGTCGGGACTGCCCATAATTCGATAGGCGAGACGTTCGACTTGTTTCGGATCGCTCTTGATAAAACTGCGGACATCGTCGCGATATTGTCCGTTCCATTCGGTAAAGCGATCGCCCGCAAAAGATCCCACTTCATAAAGTCCACCGGCATCCCAGGCTTCGGCGATCAGTTTCGCCCCCGCCAGCACCGGGTCCGATTTAATAATCCATAAAATCGGGGCGTGTTCCATCGGTTTTCCGTCGCGATCGCGGGAAAAAATGGAAGCCAAATCGAATCTAAATCCATCGACGTGCATCTCCGAAACCCAGTAGCGGAGACTGTCGATAATCATCTGGCCGGCAATTTCGTGGTTGGCTTTGATCGTATTGCCGCAGCCGCTGTAGTTGCTGTAATAGGCGGGATTGTCGTCTTCGAGCATATAATACATCGGGTTGTCGAGGCCCCGAAATGAGAGGGTCGGCCCCTTTTCGTTGCCCTCGGCGGTGTGGTTGAAAACGACATCTAAAATCACTTCAATTCCCGCCCGGTGAAAAGCTTTCACCATATCCCGAAATTCATCAACTGGCCCGAGGGGGTCTTTCCGAAAACTGTATTGACAGTGGGGGGCAAAAAAGGAAATCGTGCTATAACCCCAATAATTCTTCCGGGGGGGAACGGCATCCTGTTCGTCAAACTGGTGAACCGGCATCAATTCCACCGCCGTAATTCCCAGGTCTTTTAAATAGGGAATTTTTTCGATCAATCCGGCGTAGGTTCCCCGTTTTGCGGGGGGAAGGCCGGAGTTGGAATTGCGGGTGAAACCGCCGACGTGAAGTTCGTAAATGACGGTTTCCGAGTAGGGGATTTCCAGGGGTTTATCTTCTTCCCAGTCGTAAACCGTGGGATCGACCACCACCGCTTTTAAGGCTTTGGCGCAGTTGTCACCGCGAGTGGAGGCGGCTTGGCGGCTGTAATTTTCGGTGTTGACGACGGCTTTGGCGTAGGGGTCGAGGAGGATTTTTTCTTTGTCGAAGCGATAGCCCATTTCCGGCTCGAACATCCCGTAGGCGCGGTATCCGTAGATTTGTCCGGCTTTGAGTCCCCGGATGAAAATGTGCCAGTAGTAGAAGGTTTTGTTCCACTGGGGGTCAAAGGGGATGACGCGGGAGGGTTCAGCGGCATCGGGTTCGTCAAAAAACAGCAACTCCAGGGCCGCACAGGTTTTGGAGAAGACGCAAAAGTTGACGCCATCGCGGTAAACAGTCGCACCCAGGGGAAAACTCTGGCCGCGCAAAATCTCGGGATTCATGCAGGTGGACTCCTTATCAGATTTCAAGACGAATGGTGGTGGGACAAACGGGTTCCGAATGGAGCCCGAATCGCTTGATTTTGGAGCGATTCCAAGATTTTGTCGAAAAATCTGTTAAGATTTTAAGCGATCGCGAGACCGTTCGGACGTCAAATTCTCATGAAAATTGAGAAACCGGGTTCCGCCGATCGCACTCGCAGCGAAATCGATCGCATTTTGAGAGTTCGAGAACGGTTCATTTGAACGCGAGGGGAAGGGCGATCGCAATTCGACCGGCAAAAAGATGGAGTCATCATCGCCGAGTCCGTCCAAAAACGTCCCGATCTATAATCCTCTGCGATCTCGACTATTTCAAACAATATAACGACAGTTACGGATCCCCGGCGACGAAGGCTTAAAAATTGTCGCCCGCACCGGGCGGCCGATAACCGAAAAAAAAGGATGCGATCGGGCGGAGTGCGTCCGGCCGACCGCCATTCCGTCAAAACGCGATACACTGAATGATGTCATCGAAGTCCCATCCAGAATCAACCCTTCCCCGATCTGCTATTCACCCGATTTGAATGCCATCTGAGAGTCCGTCCCTAAGTCTCGCGATCGCCCGTCTGAACCCCCCCGAAGCCAACCACTTTGCCACCTGGGTGGTTGATTCTCCCCTTCCGAGCGGCTACGTCCACCACGACTGCATCTTGCCGGAATCCCTCTCGCAACTCTGGCAGGCCTGGTTGGAAATGTTTTCCCCGGAAAGCGCGTCCCCTTCCCTCAGCGATGCCGCCGCCCAACTCACCCTGCCGCCCGCCTCCCCCGACCTAGACCCCAAACCCAGCTACAGCAGCCGCCTGATGCAACACCTGGGCATCCACCTGTGGCAGTGGCTGTTTCAAGGTCCGATCCAAAATAGCTTCCACCGGTCCCAGGGCATCGCCCTCGGACAAGAAAGCCCCCTGCGCGTGCGGTTGGACGTGCGAGACGCCGACCTAATCCCCCTGCCCTGGGAAATCATGCAGCCGCAACCGGGCCAACCCGCCATTTCCCTCAACCAGCGGCTGCTGTTCAGCCGCACCACCTGCGACGTCAATCCCCTCAGCGCGCGCCAAGTCGCCGAATCCCTCAACATCCTCCTCGTCCTCGGACACAACGAAGTCCCCCCCTCCCAACCGACGGGGACGGCGATCGAATTCCTCCCCGACCATTTCCCCCTGCTGGAACTGGAGGGGGAAGCCGCAGAACTAACCCGGGTGCTGGCTGGAACCCCCCCGTCCTCCGACACCGGGCGGGACGACCGCGTGCCCTGCTTCGTCAACACCCTGATCCGGCCCAGCGTCGCCGAACTGATCGCCGAACTCGAAAGCCGCCGGGAATCCGGCCAAACCCCCTACAACGTCCTCTTCTACGGCGGACACGGCATCCCCGCCCCCGACGGCGGCCAGCTCTTTTTGCAGGCCGACACGGCGATCAACGGCACGGAACTCGCCCAAGTCCTGGTGCGCTGCGGCATCACCCTCGCCGTCTTCAACGCCTGCTGGAGCGCCCAACCCGCCCGGGAACAGACCTCCGAAGTCCCCTACCAGGCCGTCCCCGGCAGCAGCTTGGCAAAAGTTCTGATCCACCACGGCGTCCCCGCCGTGTTGGGGATGCGGGACTCCATCACCGACGAGGAAGCCCTCAGCTTCATCCAAGTGTTCGCCCGCGCCCTCTCGGCCCGGATGCCCATCGATCGCGCCGTCGCCCTCGCCCGCCAGCATTTGTTAGCCCTGTTCAAATTCAACCAACCCGCCTGGACCCTGCCGGTACTCTATATGCACCCGGAATTCGACGGCCAACTGATCGAACCGGCCGACGAGATCCGCACGGAACTGCCGGCCAACTCCCCCACCGGGCTGGGATACGCCGTCCCCCGGGCCCGGCTGCGGCTCCACGCCCCCGATCTGCCCCCCCAAATGTGGCCGGTGGAAGGGGGCATGGTGCGGGTCGGACGGGGGGAAGAGAACGATATCGTACTTCAGGAACGGTGGGTTTCGAGCCGGCACGCCGAGATTTTCTGCCGCAACGGCGACCCGGAAACCCGGGAGGAACCGACCTACTTTCTGCGGGATTTTTCCCGCTACGGTACCCTCGTCTTCGACCGCCAAGATTGGCAGCGGGTTCATCACCAAGAAGTTGCCCTGCGATCGGGAACCCGGTTAAAATTTGGCAGTTCTCAGGGTCAGGTTTTGGAATTTGTCATCGAAACGCCGCCCCCCGCCCCTTGAAATTGTCGCTTGCGGAATCCCCGAGACGGGGGCTGTAGCTATGGGGGTGAGGCAACGAGGCGGTCATCCGCCGGTTTTTGACTTCTCGGAATTTTCCCCCTTCTTTTCAGTTACGCCATTGACTGAATTGGGCGAGGTGAGGAACTTAAATTGAAGATGACCCCATACTTACACTGGCCTTGAGCCCATTTTTGATGACCGACAAAGGAACGGATCGATGACGAATTCTCAATTTCCCCAATCTCAGGCGGAGTCGGACTTCTTGGAGGTTTTGCTGGACTCCGACGAGACAGCCTACCCCTGGAACCCGGAACAGCCCGAATCGGACGCTTATTTTGAGGCAGCCGAAGCCGACTTTTCTCTCTCAAACTGTTTAGGCTCTGACGACCTCCCCCGCAGATCTCGAACTTTCTTCGATCGCGTCGAACGGCTCTGGCCGGCGGTTTCCCTGCACGAATCCCTGCGGGAACGCTTCCGCGATCGCATCCCCGAGGACATCTTACACCGGCTCTCGAGGGCCGCCGCGGACCTGACCCGAGATCTCTCCGCCCAAAGCGCATCCCTGGCGGACCGCCTGGTATTTTGCGTGCGCCCAATTCTGCCCCAGTGGGACGAGGAGGATTTGCAAGTCCTCGCCCGCCCGATGGCCCACGCCATGCGGGGAAAGGAAAACGGGGGGGCGGAATCGACCCGGGCCAAGCGGCAGTCGGCCGGCTGGGAGGATCTCTCCGCCGTCGAACAGGCCCGCGGATGCCTCGCGGTCGCCCGCTACGCCCTGGAGATCGCCCAAAAGGGGCAACAGTGAAGGCGAGGTCGTCGGGGGGGAAAATCGGGCATTTTCCCCCTTCCTCCCCCCGCCAGATTTGTTGACCGGGGTCGCCATGCCGCACAATAGCAATAGGTGAATCTCAGCCCCCGGGTTCAGAGCAAATCGCGAACATCTATGTACATCTATACCACCCCCAGGTTTGACGGACAGGCGAAACAGCACGGCATTCAAGGCCAGGTCGCAGAATTGTTGGTGGCAATCCGGAATCAGGGCACCACCGCCGTCAAAGCCCTGTTCGAGTGGAATTACCCCTACCTGAAGCGGCCCGTGAGAAACCTGAGACTGCTGGGGAAAATCGTCCGATTTCAGGACGAGCGGGTGCTGTGTTTGCTCGACGTTTTCACCCGGGGAGGCAAAGAATACGAAGCCTTTCTCCGCAACCCGGAAGAGTACGGCCGCCAGTATTTGGACGTTTTGGTGGGCGATGCCGACCTGGAAAAGAGTATCCGGGCCCAGCAGGAAAAACAGCGGCAGCCGTTCCGCCAACCATTTCTCCCCGACCGCTATCACAGTTGGCTGCAGCGGCCCACCTGGGCGAGAAATACCGCCGATCGCATCATCTGCGAGAGCGAAGTTTGGGTCAAACAATTTCAGCGCCCAGACGTCCGCGACTACTGGCAAACTTATTATGAAATCGTCGTCGGGATCGTGGAAGGGGAAGCCCCGGCCCGGCCCGCACCTTGGCCGAACCTTTACCTGAGTCAAAAAAGCCATTATTCCGTCTTTTATAGCGCCCTCGAAACCGCCGACCGCACCAGCCGGGGCGTGGTTTTCTTGCTCGCCAGTTTCGCCGAACACCCGACGGATGCCGCCTTAGAAGAAGTCCTCCGACTCACGAATGTTGTGACAACCGATGGGACTCACTGCATTTTTTCCTCACCCGTCACCTTCGATATTCTGTCCCGTTATACGCGCCGCGCCTACCCGGATTATTTGGTCGTCGAACCCGAAATTTGGCTGGAAGTCGAGCGGGAATCCGGGATCAATTTAGCCCTGTCCGTCGAAGAAGAAAAAATCCTCCACGAACTTTCGAGCCCCGACGTCGAAGACGCTTCCCTGCCCCTGTTCATCAACGGCCGGGCGGGGAGTGGAAAATCGACGATGTTGGTGTATCTGTTCGCGGACTACTGCGATCGCTACCGGAAAACCTACGCCCGACAGCAACAGGATACCGTTTTAGGTCCGCTGTTTTTGACCTACAACGAACGCCTCCTCGCCCGGGCCCGGGAGGGGGTGGAAAAACTCCTCACCAATCACCACCGATTCCTGATCGACGGGGACCCCAACGGCGGGTCAAAATTGCCGCCGCTCGACCCCTGCTTCCAATCCTTCCAAGAGTTTTTAATTCACCTCCTCCCCCCCGAAGAAAGCGACCGCTTCGAGAGCGATCGCCACATCTCATTCTACGACTTCCGCCGCCACTGTTCCCGCCGCCACAACCGCCACTCCCCGGAACTCTGCTGGCACATCATCCGCACCTTTATCAAGGGTTACAGTCTCTCCGGCCAGGATGACGGGTACATGACCCCCGACGATTACCAAGAAGTCCCCCGCCGGGAACAGACCATCTCCCACGAGGTGTTTTCCAGCATCTACAAACAGGTCTGGCCCTGGTACCGCCAACTGACCCGAAACGGCCACTGGGACGACCAAGATCTGATCCGGCGGGTTTTGGAAGTCAAGGGACACGACCTGCCCAAATACACGGCGATTTTTTGCGACGAGGCGCAGGATTTCACCAAACTGGAATTGCTGCTGATCGTGCAATTGTCCCTATTTTCCGAGTGCGATTTGTACCCCCCCGTCCCCAGCTTGCCCTTCGCCTTCGCCGGCGACCCGTTTCAGACCCTCAACCCGACTGGGTTCCGCTGGGAGAGCGTGAAGGCGACCTTTTTCGACCAGGTGATCTCCAGCCTCGACCCGGACCGGCAACTCAATTTGGGGATGTCGTTTTACGAGTTGGAATCCAACTACCGCTCCAGTCCGGCGATCGTCAAAATGACGAACCTCATTCACCTGTGGCGGCACCTGCTCTTCCACATTCCCAAATTGAAACCCCAGGAAGCGTGGCGGCCGATTATCGACTCCCGCCATCCCCAAAAATTTATCTTTGGCCGGCGCAACTTTTCCCCGGAAGCCCTGGAACGCCACGTCGAAAAATCCCCCATTTTTATCGTTCCCTGCGAGGCGGGCGGGGAGTTGGAATACATCAAAAATGACGAGTTTTTGGCACCGCTTTTCCCCGATGCCTCGGAAGAACATCCCCCCAAGAACGTCCTGAGCGCCATCCAGGCGAAGGGGTTGGAATTTCCCTTGGTTATTTTGTACAAATTCGGGGAACAATTTGCCCGAGAGTTCGGGCGATCGCTCTGGGATTGCTGGGGGGTGAGCGAGGAACACCCGTTGGAATTGGAGTATTTTTTCAACAAGTTGTACGTCGCCGCCAGCCGGGGAATGTCCGATCTCGTCGTCGTCGATACAGAGGCCGGAGACCAACTGCTCTGGCAGTACGCCACAATTGCGGCGGAAAACAGCGAGAGTCCCGAGTTGCGACGGTGGTTGGAACGGGTGGAAAATCGCCCCCTTTGGGAGGGTTACATCGGCGGCGTCGGGTGGGGCGAAAATCTCGGCGACCTGGACCTCGACAACCGGGAATCCCAGGCGAAGGAATTTGAGGAAAATGGGCGCAGCCAGAAAGATGCCGTTTCCCTGCGACGGGCGCAACAGTTTTATCGGGAACTCGGAAAGCTCGAAGAGGCGGATTTGTGCGAGGCCTGGGCGCTGCGGTTCGACCGCCGCTTCCTGGAGGCCGGATTGATCTTTTTGCGGCGTCTCCGGGAGGACGAGGCCTGGGATTGTTTCTGGCAGGGGTGCTGTTGGCAGGCGTTGCAGGACTGGTGCCGGCAATTTCCCGGGCGTCGGGGCGGGGAACGCCCCCTGGTGGAGTTCATGGCCGCCCCCACCAAGACGGCGGAGGAGACCTGGCAATTGACCGGGTTTCTGGAGGAGGCTTTGGCGGAAAATCGCCCCAGGGAGAATCGGCTGTCCAAACCTTGGAAAGCGGCGGTGAAGGAGTACGCGGCCCAGGTGAAGCGGATTTTGGGCGAAAAGCAGTTATCGCGGGGAGAGTGGCGGCGGTTGGGGGAAGTCCTCGAAGGGCTCGATGAGGCGAAATATGAGGGGCTCTTGGAGGTGGCGGGGGAGTGTTTCTATCGGGCGCAAAACCTGCGGCGGGCGGTGCGCTGTTGGCAGGATTGTGGGGCGACGGACCGTCGCGATTATAATCTGGCGGTGGCGGAGTTGTTGGAGTTTCCGGAGGGGTTGCCCTATTTGGAGCGGGCCGGAAATTGCGATCGCATCGTCGCCGAGTGGGACCGGGCCGGACGTCCCGTTACCCCCCAGTGGTTGAAGTATGGGGAATGCGTGGGGCGGGTTCTGGAGCGACAGAACCGGCACCGGGATTGGGTGGAATATTTGGCGAGGAGCCGGCAGTGGGGGGAGGCGATCGCGGCCTTGGAGCGCTGTCCCAAGTCGGAGATGAAGGTGCTGCAGTTCGATTTGATCCGGCAACTGGCGCGATCGAATTTGACCCCGGAACAGGTGCGCGAGTCCCGCTCCCGCTACATGACGCTGCTCGACCGCATCCTGTCTCGCCCCGACTGGGCTGACTATCTCGCCGTCCCCGAGGTGGGGGTCGTTTTGGAGAAAATCGGGGATTTGGTGCGGACGCTGCGATTTTACGAGCGGTTCGTGGGGTCAAATGACCCCCATTTGCGGCGGTTCGCCCGGGAGCGCTGGATGGTCAATAAAATCAAGCAGCAGCAGTATGCCATGAAGGTCGAACCGACTCGGGGGCCGGAAATTCACCGGGAAATTGAGCGCCGGGCGAGGGCTTGGGGCATCCGCGTGGCGGCGTTGCCGGCCGATTTGCCCCGGGTGGAGCGATCGCCCGAGGCGGATTCCCCGGGGCGGGAAACCGCTAGGCTGCGGGGATTGCCCCCCGGCGTTCCGGTGGTGCCCCTGAGTCGGGACGGCAATTCCTACAGTTTCCGCATCGACGCGGTGGAGGTGCGGGTCGTCCGGCGGGAGGACCGGCTGTGGGTGGAGATCGCCGATTTGCAGACGTTGAAGACGTTGAAAATTGAAGTGGACGGCCGCGGTGCCCGGGTGCGGATCGGAAACGTGCTGGTGGGGGCCGCGGACGGGGAGCGCCTGTTTTTTCAGGGGCCGGCCGAGGGCTGCGGCGGCGCGATCGTCTACCGGGAGAGCCCCCCGAGGGTGGAGTTGAAATTGCGCGATCGGCCCGGGGCGATCGTCGTCTGAAGTCAAAAGTCACCCATTCAAAAGTCAAAATCAAGCGATCGCATATCCGGTAAAAGGGCGGACTTCGGGCGGCTTGAAACCCCAGACAATATGCTCTTTGGGAATGCACGCATTTTCCCAATCCAATGGGATTCCGTCTTCGGTTCCCTCCCGCCGAATCCAGACTTTATCGCCGATCATATCGATGTGAATCGTGCAGCCGTGTTCGTAGCGATGCCCTTCCCAACCGACGATCAGAATCAGATAGGGATCTTGCCGGCGATCGAAAACCGTTTCCTTTTCGACTTGAGTGTAAGAATAAGGAATCGCCGCATAATTCCGCAGCACTTGCTCGATCGCATCTCTCCACTGTTCTAAATTGATGGTAGCCATCGTTCGATACGACTTCGGGGGAAATCACCGAGAATTCTACCCGCTTCTCCGGGCCGCACGCCCCGGAGAAGTTGAGAAATGATACAAATTCACCTGGGCGTCACCCCGGAGATGGTACAACGGGAAAAACACTCGAATGGGAGATACGGATATGCAATTCCAGACCGTCATGCAGGAAGCCTGCTACGAGAAAGTGATCACCTGGATGCGGGAACTCTACGGCAAATTTCCCTGCGCCAGACAGGATGTCCCGGGACTAGCCCTGTTCATGGGGTCGGCCCTGGTGGAGGTGTTTGTCTTCCCCTGGGGGAAAGATGACGCCATCATCAATACCCGGTCCTACGTCGTCACGGGGACGGAACTCACCCCAGACTTGATGCGGTTTCTGCTCCGAGAAAATAGCAACATGAGATTCGGTGCCTTCGGCATCGACGAGCAGGGCGATGTCTTGTTCGAGCATACCATCGTCGGCTCGACCTGCGACAAAGTGGAACTGGAGGCGTCGGTGAATGCGGTGTTGGAAATCGCCGACGATTACGATGACAAAATCGTGGAACGCTGGGGGGGGATGCGGGCGCTCGATCGCATTCGATAAGATTGATACAAACATCGGTTTCCGGCCTCGCCCGACAAGGGCGAGGGGTTTCAAGCCAGCCGCGATCGCCGACACCATTTCATCGTCGCGAGTCTCGCCAACTTTGATGTTAATTTGTATGGCTTTTTTTTCGGTTAATCTGAGCTGAGTCCGCTGGTCTAGCCCCCGGGGCGTGCGGTGCCAATTCACCCAAATCTGCGGGTCGGCGACATGGGAATAGGTCGCCAGCAGTTTGGGAACCATTCTCTGATTTTGCTGAGATCCGACGGTCAGGAAATGGGGATCTAAGGAACGGATGCCGACAACCCGAGCCAGTGGCCGGAGCCGTCGGCGACTTCCCGGGGGCCGACCGATTCCCGATTCCCGACTTTTTTCGGTTCCTCAACTGGCCTGCCGAGAGGCAATCTTTTCAAAATAAGCTTGAGTTTGCTGGAGCAACTGCTCGCGGCTGTCCTTGGCCTGGGTCAGTGGCGGAACCAAGTTGCGAGCTTGTAACGTCATGTGGAGCTGCAGGTCGGCCACATATTCGCTGACATCCTGACGGAGGGAACAAGCGGGGTATCTGTCCATATTTAAGTTCACAGTGTTCTCGTCTCTCAATCTAAGGTGTTCCAAATCACGTATAGAAGGTATCATGCACGTCAAAGCTCTCAGCCATCCTCGTAATGATCTTTAATCTTCGCGACCCGTTCGGTTACAATCCTTTACATTTTAACGGCGGGTGTCCGGCGCCGACATTGGACCCGACGGCGAGGAACTCGAATCGAAACGCCGGGGTCCTGTTTGACCCCCAAATTTTCTGGGTAAACTGAAGTCAACTTAGAATGGCCGAACTGCCGGACAACCCCGAAAATCGACAAAATGCCAAATTTTATCGGGGTTGGCTCCGATTGCGCGGACGGGGGTCTGGGTGAAGTGTTCTTTTCCCGTTTTTTTGAGAGTGGCTCAGGCTCAGTGTTAGAGACGACGACCAGTGATTCATCAAGGAAGGTGTCCTTAAATGGCAAACATCATCGGTACTTCTGGCCCGGATACACTATTTGGAACCTCGGAACCCGACCAGATTCAAGGTTTGGAAGCAGACGATACGCTGTTGGGGTTTATTGGGAATGACTCTCTGTTTGGAGATGGCGACAATGACTTTCTGTTGGGGGGTCGAGACGATGACAGTCTCGAAGGCTCCGGGGGAAATGACACCCTGTTCGGCGAATTGGGAAATGATACCCTCGACGGGGGCGAAGGGGACGACTTCCAGCTCGGGAACGAAGGAGACGATGCCATTCGGGGCGGCCCCGGAGGCGACACCCTCTACGGCGGCCGGGGAGCCGACACCCTCTTCAACGGCTCCGGAGACGACCAACTCTTCGGCGATCGCGACAACGATATCCTTTATACCGGTTTCGGACTCAACACGTTGACGGGGGGTGCGGGGGCCGATTTATTTGTCATCGGTTTGGGTTTGAACGGGGGCCGGGCCGATATCATCACCGACTTTCGCTCCGGCTTCGACCTGATCGGGTTAGCCGACGACCTGGAATTTGCCGATTTGGAATTCGTGCAGCAGGGAAACGACACCCTGATCCGCGATCGCCAGACGGGAGAGCAACTAGTCCTCGTAGAAGCGACGGATCGCACCAGCCTCAGCAGCGCCAACTTCACCCGGAGCATCGGCACGATCACGGCCGTCCTGGAATTTGGGGAAGAAGGAACCGACGTCGATGAAAATTCGCTCTTGCAGGTTCCCCTCGTCCGCACCGGTTCCCCCCTGGACGCGGTGGGGGTCCAACTGGTCCTGGCCGGGGACAGCGAAGATATCGTCGCCGATGTCCCGGTGGTGTTTGAACCCTTTGAAACGTTCAAATTCGTCACGGTTCCCCTGGCGGACAACGACGCATTTCAGGGGGCGCGATCGGTGACGTTGGCCCTGGCTGACCCGACCGGGGGCGCCACCATCGGGGAACAAAATCAATTTTTAATCAATATCGAGGACGACGAATCGCCGCCGCCGGAACCCCCACCCCCGCCGCCGCTGCCGGACGTCGATTTTTCCGGCACGGCGCCATCGAATTCCACGATCTCCGTGTCCGTCTCCCCCGACATCGTGGAAGAAGATAGCGGCGAGAGTTTGGTTTACACCTTCACCCGAACCGCCGGTTCCATCGGCGTCCCCCTGGCCGTGGATTTTTCCGTCGTCGAGACAGCAGACGGTGCCGTTTTCGGGTCGGATTACACGGTCGGCGGGGCCGCCACCTTCGACGGCGAACGGGGGATCGTCGTGTTCGACGCCACGAAAGCCACGACTCAAATTGAGGTGACTCCCGTGGCCAACGATGTCTTCGAGCTCGATCGCACCGTCGAGCTCGAGCTCGATGCCTCGGGATACCTGTATACCGCCAATCCCGATGCCTCGACAGCCACGGGAACGATCGCCGACGACGACCCGCCCCCCGATCCCCCGGCCTACGATTTCACTCAAACTAACTTCACCGTTTTTGAAGGCAATCCCGACGAACCGCGGACGGCCGAGATTACCATCGAGCGCTCTTTCGATACGGAGATCGAATCCCGGGTCGATGTGGTCATCACGCCGCTGACGGCGACTCCGAACGAGGATTACGTCCCCACCCCCGTGCCGACTCCCGTCCGGTTCGAGGTCGGCCAAACTGAGGCGGTGGTGACGGTGGAACTGATCCCTGACGAAGACGAGGAACCGGCGGAAACGGCCCGTTTATCTTTCGACAACTTTTTCATCGATACCGCCGTGGGGGAAATCGAGGGGGGGCAATCCGGCCTGACGAACCCGGAAGCCACCCTGACGATCAATGACGACGACGGGACGCTAACCTACAACTTCGGCAGCAATCTATTTACGACCCTCGAGGGGAGCGCAACGAATGTCACCAATGTGGTGACGGTCGAGCGAAGCGGAAGAATTTCCGAACCCTCGTTCGTGACGGTCGAGTTGAGGGGCCGCAGTGCGGTTCTGGGAGAGGATTTTGAGCCGTCGTCAACCACCCTCAATTTCGAGGCCGACCAGGTTTCCCAAACCGTCCCCATCACCATTTTTGGCAATACCGAAGTTGACGCATCGACCCGGACCGTGAATCTGTCCCTGGTTCCCGAAGACGGTCAGCTCGTCGGAGAAATCAATCCCACGGCCCAATTGTCGATTCTCGACGACGACAGCATCCCCACCTACGACTTCACCGAAAATTCTTTCACGGTGAGCGAGGCGGCGGGTATCAGCGACGTCGTGACCGTGACCCGGGGCGGCAACACCTCGGAGGCTTCGTCCGTCGATGTGGTCTTGCAGGCGGAGCCGGGAGAGGATGTGGTGGAGACGCGAGTGACCGTGAACTTTGCCCCGGGAGAAACCGTCCAGACCGCGCTGATCGAAATTGTTGACGACGAAACGGCGGAACCCACCGAGACGATCGCCCTCTCTTTTGACAACTTCGAGCCGGCGGGACAGGGTGGCACGACCGCCACGGCTACTTTGCAGATCTTGGACAACGACTCGCCCCCGACGTACAATTTCGCCGAACCGGCCTACGCGGTGGAGGAGGGAGACGACACCAACACCGTCAACGTCGTCGAACTGCTGCGATCGGGGGACGTGACCATCGAATCGTCGTTAAATGTCATTTTGACGGGAATTTCGGCGACCGCCGGCAGCGATTTTACGGACGGTCCGATTCCGATCCAGTTCGGCATCGGGGAAACCAGCCAGAGGGTCCCGGTGGAGCTCCTCGGAAATACCTTGGTGGAAGGTGACGAAACCCTGGAACTGAGCCTCACCAATTTTAGGGAAATCGTGAACGGACAGGAGCGGATGGAGGGGGCGGCGGGAACGCTGAACCCGACGACGGAGTTGACGATTCTCAATGACGACGTGGAGACGGTGACGCTGGAGGCGATTACGGCTGAGGCTATCGAGCCGACCATCGATTACAACCAGACGCCGCCGGTCGTCACGGAAGGCAGCAGCGCGGCGATCCGGATCAACCGCGCCCCGGATACGTTCGGCAATCTAACGGTCAATTTGACCCTCTCGGGCAACCGTATTTCCTTGGATGACTACCAACTGCAAGTCGGTGACACCGTGATTCCCACGGACGGCTCGACGGCGACGGTCACGATCCCGGCCGATCGCACCAGCGTCGATGTCCAGTTGGTCCCCCTCGACGACTCCCAGGCGGAAGCGGACGAATCCTTGAGCTTCCGTTTGGCTGCGGGGAATTACACCGTCGATCCGGACCTCAACCAGGCGACCCTGACCATCTTGGCTAATGATACGGCGGTGACGCGGTTGACGGATACGACGGACACCGGCGAAACGGCCTACTTCGCCCGGGGCGAGGGGTCTTTGCGGCAGGCGATCGCCAACGCCGAGAGTTTGGCCGGTTCCGATCGCATCACCTTCGAGGGCGAGGCGCTCTCGGGTACCCTCGACCTGGTGGGGGCCCTGCCGAATCTCGACAGCGACATTTTCATCGACGGCCCCGGAGCCGGCAATTTGACGATTCGACGAGGCGCGGATGCCACCGAGGAATTCCGCATCTTCACCGTCAACGGCGGGACGATCGTCATCGAGGGGTTGACCCTGACCAACGGTTTGGCGCCCGGAACCGACCTCGAAACCGAGGGGGGAACCACCTCCGGCAGTCGGGGGGGGGCGATGAACATCACGTCTACAAACAGTAACGTGACGGTTGAAAACAGCGTCCTCCGGGACAACGAAGCCAACAACGGGGGTGCGATCGCCAACTCCGGCACCCTGAACGTCGTCAACAGCGCGATCGCGGACAACCTGGGGGTCAACGGTGGCGGCATCATTGTCATCGATGGGAGCGTCAACGTCACCAACAGCACCATTACTGGCAACAGCGCGGAAATCGGGGGGGGAATCTTCAACTCCGTCGCTAACCTCACCGTCACCAGCAGCACGATCGCCAATAACAGTGCCATCACCAACGGCGGGGGCATCCGCAACATCGGCGGAACTGCCAACTTGAGGGATGTCCTGATCGCCCAAAATACGGTGGGCGAAAACGGCAACGCCCCCGATGCGTCGGCGGCGGCGGAATTCGCGTTCAACAGTGGTGGCAGTAATTTGATCGGGGACGGCAGCGGTGCGGCGGGTTTGACCGACGGAGTCAACGGCGACATTGTAGGAACTGCGGAGGAACCCATCAACGCCCTGATCGGTCCGCTGCAGGACAACGGCGGGCTGACCCCGACGATCGCCCTGTTGGAAGGCTCCCCGGCCATCAACGCCGGCAACGGCTCCTTCGGCGACCCCTTTATCGATCCGGGAGAATTCGACCAGCGCGGGCCGGGATTCCCCCGCATCGTCAACGATGTCATCGACATCGGGGCCTTCGAGTCGGATTTCTAGGGAAGAATTGAGAATTGATAATTCTCAATTCTCAATTGGTTTTCTTCCCCGACTCCCGACGTTACGGAATCGGTCCGTTGGCGGCGGCTCGGGCGGCAGCGGCCTCGTCGGGGTGGATGTTGAGGCGGGTCAAATTGATGCGGCCTTTGCTGTCAATTTCCCGCACCTTGACGATCACCTCGTCCCCGATCGCCACTTCGTCTTCCACCCGCGGCACCCGGTAGTCCGCCAGTTGGGAGATGTGGATCATCCCCTCTTTACCGGGCAGGACTTCCACGAAGGCGCCGATGGGAATGATCCGCGTCACCCGGCCCGCGTAGACGTCGCCGGCGTTGAGCTTGCGGGTCATGCCCTGGACGATCTGGTAGGCACGGGCCGCTTTTTCGCTGTCCGTGGAGGCGATCGTCACGGTCCCGTCATCGTCGATGTCGATCTTGACGCCGGTTTCCTCGGTGATCCCCTTGATTGTTTTGCCACCCGGGCCGATCACCAGCCCGATCAGGTCGGGGTCGATCTTGAGGGTTAGCAGGCGGGGGGCGTAGGGGGACAGGTCGGGCTGGGGCTTGCTGATCACCTCGAGCATTTTTTCGAGGATGTGCAGCCGCGCCGGTTTGGCCTGGCCGATGGCGTCGGCGACCACTTTCAGGGGCAGGCCGGTGATTTTCATGTCCATCTGCAGGGCGGTGATGCCCGTATCCGTACCCGCCACCTTGAAGTCCATGTCGCCCAAAAAGTCTTCGATGCCCTGGATATCGGTGAGGATGCGGACCTCTTCTCCTTCCCGGATCAGGCCCATCGCCGCGCCGCTGACGGGTTTGGCGATCGGGACGCCGGCGTCCATGAGGGCGAGGGTGGAACCGCAGACCGAGCCCATCGAGGTGGAGCCGTTGGAGGAGAGCACCTCGGACACGATGCGGATCACATAGGGGAACTGTTCCCGGCTGGGCAACACGGGCAGCAGGGCCCGTTCTGCTAAGGCGCCGTGGCCGATTTCCCGACGACCGGGCGATCGCATCGGTTTAGTTTCCCCGACGGAGTAGGGGGGGAAATTGTAGTGGTGCATATAGCGCTTTTCGTCCTGGGGGTGCAGGTCGTCGAGATCCTGGGCGTCGCCGGGGGTTCCCAACGTCGCGATGGAGAGCACCTGGGTGAGGCCGCGGTTGAACAGGCCACTGCCGTGGACGCGCTTGGGCAGGAAGCCCACCCGGCAGGAGACGGGGCGCACCTGGTCTAACTTCCGGCCGTCCACCCGCACGCCTTCTTCGACGATTTGCTGGCGCATCAGTTGTTTGGTGATGTCCTTGAAGATCGTCCCCACCGCCTTGGGGTTTTCGGCGGTAAACAGTTGCAGGGGGTCGTCTTCGGGTTTTTCGGCGATCGCGCTGACGACGTGTTCTTCTTTGATGGCGTCGAGGGCCGTATCTCGCTCTACCTTGCTCAACTCGAACTGGGACAAAACCTGTTTCACCGGTTCCGCCACCCGTTCGCGGATGAACTCGATCAGGGTCGGGTCTTCCGGCAGCGGTTCTTCCACCGCCTGTTCGATTCCCAATTCGGCAATAATTTCCTTCTGGGCTTTGATCAGGTCTAGAACCGCCTCATAGCCGAAGTCGATCGCCTCGATGACGTCGTGTTCGGGCAATTGGTTCGCCCCGGCTTCCACCATCACCACCCCATCGGGGGACCCGGCGACGACCAGATCCAAGTCGCCGTTGCGGATTTCTTTGTAGGTGGGATTGATGATAAAATCGTCTCCCACCAGCCCGACGCGCACCCCGGCCATCGGCCCGTAGAACGGAATCCGAGCCAGCAACACCGACACGGAGGCGCCCGTCACGGCTAAGACATCCGGCGGCACCTGCTCGTCCATCGATAGGGTGGTGGCCACGATCTGGATGTCGTCCCGAATCCACTGGGGAATCAACGGACGCAGGGGGCGGTCAATCAGACGACTCGTCAGGGTGACGCGGTCGGGCGGACGGCCCTCCCGACGCAAAAATCCGCCGGGAATGCGCCCCCCGGCGTACAGTCGCTCTTCGTAGTCCACCAACAGGGGGAGAAAATCAATTCCCGGTCTTCCTTCGGCACGGGTTGCGGTGACGAGAACTGACGTATCTCCCGATTCGATCAAGACGGCTCCACCCGCCTGAGGCGCTAGTAAACCTATCTTCAGCCGAATATCCCGTCCATCAAAGGATATTGACTTTTCAATCTCTTCCATGTATTCTGTCTTCCTTCTACCACAAATTCTCACATTTTCGCCATCGGAGCACCTGACCCGAAACGGGGGAGCCATCCCAGGTTCCCACTCGTGCGGTCGTCGTGCGCCCGGGGTCGGTTCCATACTTCTCAATTCCGTCGTCGGCGATCGGAACCCCCGTTGTTGACCTGGGTCGAGAAGTGTCCGCACCCCCCCCGAGCTCTCGTGACATCCCCCATCATCTTGACACAATTGGCATTTTCAAGGTTGATGTCGGGCTAACTGTCGGTCAGACTCAATCCTGAAACCCGGATGTCCGCCGTTTGCAAGATTTACAAACAATTGGGGCGATCGGGTGTTTTTCCAGCAGTTAGGGGTCGGCTCTTAGATATTGGCATCTATTTTAGATCATTTCTTGAAACTTTCAACGCGGAGTCCGGCGACGATCGCATTCCTGAGAAAGTCGGGAATTTTCGCCCCGGAAGTCGCTCCTCCATTTCGGCTCGAGCGATCGCCACCTCATCGATTGGCTGTCTGATCGCCCGGGTGGGGGTATCATCTGAGAGTTGGGAAAAGCGGATTTTTGGGAAACGCGATCGCGATCGGGGGGAAATCTGACCGTTTATTTCCGCCGAGACAAACGGCCGCGATCGCCCGCCAACAGATATGATAACTTACAATAAAGCCGTCGATCGCCGCAGTGAGCGCAATTTTTTGATGTCAATCGATCGGTCGATCAACTCAACTCTCCGGCCGAACCGATCTCGACCGATCGACCCAATTGGGAGTGCACAGGATTAATTCGGATGGCAATTTTACACGGAACCTGGCGGATTCAACCCCCAGAAAATTATGTTTTGATTTGGGGGGAAACCTGGCGCCGACTCGCCCCCGGCGACCGTCTGAAGGTCGGGGAAATTGCCCCCCACCCCTTCGTTATGGGCCGGGACGAACTGTTGGATTGGCCGGCGTTCGGCCAGTCGGACCTGACATTATCTTCCGCCGAACCGGTTACAGAAGCGATCGCCGCACCCACCCAATGGAACCCGGAGACGGGGGAGATCTCGCCTCTGCACTCCGCCACGGCCCCGGAAGATGGCGACGTCTGCCTCTACCCCTGGAAAATCGAAGCATTCCGCCTTGCCCCCCTCGAAGCCTTTGAGCTCTTTCAATCCCTGCCCTTGGGGGCGATCGATCCGGACTGGCTGGGGGCCGACCTGCGATTTTGGTCCCACGTCGCCCGCTGGGCCCTCGATCTCCTCGCCCGACGGAAATTTTTGCCCGTTTTGACGGAAAATAATATCGCCCGCTGGCGACCCCTCCTCGACAGCGCCACAGACCGCGCCCGACTGCTGCAATTCGCCCGCCAAATGCCCGCCGCCTGCCGGATGTACGGACTCGAAACCGAATTTCGGTCGAACGGCCCCTGCATCCCCCGACCCGCCCCCGCCCGGGAGTTGCTGCTGGAGGTCCTCGGCGAAATCGTCGATACCCAAATCCGCCCGGTGGCCCGGGAAGTGGAACGGAAGGCCCTCGCCAACACGGCCCTTTTGCAACCCGCCGTGGAAGGGTGGCTGCGGGGTTTGGCCGGGGATGCCGCCGGGGTGGAGGCCTCCAATTCCGACCGGGAAGGGCTCCGCGCCAGCCTGGAGAGTTGGACCTCGCCCCTGCAACAGTCCCTCGCAGATCTGACCCAATTTCGCGCCGGATTCTCCCTCAAACCCCCCGGGGGCAAAACCAAAACCTGGCGGTTGGAATACGGCCTGCAGGCGATGGACGATTCCGATTGTGTGGTGGATGCCGAAACCGTCTGGAATCATCCGGTGGAACGCTTCACCTGGGAGGGGCGGACGGTCCGCAATCCCCAGGAGACGCTGTTGGGGGGGCTGGGACTGGCCTCGAAACTCTACCCGGCGATCGAATCCAGCTTGCAGGAGGCCCGCCCCCGGGTCTGCACCCTCACTTCCCAGCAGGCCTACGAATTTATCACCCGCGTGGCTTGGCGGTTCACTGACAGCGGTTTGGGGGTGATTTTGCCGCCGGGACTGACGAACCGGGAGGGCTGGGCGAGTCGCCTGGGGTTGAGTATCCGCGCCACGGCCCCCAAGGGCAAGTCGAACGGGCGGATGGGGTTGAAAAGTTTGTTGAATTTCAAGTGGGAACTTTCCATCGGCGGACAGAGGATTTCTAAGGCGGAATTCGATCGCCTCGTCGCCCGAGAAAGTCCCCTGGTGGAAATTAATGGCGAGTGGGTGGAATTGCGCGATCGCGACGTGAAAGCCGCCCAGGCTTTTTTTGCCACCCGAAAAGACCAGATGACTCTATCTTTGGAAGATGCCCTGCGGCTGGCGACGGGGGACACCCAGACGGTGGAACGGCTGCCGGTGGTTAATTTTGAAGCGGGGGGAAAATTGCAGGAGTTGTTGGATGCGTTGACGGACAATCGCTCCATTAAAGCGATCGCAACTCCCAAAACATTTCGGGGGGAATTGCGCCCCTACCAAGCCAGAGGTTCGGGTTGGTTATCATTTTTAGAACAGTGGGGGTTGGGCGCCTGTCTGGCGGACGACATGGGTTTGGGAAAAACCATCGAATTCATCGCTTTTTTGCTGCATTTACAGGAACAAAAAATCTTGGAACGCCCGGTTTTATTGGTTTGTCCGACTTCGGTTTTGGGCAATTGGGAGCGGGAAGTGAAGCGGTTTGGGCCGACTCTAGCCACCCTCGTCCACCACGGCGACAAGCGATCGAAGGGGAAAAATTTCCCCAAGGTTGTTAAGGATAAAAATTTGGTGATTACCAGCTACGCCTTGACGTTCCGGGACGAGAAAGAATTGCAAAGCGTCAACTGGCAGGGGGTGGTTTTGGATGAGGCTCAAAATATCAAAAATCCCGAGGCTAAACAGTCCAAAACCGTGCGGATGTTGGAGGCGGATTTTAAGATCGCCCTGACGGGGACTCCGGTGGAAAATCGCCTGTCGGAATTGTGGTCGATATTGGAATTTTTGAATCCGGGATATTTGGGACAGAAGGTGTTTTTTAACCGCCGATTTGCCATTCCCATCGAAAAGTACGGGGATACGGAGTCTTTGCAAACGTTGCGATCGCTCGTCCAGCCGTTCATTTTGCGGCGTTTGAAAACTGACAAAGATATCATCCAAGATTTACCGGAAAAACAGGAAAATACCGTGTTTTGTTCTTTGGCGGTGGAACAGGCGAGTTTGTATCAAAAATTGGTGGATACATCTTTATCGGAAATCGAGTCCGCCACGGGAATTCAGCGACGGGGGATGATTTTGGGTTTGTTGGTGAAGCTGAAACAGGTGTGCAACCACCCGCTATTGTTGGGGGCGAAATCTAAGGGGAAAGGTAAAAAAGAGAGTTTGCCGCCCCAGCAGTCGGGGAAATTGCAGCGACTCAACGAAATGTTGGATGAGGTTTTATCGGAGGGCGATCGCGCTCTGATTTTTACCCAATTTGCGGAGTGGGGAAAGCTGCTGAAACCCTATTTGGAGAAGCAGTTAAATCGAGAAGTTCTGTTTCTTTACGGGGGGACTCGCAAAGCACAGCGGGAGGAAATGGTCGATCGCTTCCAGCAAGATCCGCAGGGGCCGCCGATCATGATATTATCATTGAAGGCGGGCGGTGTGGGTCTGAATTTGACCCGGGCAAATCATGTGTTTCATTTCGATCGCTGGTGGAATCCGGCGGTGGAAAATCAGGCGACGGATCGCGTTTTTAGGATTGGACAAACTCGCAATGTGCAGGTGCATAAGTTTGTTTGTACGGGGACGTTGGAAGAGAAAATTCACGATTTGATTGAAAGTAAGCAGGCGTTGGCGGAACAGGTGGTTGGTTCTGGGGAGGATTGGCTGACGGAGATGGATACGGAGCAGTTGCGGAATTTGTTGATTTTGGATCGGAGTGCGGTGATTGAGGAGGAATAAAAATCCGCAGATTACGCAGATTTCACAGATTTTAATTTTGTGGGGGATTGGGGTGGGGGGGATTGATGGGATTGTAGGGGCGAATGGCATTCGCCCTCCGGCGATTGAGGAGATTATTGGTGAGTTGAAATTATGGTTAATTACAATAGTGAAACGGATCGGGAATGGTGGACGCAGCAGTGGTTGGATATTTTGAATCGCTATCGGTTTAAGAAGCGGTTGGAACGGGCGAGGAATTATGCTAGACAGGGTAATGTTTTGAGTATTGAGTTTAGCGATCGCCGGGTTTTGGCGAAGGTTCAGGGGACGCAGCCGCAGCCTTATGAGGTGGCGTTGTGGTTGGATGTTTTTGGGGATGAGGAGTGGGGATATGTGATCGAGACGCTATCGCAGCGGGCGATATTTTCGGCGAAGTTGTTGGCGGGGGAAATGCCGCAGAATATTGAGGATGTTTTTGCACAGAATGGGTTGCGGCTGTTTCCGTTTAATTTGGATGAGGTGCATTCTCAGTGTAGCTGTCCGGATAAGGCGAATCCTTGTAAGCATATCGGGGCGGTGTATTATATGTTGGGCGATCGCTTCAGTGAAGATCCGTTTGTGTTGTTTCAATTGCGGGGGCGGATGAAGGATGATATAATAGCAAAATTGCGACAGTTGAGGGGGTCGGGAGAGGGGGAAAAAGTCGCAGAAACTGAAGAAATAACGACTCAAAAAATTGATTTCGATCCGCCGTCTGTGGCGGGTTATTGGGAGTATAATCAACAGTTGGAACCGTCTTTGGTGGTGATTTCTCCGCCGCCGGGAAGCGAGACGGTTTTGGACGTTTTGGGACCGATTCCGCTGGCGACGGCAGTATCGAAAGAAGGGGGGCGATCGGCGACGGCGGCGGATGTGGTGATGCAGTATTTGGATACCGTTTATAAGAATGTCAGCCAGCAGGCGGTTTTGATGGGGTTAAATCGGGAATCGGAGGGTTAGAGAAACTGGAGAAAGGTGAGGGCGACGACGGACATTTCTTCTGGGGCTTGCAGGATGCGATCGGGGCGGTGTTTGACGAGGGCATCGATGGAATTGAAACCCCAGGTGACGGCGACGCTCTTGATTTTGGCTTTCTTCGCCGCGTCGATATCTCGCGTTTCGTCTCCGATGTAAATCGCCCGCTTTCTGTCGAGTTTTTCGCGTTTGATCAGCCGGTTGATGATGCGATGTTTGCCGAATAAAGTCGATCCGGAATAAATCCCGTGGAACAGTTCCAGAACCCCCTCTTGTTTCAAAAGATATTCGACATTTCCTTGGGTGTTGGAGGTGACGATATAAAGTTTGTATCCCTCATATCTCAAATCCAAGAGGGCTTTCCTAACTCCCGGAAATAGGCCGATCGCGGATAGGTTGTCCTCCAATTCTTCTCGAATCCGCCGCAGCAATTTGGGGAGTTTGAAGATCGAAATGCCGGATTGGCTGATAATTTCCCGGGAACTCATATTTTGCACGTCCGCCAAATCCTCGATATCGGTGGCGGGATATCCGAATTCCTCGGCGAGCTCGTTGGTGATGGCGACGATGACATCGAGGGTGTCCGCCAAGGTTCCGTCGAAGTCGAAGATAATGGCTACTGGAGTGCGATCGGGCATTTTTGGTTTTTCGGGGTGGGGGGTATCATATCACCCCACTATAGCAATTGTATCAATTGATTCGTCAATCGATTTTTGTGGAGTTGGGTGACAAATTGCGAAGTTGTTGACAGCAAAATGACCGAAATCCCCCACCCGACAGGCATTTTATCGGCTACATCCAACCCAGATGGGCTTTGACTGTCTGAACTGCAATCCTGACATTGCTCGCCCCCATCGAAATTTTATAAGGCTTGTTGGGATTTTTGGGGTTGGGGTCGATGGTGACGACATTATTTTTCCACAGGTGACTTTCTCTCGACCAGTCCAGTTGGGAGAGTTTGGAGATGCGATCGCGATCGAATTCGTGTCGTTCTTTATCATAAGTCAAATACAGTAACCGCCCCAGAATTTCCAACCCGACCCGCCAAGGCAGCAACGATTTTTCCTTGAAATTGGCAATATCATCGACGGTCAATTCATCGACGCTGCGATTGGCGATATATTGAGTTATCGGACATTCCGAGAAAAACTGATTCAGGCATTGACCGAGTTCGTGGGATGCCATGTCAACGTCGTAGTCTTCCAGGACGCTATCGGGATTTCCGGTAAATGCAAAACTGACCAAATTGACGATATAAACATTCGTATAAATTAACTTGTGTTTCGTCGAGGGCGTTTTTTTGACCCGCTCCGTTTTTCCGGCGAACATGGAAACGCTGGAAATTAAATTTTTCATGATGCCAATGGTGCCGGAATATTCACCAAAAGAATTGAGTAAGGATTGGTCAAGTTGTCGGGTTTGTGCCATATCTCGAAAATCGGTCTGACATTGCTTAAAACTCGCCTCCAAAACCAGGGTAATTGGAAAATGGTTTTTGGCAATTAAAGGGGCGCGATCGCTCAACATTAATTCTTTGATCGCCTGATATCGATGCTGTCCGTCCGTGATATCCAATTTTTTATCCAGGGGAATTGCCACGAAACAAATCCCCCGACCCAATTCGATAATTTCGATATCTTCCGGATCGATATTAGCCGTCAACGTCCCCAAAATCCAAGGTTTATCTTTATTGACGCGATGAAGAATATACTCTTTAATTTCCGCCGCATGACCTTTTACGACGGGACGATTTTTCCCGGAGTCCGGGTCGTTTCCATGAGAAGGTTTAGCCTGTAAAAAAGTAATCAAATCCTGAGCGCGAACATTGATTTGAATCATCCGCCGCTTTCCTTGCTGAAAAATCAACCCCAGATAGCAATTATAATCACTATCGTATTGGTCATAAAGGGGAAAGATGATCGGGGAGATTTTGGGCGTGGACTCTGAATCATTGTGATTGATATCGTTCATGACGGACCGAGATGTTTAGACTATCTCTATTTTACATGAAAATGTCTGGCCCCCAAACCCCCAATTCTGGGGGCTTTGAAAATCTCGGATTTAGCCCCCAAACCCCCAATTCTGGGGGCTTCCCCCAACCCCCAAACCCCCAATTCTGGGGGCTTCCCCCAGCCCCCAAACCCCCAATTCTGGGGGCTTCCCCCAACCCCCAAACCTCCAATTCTGGGGGCTTCCCCCAACCCCCAAACCCCCAATTCTGGGGGCTTTGAAAAGCTCGGATTTTTGGGAATTATTTTACCTGCTATTAGTCTAGGGGATCGGGCAACCCGACTTGTCTGGGTTTCACCACCCGCCCCTCAAAATTAATCGCCCGATTTTCAAAGGTTCGGGCATTCGCTAGATCTCGCCTCAACATCGCCTGACTCATCGGATCTTCGATGCCACCCAACAGGTAAATCAGGAGGTTCGTTGCCAAACTCCGGCCGGCAACCCTCACCCGCCGCTTGTTGGGGTCGTACAATACGCCATACCAGAGAGATGCGGGATCTTCCATCCCACTAAACCCACCTTTTGCGTCGAAGGTTTCCAATTTTTCCCACACACTTTCCGGGGACTTTTGATGCAGAAAGACCACTTTTCCCACCGCCTGGGCGATCGCCACCTGCCCGATGGGACGAAACAAAATATTTCCCTCCCCCGGGGGGCGTTCAAACCCGAACCGCCGCATCGCTGGAGTTTCCAAACCTTGCTGCAATTTGCGATAGCTTGGCAACCCCGCCAAGCCGTCGAAAAACCGCATAAATTCATCGATTCCCCGTCGCAATTCATCCTCCTCGGGGCGGTCTGGAATTAGGCCAGGTTTCCCCACTTTCCAACCCTTAAATATCGGGTGGGGGGACAGATAACCCTCCGCCATATCTCGCAGGGCTTGCAATGTGGTCAATACGGTGGATTTGGTGGCGACGGTCGCGCTGTCCCAGTTGATTCTGGGGTTGCGATCGCCCTCATCTTTCAGCAGGGGATGGCGAACCGCTACCTGGCGGGATACAATAGAAAACCCGTCATTTTCATCCAATGCTGCCAACTGTCCCTTGCTCAATTTTACGCCCATTTGGTTGACGTGGACGAACAGCGATCGCACCCGTTTTCGCGCCCGCGATCGGGTTTCTCCGGGCAACACCGCCGGGATAAATTCCACCCCGATCGTTTCGCGGTTCAACTCTGCCAATTTCTCCTCGGGAGACAGGTCGTCGGGCGCCAAATCGTCCCAGTCAATTTCAGCGCCGAGGGGCTTTTTAATCTTGCTGAAAGGCTGCAATTTCCCCGTTTTTGCCAGTTCCCTCACCCCCTGAATTCCCATCAGGCGATGCTGTCCGTCCAAGGCGAACACCGACACCGCCGGGGACAGATTCAGCAATCCGAATTGTTGTCGGGCGTCCAAAGCCGTAAATTCGGCGGCGGAACGGGTGGCCCTTCCGTCTTCGTCCCACTCCGGCGCCTCGGGGTCGTCCACCCACTCGGGACTCAAAACCACCACCAGCGGCGGAAATTTGCGGTCCCAATCGTGGGTCATCAGGTATTGGACGAGGACTGCCTGTCGCGACCAGTCCAGGGGCCGTTGCAGGATCGTCTCGATGGTTTCGGCCCCCCGTTCCACGTTTCCCGTTTCGCGATCGCGGTGGGGTTCAAACAGTGGAAGTGCGGACGCATAGCGGATGCGGGTCGCGGCCCATTCCAGGCTGACGGCGCCGAGATAGGCCCGGTTGACTCCCATCGCGGTTCGCTGCACCAGGATGCGATCGGGCTCCTCCTGGAGGGGCGTCAGCAGTCGGGCGATGTCCTCGGGGTTGGGTTCGGTTGCACGATTCATTATAGTATGATTAAACTATCAGTGGGGTTTTTAAAAACTTGTCCCCGATATGTTATCCTATCGTAAACGGGCAGATCTGGGGAAGGGTCTTATTTTTGGCAGGGAGGGAAAAATGAGTTCGTCGGAGGCACGACAGGCTAAGAACCTTGAATATTACTGCAAGGGCTTGAGTAACATCAAGGTTCATCGAAATCAAAAACAGGGAGTCAACCTCAACCAACCCATACTACTATTGTCTGTCATCGATTTAATTGCCCAAGGCATCATACAAGAAAATCGAATTTTTATCTCTGATGAGTTGATCCATACTTTCCAGAAGTATTGGTCGATTTTGTCGGAAACTGACTTTAAGGGAAGTGACTTCGCCCTTCCATTTTTTCATCTAAAAAATGGAAAGTATAAGTTTTGGCATCTTCAATTTAGTGCTGAATACGAGGGTGGAAGACCTCAAACGATACCCAAATTAAAACATGATGTTGACCACGCTTATTTAGATGATGAACTTTTTGATTTGGTTCAAGATCGCCAATCGAGACAAGAATTGGTCGATGAACTGATAGCAGTGTGGTTTGCTGACAATCAGAAAGAATTGGAAGATTTACTCAAATTAAATCAAAATTTACAAGAAGAAAGTGTTCTCGATGTAGACGAAACATCAGATTTAAAAAAAAATCCCAAGTTTTCGATGAGAAAGTCGATCATTCGAGAAGCTTTTTTCCGTAAATCTGTCATACATATCTATGAGTACAGATGTGCGTTTTGTCAATTAAGAGTGAATCGAACTCTAAATCAAAATATTGTGGATGGGGCGCATATAAAACCATTTGCACAATTCTATGATAGTCAAATTGGGAATGGAATTTCTCTGTGTAAAAATCATCACTGGGCTCTCGATAGAGGTTGGTTTACAATTGACGATACTTATAAAATTATTGTCGCCCAAGATTTACAAGAAGATTCTCCCTTTGCAAAACCAATGAAGGAATTCAATGGAGAAAAAATACTGTTACCTACCTTAGACCGATACTGGCCGGAACTAGAATCTATTAGATGGCATCGTAAAAATATATTTAGGGTATAAAAACATGAATGATAAAATGCAAGCCAAAAAAGACAACAATCGAACTGTCGAAGAATTTTTGCAAGATCTGGAAATACTGAAAGCTGAAATTCAAGAACTATACTTTGACGACCAGATTCCTTTAGTTATAGGTTGGAGTGGAGGGAAAGATAGCACGGCAGTTCTCCAACTCATTTGGAGTTCCATTGCTTCATTACCACCTGAAAAAAGAACCAGAAAAATTCATGTCCTTACCAACGATACTTTGGTTGAAAATCCAATTGTTTCTGCTTGGGTTCGCAAATCCCTAAAAAACATGAACAAAGCTGCGAAGGAACAAGGGATGCCCGTCTCAACCCATTTAACTTACCCGACGATTAAAAATACATTTTGGTGTTGCTTGATCGGTAAGGGATACCCAGCCCCTCGAAATAGATTTCGATGGTGTACCGAACGTCTCAAAATCAACCCTGCTGATTATTTCATTAGAGAAACTATCAGAAATAATGGTCAAGCTATTCTTGTTTTGGGTACTCGTAAAGCTGAAAGCACACAACGGGCAACTAACATGGCCAAGCATAGAAAATGGCGAGTACGCGATCGCATGAATACAAATCCCCATCGTCCGAACTGTTTGATTTACTTACCAATCGAAGATTGGAGAACGGATGAAGTCTGGATGTATCTGATGCAATTTGAAAATCCGTGGGGACAAGATAATAAAGACTTGTTTACCATGTACCGAGGGGCAACGGCAGATAATGAATGTCCTTTGGTTATCGACACCTCAACTCCGAGTTGTGGAGATTCCCGATTTGGCTGCTGGGTTTGTACGATGGTCAGCAAAGATAAATCGATGGAGGCGATGATCTTAAATGACGAAGCCAAAGAGTGGATGCAGCCACTTTTGGATCTTCGCAATGAATTAGACGTTAAAAACGATCACGACAAAAGGGATTTCCGTCGCAACTTCGGAACTGTTCAACTATTTGAACGAAACGTAGACGGTCAAACCTCCGTTCAACACATCCCCGGACCCTACAAAAGAGAGTGGCGGGAACATTGGCTGCGGCGGGTGTTGGAAGCCCAAGTCCAAGTTCGCAAAACTGCCCCGCCGGAAATGCGGGATATCACGTTAATTCAACCGGAAGAACTCAGCGAGATTCGCCGAATCTGGTTGGAGGAAAAACACGAATTCGATGACAGTTTACCCAGGATTTATCAAGAAGTGACCGGAGAAAAATTTAAAGATCCCCGAGACACCGGCGAAAAAGCCATGCTGGGGCCGGATGAATGGCAGATTTTGGAAGATCTCAGCGACGGAGATCCCATGTATTTGGAATTGGTGACGCGGCTACTCGACACCGAACGCCAATATAAAACGATGGCGAGACGGACGGGGATTTACGACACCCTCGAACGCTGCTTTAAAACCAGTTCGCGATCGCAAAATGAAGCTATTCAAAATGCCCACTACGAACGCAACCTCAAAGAAGCTGCCCAATCCGGCAAAGTTGAGGATATCAAAAAAATCGTCAACGGCGAAAAACCGGAACCCGACCAACAACTCTCCTGGGCGAGTCTGAAATTCAACTCCAAACAATAGGGGCGATTTTCCGATGATTTGGAAATAGAAGATCCCCCCCAGCCCCCCTTTGTAAGGGGGGAGAATGACTCAAAGTCCCCCTTTTTAAGGGGGATTTAGGGGGATCGTCCGACGATTTGGAAATAGAAGATCCCCCCCCGGCCCCCCTTAATAAGGGGGGAGAATGACTCAAAGTCCCCCTTTTTAAGGGGGATTTAGGGGGATCGTCCGACCATTTGGAAATAGAAGAATCCCCCCCAGCCCCCCTTTGTAAGGGGGGAGAATGACTCAAAGTCCCCCTTGGCAAGGGGGATTTAGGGGGATCGTCCGACTATTTAAAAATAGAAGATCCCCCCCGGCCCCCCTTTGTAAGGGGGGAGAATGACTCAAAGTCCCCCTTATTAAGGGGGATTTAGGGGGATCGTCCGACTATTTGAAAATAGAAGATCCCCCCCGGCCCCCCTTAATAAGGGGGGAGAATGACTCAAAGTCCCCCTTGGCAAGGGGGATTTAGGGGGATCGTCCGCCTGCCATTAAATTAAAAATCGCCCTCCGACAAACCGGCAAAAAAATATTCAAAACTGCCGGATTTGTGATATGATGAATATGTCAACCTGAACACCACCAAAACCCCGTGATTTTTCTCGAACTCACCCTAGAAAATTTTGGCCCCTATCGCGGGAAACAGGTCATCAACCTGCGGCCCCAAACCGCCGGGGAAACGGTGAGTCCGATTATTCTGTGCGGGGGGATGAACGGGGGCGGAAAAACCACCCTCATGGATGCCATTCGCCTGGTGTTGTACGGTTCCCGCGCCCAGTGTTCCACCCGGGGAAATCTCGCCTATTCTGAGTTTCTGAAACAGGCGATCAATAAACACACCCAACCCCACGAAGAAACCAGCGTCGAACTGTTGTTCGAGCATATTCTGAATAATATGCAAGTGGAATTCCGCGTCAAACGGCGTTGGAAGCCAGACACGCTAAAAAACAAAAATAAAGATACCCTTGGCGTTTTGATCGATGACTGGCCGGATTCCGCTTTGATCGAAACCTGGGACGAACGGATCGAGGACTTTTTTCCCCTGGGAATTTCCAATCTTTTTTTATTCGACGGCGAACAGGTGAAAGAATTGGCGGAACTCGACGCGCCGCCCCCCATTGTCACCCAGGCGATCGAATCCCTTTTGGGGTTGGAATTGGCGGAACGGCTGTCGGCGGATCTGACGATTTTAGTCAACCGGAAGCGGAAGGAATTGGCGGAGGCTTCCGAGTTGGCGACATTGGAAGAAATTGAGGCGAAACTGAACAAACAAAACCAAGAATTTGAAGTGGCAGAAGCCGAGGTTATCCGGCTGGATGGGGAACTGAAAAAAGCCCACATTCGCCAGCAAGAAGCCCGGGATAAATTCCGCACCGAAGGCGGCAAAGTTGCCCAGGAAAAAGAGCAGATCGAAGCCCAATTGAAAGCCGAACAGGAGAAAGCCAGAACTCAGCGCGATCGCCTCCGGGAACAGGCGGCGGGTTCTCTCCCCCTCGGCTTGATTCAACCCCTGTTGGAACGGGCGAAAATGCAGGGAGAAAAGGAACTGCAACAAAAGCGGACTCAAATTGCCCGGGATGTGATCGTCGAACGGGACGAACGGTTATTAAATTATTTAGAAACCCTGAAAATAAAGGGCAACACTTTGGAACAGGTGCGGACATTTTTAGAAACCGATACCCGCCCCGACGGAACCGAAAACCCGACGGAAATTTGGCTGGATATGGATGAAGATACCCTCAGCCAACTCAGCAATTTGTTGGAACGGGAACTTCCCAATCAGATCGCCCAAACCCGATCGCAACAGGAAGAATTGAAGCAAATCCAAGATGCGATCGCGGCAAAAGAACGACAATTAACCGTCGCCGCCCCGCCGGAAGTTTACGAACAACTGCTGCAAGCCGTCACCGATGCCGCCAGTCATTTGGCAAAACTACAAACCGCCTACGAAGCGGCAAAGGAAAAGCGCGATCGCTGTAAAATTACTATCGAAAAAACCAAAAAAGAACTCTCCGAATACAGCCGCAGTACCATCGATCGCAAAAACGCCGACCACATCATCGACACCTCGGAACGGGTGCAAAAAACCCTGGTGCAATTTCGGGAACGTCTCACCCTCAAAAAGCTGAACAAACTGGAAATCGAAGTGACCGAATGTTTCCGCTATCTCCTCCACAAATCCGATCTCGTTCATCGGGTGGCGATCGCGACTCAAGACTTCAGTTTATCCTTATACGACCCCCAAGGGCAACCCGTGCCCAAACACCGCCTCTCCGCCGGGGAAAAACAACTGCTGGCGATCGCATTTTTGTGGGGGCTCGCGAGGGTGTCCGGACGCCAACTTCCGATCGCGATCGACACCCCCCTCGGACGCCTGGACTCCTCCCACCGCCACAACCTAATCGAACGCTATTTTCCCGCCGCCAGCCATCAGATGATCTTGCTATCGACGGACACCGAAATTGGCGAAGCGGAAGTGAAAACCCTGCGGGAACAGGACGCGATCGGCCGGGAATACCTGTTAAAATACGACCCCAAACAGCGGCAGACGGCGATCGCACCCGGTTACTTTTTTTGAGACTCGATCCCCCTAAATCCCCCTTAAAAAGGGGGACTTTGAATCCAATTCTCCCCCCTTACCAAGGGGGGCTGGGGGGGATCTATCCCACAATTGGAACGCTGCCGTCATCGGGCAGAAATAAACGCGGATCGACGGGGGTTCCGTCCGGCTTTCGGATCTCGAAATGCAGGTGGATCGAATAGCCGCCGCCGTCAATTTCCCGGCCCTCAGAACCAAATCCGGAACCGCCCCGGATGGCGATCAATTGACCTTGGGAAACCCTATCATGTAAGTTAACGCGAATCGATCGCAAATGCAAATACCGATGTTCCCAACCGTCCGATCGCCGGATGTGAATCGCCCGACCGTCCGCCCCGCCGGTATGATGTTTAACATACTCCACAACCCCCTCGCTGGCGGCGTAGCACTCATCGGGCGTATAACCGCCGATATCAACCCCCGCGTGGAGTCGTCCCCGGGCGTAGCCGAACTCCGTCCTGGACCCCATACTCGTCCCCCTCATCGGCCATTTCCAGGTCAATACGCCCGAAGAGGACGATAATTTGGGGCTGGGACTCCGGGCGATTTCGTCTCCCAAAATTTGGACGTGGGGGGCGAAGACGTACCAAATTTCCCGCCGGCCCGGACAGGGTGGGACGAAATAAATTTCGAGGTGTCCGTAACCCACCGATTTGTAAGTCGTAATTTTATACTCGCTTTCGGCATAGACGGGAATTTTATCCCGGGAACTCAACTGATGGGACTGGACGGGTTGTCCTTTTAAAACCGTGTTATATAGCGTTCTTAATTTCATTCCCATAGGTTCCTTTTTGTGTTATAAATTAATAGGATTTTGAAAAACTCGTTGTTGGGCTTTAGCCCCGGAAGCGCCCAAGGGCAACAACGAATTGTTTAGGAAATATCGAATAGTTCCTTTGAGGTCAGATATTGGGTCAGCGTGAACGCATCCACCCCCAATTCAGTGCGATCGCGGGCTGCCAGAATTCCGGCCCGGGCGTGCCACCAGACGGCGATCTGGGCCGTCAATTCGGGGGGAGAATCCCGCAATGCACCGATCGCCAACAAACCTCCCAACAGCCCCGTCAGCACGTCCCCGCTGCCGCCCCTCGCCAAAGCGGGGGTACTCTCCGGGTTCACGGCGACGGTTTCCGGGGTGGCGATGCAGACCCTCGCGCCCTTCAAAAGCACCACAGCGCCGCTCAGGCGGGCCGCTTCCTGGGTGACGGCGATGCGATTGCCCAAATCGCCCAAATCGGGAAACAGGCGCTTGAACTCGCCAGGATGGGGGGTGAGCAGGGTCGGAGCCCGGCGCCCGGACAGGGTGGAAATCGTCCCCAACTGCGCCAACTGGTTCAAACCGTCGGCGTCGAGCACCACCGGACGATCGCACCCCAAAATAGCCTCCAGGGGAGACGAACTCGCCGACGTCAGACCCGGGCCGCAGGCGATCGCATCGTAGCGACTCAGATCCAACTCCTCCGGAAGAGACGCGATCGCACCGTCCTCGGTTTCCGGACAGCCAATTATCAGCGCCTCCGGCAACTGGGCACTCAGCAGGGGCTTGATCGACTCCGGGACGGCGATGGAGAGCATCCCCACGCCGCTGCTCCGCGCCCCCAACCCGCACAGCACCGCAGCCCCCGTATAACGGCTAGATCCGGCTACTATCAATAAATGACCCTGCTTGTACTTGTGGGTGGCGGGGTGGCGGGGAATGGGCAGATGGGCGATCGCGAATCCCGGCGTGATGCGCCGACACTGGGGAGAAGACCCCAAAACGGCGTGAATGTCCGGCAGCGGGATATCAAAATCAACCAACTCCGCCGACCCGACCCACTCCAAAGCCGAATCCTGCAAAAACGCCCGCTTCCACAACCCCAGACAAAAGGTGCGGGTCGCCCGGATCGCCGTTCCCAGGACTTCCCCCGTGTCCGTGTGGATGCCGGAGGGAATGTCAATGCTGAAAACCGGGCGGTTCCAACTATTGACGGTTTCAATAACCTCCGCCAGTTCCCCCTCGATGGGGCGGGTTTGCCCGAATCCGAACATCCCGTCAACAATCAGATCGCAGTGTCCCAGAGAAGCGATCGCCTCCGCACTCTCGATCCCCAAACTGGCGACATATTGGGCGTGGGCATCGGTGAGATCCTTGCGCTTGGAAATTGGGGAAAACAGGACGACGCGATAACCCTGAAAAAATAGCTCCCGCGCCAATACCAGGGCATCTCCCCCGTTGTGTCCCGGACCCACTAAAATCCCCACAACGCGCACGGGGCGATCGCTCGGACTGGACAAAATTTCCACAATCCGGCGAGCGACGAGTCCGGCGGCCTTTTCCATCAGCGAGGCGGCCGGCATCCCCGCCTCGAAAATGCGGCTTTCGATCGCCTGCATCTGTTCGGCGGTGACGGCAAATTGTTGAATCTGTTCGGTCCGGTCGGGCGTGCCCAAAATCATCGTCAAATGGCTGCTAATCGTTATTTCCCAAAATATACTTGCGTTCCCCCGACGCCCGAATCCGTAAGATAATTTTCCCATTCTCGGGCGAGGGTGCGATCGGCAAAAGGACCCACCGCCACCAGGGGATCGACCACATCATCCCGGATCGTGATGCTATTTTGGGGGACACCCAGAGCGATCGCCGTTTCCGCGATCACCGGCAAATCGAAAGTCTGTCCGCGAATCAACACGAAATAGCTGTCCGTGTCGCCGAGTCCCAGATCGAAACCCGGGCGGGCGGGCAGGGGGGTGGGAAATCCCGGTTGCACCGGTTGCCCCGGTTCCAGGGCGAGGAAGATTTCCAGTTCGGCCCGGGAATGGATGATTTCCGCCGGAATCCCCCGCAAAAACAACTGTTCGGCCATCAATTCGGCGTTGAAGCGATTCACGAAACTGCCCGCCTGAATCACCCGCCGTCCCCCGATGTTGAAGATTTCGGCGTTGGGCGATACCCGCCGCACCTCCTGTAGCGAAGTCACCCCCGCACTGACGTAAACTTGATGGAGTCCGAGATCGGTGGTAGCTGGAATCCAACCCGGTCTGAGATTGCTTGGCACGGGTCGGGTTGTCCGGTTGGGGGATACCACCCACGGACTGGCTTCGACGGGATTATCGAAATCTTCGCTATTTCTCAAATCGGTAATTTTCGCCCGAATCCCTTGGAGTCTGAGATCTTCGACCAATTCTTCCGCGTCGCCGCGATCGAAATAGATCCCGGCATCGATCAGGACGCGATCGCCATATTCCTGAAAAACCGCCCCGGGCTGCACCTGCTGGACGATTTCCAACAGCATCGGACTGTCCCCATTCACATAAACCCCGTAGCGGGGTTGAGCCCGGACACCGGGAGCCGCCAACATCAGATATCCCCCCAGCAGCACCCCCGAAATCCGGGACATCCGCGCGATCGCTTTATTTTGATTGTTTGGAGCCGTCCAACTCATCTCGAGTCCCTCCACCACAGCTATAGAATTGCCCAAATTTTACGCGATCTTGGGGTGTGGGGGGCGGAGGAAGCGGAGGAAGCAACGGGTGGGACATCCGGACTGCTTGGGAATCAATTCCCGAGGGCGCAAACCTTGCGCCCCTACAAGCGAAAATCATATTCAGATGATTGGGGAGTTTGTACGGATCTGATATTAACTTGCCTCCTCCGCCCCCTCTGCCTCCTCCGCCTCCCCTGCCTCTTCCCCATCGAATGTGTCACCATCTAAGGAACGGATTTGCCCACTGCGCCGATCGCGGCGGAGAGGATTGTTAACAGCAAAGTATTGATAAAATTCAGATTCATGCACAGACGAGTTGTTCAGATTGCCCTGGCGATCGCTTTACCGATGATGATGGTTTGGGGACTGTGGCACGTCCCGGCCTGGGCGCTGACGGAGGAACAGAAAATTCTCAGCGAAAGTTGGCGCATCGTCAACCGCGCCTATTTGGACGAGACATTTAACGGTCAAAACTGGTGGTTCGTGCGGGAACAGGCGATCCGCAAACCCCTCAAAAGTCGGGAAGAAACCTACGAGGCGATCGAGGAGATGCTGGCCGGCCTCGACGACCCCTTCACGCGGTTGCTGAAGCCGGAACAATATCGCAGCCTGCAGGTGAGTACCTCCGGGGAACTGACGGGGGTGGGCCTGCAAATTGCCAAAGATCCCGACAACGGGGAATTGATGGTGGTGACTCCCCTGGACGGTTCCCCCGCCGACGCCGCCGGCATCCAACCCCGCGATCGCATCCTCAAAATCGACGGATTTCCGACCCCCGATCTCACCTTGGATGAGGCCGCGGCCCGCATGAGGGGGACGGTGGGAACCCCCGTGGTATTGACGGTGAAATCGGCGGAAAGCGACATCATCGAGGATTTGAAACTGTTGCGCGATCGCATCACCCTGAATCCGGTGTTCGCCCAACTGCAGACCTTCCCCGACCGCCCCCCCGTCGGCTACATCCGCCTCCGCCAGTTCAGCGCCAACGCCACCGCCGAAGTCGCCCACGCCATCGTCAGCCTGCAAAATGAAGGGGCGACGGCCTTCCTCCTCGATTTGCGGAACAATCCGGGGGGACTGCTGCAAGCCGGAGTGGAAATCGCCCGCCTCTGGATCGACGAGGGCGCGATCGTCTACACAGTGAACCGCCAGGGCATTTTGGGCGGCTTCGACGCCACGGGATCGGCCCTCACCGATGCCCCGCTGGTGGTTTTGGTCAACGGCGGCAGCGCCAGCGCCAGCGAAATTTTGGCCGGGGCCTTGCAGGACAACGGCAGGGCGTTACTCGTCGGCGAAAAGACCTTCGGGAAGGGGTTGATCCAATCCCTGTTCGACTTATCCGACGGCGCGGGGTTGGCTGTGACGGTGGCGAAGTACGAGACACCCAACCACACCGACATCAACAAACACGGGATCGTCCCCGATCGCGTGGTGTCCGCCGACCACTTGCTGCGATCGCAACTCGGCACCGATGCCGATCTCCAATACCAGGCGGCGATCGATGTCCTCCTGTCTCAGACCGTCCTCGCCGAAGCCGGATAAATGAGGGAGTCGGGAATCGGGAGTCGGGAGTCGGGGACAATCAATTGATAATTATCAATTGTCAATTATCAATTATCAATTATCAATTGTCCATTTCACTCCTCCACTTCCGCATAGTAAGACGGCGGCAATTCCAGCTCGTCCGCCGTCATCTGGCCGTCATCCAACCAAACAATTTGTCGCTGGCGGGGGTCGATGCGATTCCCGTTTTCTTGCATGATGCTTTGGGCCTGTTGGGGGTCGAAATAGCGGCTGAATTCTTCCTGCTGACGCTCGACTCGCGCCTGGGTTTGATCCACTTCCGCCTGAATTTCTCGCCATTTCTCATTCGCCGCCCGCTGGTGGGGCAGAATTTGGAGCAGGGCCGACACCGCACAAGCAGATAACACCAAATTTGTCAAGATTTTGGCGGTCGTTTCCAATGCGATCGCCCGATGATTTGGGCGAGGTCGCACTCGAACTTGAGAGCGACGACTCAAGCGACGGCGGGGATGCTGTGGTTTCTTGGGTGGAGGAGAAGGTTGAATCGCGTACATGATCGTCGTCTCGGTAGATTTTCAGCTTCAAATGAGGTTTTCCAAGGGCAACAAGGCGACATTCCGGCAGGGTCGATGCGTACCGGCGTTTTTTCGTTCAGGCTTAAAATACCTTAAACTGAACCTTTTAACCCGAAGCGCAATGGAAAATGCCCCGACAGTTAAACCCAGTCGATACAAACCAATCTACTGCACGATCGCCGCATTTGTGTGTATTCTTCAGGTTTTCTGTCGGAGCAAAGTCCGCCATTGAATTTTAATTCAAATTTTTGGGCCGCCTCCGGCGGAGACGGCCCATAGAATCGAAAGGATTCTATTTGTAAAGTTCGGTGGAAAGGCGGAACGCCAAAATGCCGGGGATCAACGCGATCGCCAGGGCCACGAACACTTGGGTATCGGTTAAAGACATGGTTGGGACACTCCTTCCATTGAAGTAGACATCGATTGTTCACTAATTTCAGCTATATCGGCCCGTTTGGGAAGTGTTTCGTAATAAGTTTAAACAATGTTGCGGTTTCTTAGGACCTGGGGGACAGGTGTCGGAGGGCGATCTCGGGGGATCGCGCCAAATTTCTCTCCGGCTCCCCTCACCGATCCCCGGCCAGTTACGTTAAGATAACTGAAGCAGATTTTAAGGCTTCTCACCGCCAAACCCCAGGGAGGGCCTTGAGTCTGGGTGGCGCTCTCATAATTCTCCCCTTCGTCATCACATTGGCGATCGCGGCTTGCCGTCCGACTCTCCGGGGGAAAATTGGCGGGTATCCAATTCCAGACTGACATCAATCGGGGTAGTAGACCGTTCATGCTAGAGCAAGTGTTTGATTTTTCTCAAGGACTCGGATTCGATACCGTTTTGCTGCTGGTCGTTTTGGTGGCGTTAGAGGCCGTTTTGTCGGCGGACAATGCGATCGCTTTGGCTTCCATTTCTAAAACTCTGGACGACGGCAAACTCCAGCGCCAAGCTTTAAATATCGGTTTGGCGATCGCCTTCGTGTTTCGGATCGGCCTGATTTTGACCGCCACCTGGGTGATTCAATTTTGGCAGTTCGAGCTACTCGGGGCGCTGTATTTATTGTGGTTGGTTTTCCAATATTTTACCACCTCGGAAGACGGGGAAGATGAGGGATTCCTCCACCACCACAACACCTCCCTCTGGCAAGTGATCCCGGCGATCGCCATGACGGATCTCGCCTTTTCATTGGATAGCGTCACCGCCGCGATCGGCGTCTCCGAAAAAACCTGGCTGGTCGTCACCGGTGCCACGCTGGGCATCATCACCCTGCGCCTGATGGCGGGACTGTTCATCCGCTGGTTGAAAGAATTCACCCACCTGGAAACCGCCGGATATATCACCGTCGGATTGGTCGGTTTGAAACTCTTGCTGCGCGTCATCGACCACAGTTTAGTCCCCCCCGAATGGATGCTGGTGGTGGCGATCGTGGTTTTATTTACCTGGGGATTTTCCGAGCGAACCCCCATTCCGGAAACCGAAAACGTCAACCTTTCCAACGCCATCCAACCCCACCCCGCAGAATCCCAGCGGGAAATGGAAGAAGCGAGAAAATAGCCGAATTCGGGGTTTGAGATCGTCGCATTAAAATGGGCGATCGCCCCCGGTTGCGCGGGACGGGAAATCCGGGTAAAATAACCTCAGAATTTCCCGCCCCCCGTGAAAACCGACAGTCTCTTCTACCGCATTTTCCAACAGTACCCCGGCAGCTTCTTTGAACTGCTGAACCGTCCGCCGGAAGAAAGCGATCGCTACCAATTCACCTCCGTCGAAGTCAAACAACTCGCCTTCCGCCTCGACGGACTGTTTCTCCCGAGGGCCGGAGATCGCGACCAGCCCTTCTACCTCGCCGAAGTCCAATTTCAACCCGACGACGACCTCTACTATCGCATCTTCGCCGAACTATTCCTCTACCTGCGACAGTACCGACCCCCCAACCCCTGGCGAGTCGTCGTCATCTACCCCAACCGCGGCATCGAACGGAAACAGTCCCGCCAATTCCGGGAACTCCTCAACTCGGGCCGGGTGACTCGCATTTACCTCGACGAGTTGGAAGGTGAAAGCGGCTTGGGAGTCGGTATCATTAAATTGGTGGTCGAATCGGAATCTGCCGCCATAGAATCCGCCAGACGCCTGATCGAACGGGCCGAACAAGCCCTCCCCCCAGAATCAATCCGACGCGATATCATTGACATCATCGAAACCATCGTCGTTTACAAACTCCCCCAACTCAGTCGCGAGGAGATTGCCGAAATGTTAGGACTCACCGATTTAAAACAAACCCGATTCTATCAAGAAGCCTTTGCCGACGGTCGTCAGGAAGGTCGCCAAGAAGGTCGCCAAGAAGGTCGTCAAGAAGAAAGAATAAATTTTGCCCGACGTTTGGCAAATTTGGGAAATAGCCCGGAAGCGATCGCACAACTTTTGGGCTTACCATTGGAAGAGATTCAACAAATTTTGCAACCTTCCGATGAGGAGCGATCGTGAATAGCCGGTGCAAATGATATTTCTCCTCTCCTACTCCCTACTCCCTCCAAACACACTTCCCAATGATCTCGAAATATTTGAGCGATTAGCTGGGGAATGGATTCCCCAGCGGTCTTTTTAATCTCTTAAAAACTGGAAATTATTCCACCAGCCAAGACTTGAGACTCGCTTCCCAACTCACCAATTCTTCATCGGTAAACCAGAGGGCGATCTCTTTTTGGGCCGTTTCCGGAGCGTCGGAACCGTGAATCAAGTTGCGGCCAACGCTGACTCCGAAATCTCCCCGAATCGTCCCCGGTTCGGCGGTGAGGGGGTTGGTGGCGCCGATGAGTTTCCGAGCCGAAGCAATCACCCCTTCGCCTTCCCAAACCATCGCCACCAGGGGGCTGGAGATGATGAAATCCACCAGACCGTTGAAAAATGGGCGTTCTTTGTGAACGTCGTAGTGCGCTTCGGCGAGCTCGCGGGTGACTTGTACGAGTTTGAGCCCGACGAGGGTAAAGCCTTTCGCTTCAAAGCGTTTGATGATTTCGCCGACGAGTCCCCGTTGGACGCCATCCGGCTTGATGGCGATAAATGTCCGTTCCAAACCTATCTCCTGTGCGTTCGCAAACGTCTACAAGAATCAGATTAACCTATTTTGAGACAATCCCTACAGACCATTTCCCGAATTATTCCCGAATCACATAACCCACACTTCTGACTGTTTGAATCAGGCGCGACTCATTTTCGGCTTCCAACTTCAGGCGCAGATAACGGACATAAACTTCGATAATATTAGAATCCCCCATAAAATCGTAACCCCACACCTTCTCCAAAATCTGGTCGCGGGTGAGGACTTGCCGGGGGTGGCGCATCAAATATTCGAGCAAGTCGAATTCTTTCGCCGTCAATTCGATCGCCCGATTTCCCCGAAACACTTCCCGGGTGGAACGGTTGAGGCTCAAATCGTCGAATTTCAAAACATCCGGGTCGGGTTCTTGGGTGCGCCGGATATTCGCCCGCACCCGCGCCAAAAATTCCTCCAAACTGAAGGGTTTGATAATATAATCGTCGGCCCCCGCATCCAATCCCGAAACGCGATCGCTCACCTCATCTTTTGCCGTCAATAAAATGATCGGAATCCGGTTATAACTATCCCGCAGACGGCGACAAATTTCGATGCCGGAAAGGCGGGGAAGCATCCAGTCGAGAATGACCAAATCCGGATGGCTCTCCCGAATTGCCATCATTCCCGCCATTCCATCTTGTTCGACATTGACATCATATCCTTCGTAGCTCAATTCTTGTTTGAGAAATTGAGCCAGAGTCGCGTCGTCTTCTACGATTAAAATTTTGGAAGCCATCATTTTGGGAGGCAAAAGTCAAAAGGCAAGAAGTCAACAGGAAAAGCGATTTCGGACGTTTAATTGGAGTTCTGAATTGTCGGGACTCCGATTCGCGATCGCCGGCAAGAAAGCGCGAAGCGCCAAAAATGAGGTCAACTCGCGCAATTTACAATTCTATTCTACGATCGCCCCCCCAGTCTACTGTCGCCGGATAGACTCCGTTTCCCCAGTCGTCGCCGGAGTTTCCATAAAGGCGGGATAGACGAAGGCGAAAGCATGGGAACTGGGAATGGTCGTCCCGCCGGCATCTTGGACGATGACGGTTTGAAGTTGTTCATCCCAAATGGCGGTAACTTCTTCGCCGCCGAAGCGAACCGTCCGTTCGCCGAGTTTCTGAATTTCCGAATGGACAAATTGGACGCTTTCACCTGAAAATTGGTTGTGGGGGGTGTCGCCGTCGTTTTTCCAAATATAGCTGATGGCAGCTTTGGGGTGGAGGTCGAGCTGGTCTTGGTGGCGGACGGGGAAAATCAGATTGCGATCGCGCGAATAGCTCCCGTAGGGATAGCGCTGATAGTCACGATTGTAACCCGTTTCGGCCGAGAGGATGCGGCTGTCAGGATATTTTTCCAGCCAAGCTCCCAAGGTGGTTTTGACGGCCCGAATGCGGTCGAGGGAGCGGTTGACGTTGGCTCCGACAATTCCCAATCCCCACGGTTGCGCGTACAGGGTATCATCGGCGCGATCGTACATCACCAGACAGCTTTGATAGAGTTTACCAGAAACGCCGAAGGTGGTGTCGCCGCGATCGAATGCGACAATTGTATCACATAAGGGGCAGTAAGAAATGGCGACGTTGACTCCCCCGATGCGATCGTTGACGATTTCATGCCAGTTTAAAATCCCCACCGGATAGGCCTTGGCTTCCCCGTTGACGACCACTCCGATTGTCGCTTGTTCCGGGTCGAAAGGCGTGGTGGCGGCGGTGTCAAATTTGGGGTTGTCGATGCTGGGAATTCCGTCTTTGGGAGGGCCGCCGTTGAGGAGTTCGTCCAGGTCAATGCGACTGTTATTTTGAATATCGATATTTTGCGATCGGATGTCGGCGAGTTCCCGCGTTTGGTCGCCGAAATGTTGGGTGAGGTGAAAATGATTCAGTTTTAAATTATCCCACCCTCCGGCTTTTAAAATGGCGATCGCGATCGACAATCCAATTAAAGTCAGGGTTCCCAGGATTGAGTTGATCGGGGTTTTCATCGGTCATGGCTCCGATTTTAGGTTGCGATCGATCTGTATCCTTCGGATATGAATGGAAGCTGAGAACTGACTGAAATTAACCCCAGATAACTTTTGAGAGTTGGGTGGGGGAAAGGAAACCCAGTTTCTCCGATGGGAAATGAGGTAAAATGGGGATGCTATCCCGAGACTTGTGCGCCATGCCAACCACCGAAACCGAAATACTTGCCATCCTTCGCAACCTACCCCAACCAGCCCTCGAAGAAGCAAAAATCTTCTTAGACTTTTTGGCTTGGCGGTATCAAAACCACTCGCCCAAAGGAGCAAACTTGATCGCCAGTCTGCGGGGAAAAGCTACGGGGGATATGAGCACTGATGATATCCTCAATTTAACGCGGGGCGAAGAATGACCAATTTTCTGGTGGATAGCAATGTGATTCTGGATGTGTTGACGGAAGATCCCCATTGGTTTGACTGGTCGGCGACGCAACTGGCCGATTGTGCTGAAACCGGAACATTGCATATCAACCCAATTATTTATGCAGAAGTATCCATCGGTTTTCAAGATGTAACGGAAGTCGAATCTGTATTATCTTCTGGCTTTTTTCAGAGGGACGCATTACCTTATGAGGCGGCATTTTTGGCGGGTCAAGCATTTTTAAAATATCGTCGAAGGGGTGGAGTGAGGCGATCGCCTTTACCGGATTTCTATATTGGCGCTCATGCGATCGTCTGTGGTTACACCCTGCTGAGTCGTGATGCCACCCGTTACCAAACCTATTTCCCTGAACTGATCCTGATCAGTCCCTAAGTTAATCGGTATGGATTCTTCCCCCCACCCAGATGCCTAGAAACCGGGTTTCTACCCGCATCTCTCATCCCCACCGAAATCTCCCCTAGAAACCCGGTTTCTTCTCCCCATGAAAAAGCGGACTAGAAATTCCCCAATCATCTGTTTGAACTGAGAAAACGCCAACTGTCGCTAGTGCAGCAAATCCAAAGCCACGGCGCGGGTGTAGGCCGCGATCGCCCGTTCTCCCTGAATTTCAGAGGGTTCAGACAACCGCCCAACCCTATACGACGATATCGAATAAAAACGCGATCGTGAGGCTGATTTGACGCTTAAAAAACGTATCGCGGCTTCAGCCCCAACTACAAACGAATGACTATTTTTTTCTCAATCGAATCCGTTTTCTCTGTCGCTCCAAATTTTTGACGAGTTGCTGCAATTGCTCCAAATTCACAGGTTTCTGTCCGTACCGCCAACGGACGTAAGATTGACAAACCTCTTCGATCACTTCCGCCTCGTCAATCGAACAGTGGGGGGCGATCGCATTGGCGTATTCTTCCGGCGTCTGGGCGGGATGTTTGGGATAGCCGCGATCGCCCAACAATCGCAACAATTTCTGATACAATCGTTCCGGCGGCGGCAACTTCGCCAACCGACGGCGATCGCGCCAATTGTGCCATCCGTCCCACAGCAGCCACCCCAACAATCCCGCCACCGAAAGGGCGATCGCGGCCGTAAAAATGCCGATCCAACCCCTCGAAAATGACCGCAAAAACCAGCGGATGATCCCCGCCAAAAATCCCAATATCGCCCCGAATACCGTCTGTAAAATATTCGTCACCGGAGAGGGCAGCCACCCCGCCACCCAGTTCCAAAACGACCGCAGGGCACTGAAGGTTTGATTCTCTTCGATGGAAGGGGGAATCAAATCCATACCGGGGATGGGATTAAACGCGAACCAGCCGTATTCGGGGAAGTACACTTCCGTCAGGGCGTAGGCGTCCGTATTGCGGATGACGTACAATCCCGTAAACGGGTTAAAATCACCCGGTCCGAACCCCGCCGACAGCCGCGCCGGAATGCCGATGGAACGCAACATGATCGTCAAGACGGTGGAAAAGTGGTCGGGGTAGCCGCCGGTTATCGTTTGACCCTCCGGGCTATTTTCATATCCGAATAAAAAGGCCGATACTAGGTCTTCATCTTCGTTCAAAAAGGGCGGTTCTTCTTGCAATTTGTAATTGGGGTTTTGTTTGAGATATTGTGCCAAATAAAGCGCTTTTTCGTAGGGAGAATCGAGGGGTTTCTTGTCCTGGGCGACCTGCTGTCGGCTGGCGAGAATTTCCTCCGTTTTTTGGCGGACTTTTTCGCGAATCTGTTCGGGGACTTGCAGGTAGTATTTGCGAATTGTGTCTGGATAGTCGGTTCCGGCTTCCCCCAATTGGGTGCGGTTCCGGTAGGGAACTGTGGAAATGACGGTGTAGGTGAGGCCCTCCCGCAAGACCAGGGGCGATCGCAATGTTCCCTCCGGATCGATCGCGATTTCTTCAGTGGGGAAATACAGTTCCGTGGGCTGTCGCAGGGAGGGAAGCAGGTTGGGAAGTTGGGAAATCACCGTGTAACTTTGGATGATTTCCTCGGTCTTGGCTTTTGTCGGTTTCGGAAATAACTCGAAGCGATAGGACCACCAGGGCCGCTTTCGAGTCAAGGTTTGGTCGTTGCGGGAAATTTCCCAACCCTGACCCGTGTATTCGTCAAAGGCGACGACCTGGAAAAATCCCCGCGCCTGCGATCGCACCCTCAACACCACTTCCGGCTTCAAATTCCCCCGCAAATTTTGATTGATGGTGGTATTGAAACCATAATATTGGATCTCGTCCAACGTTCCCGCCCCGGACTCGCGATTTTGTCCGCCCTCGCCCCCTTCTCCGTCGCCCTCGCCGTCGGAGACGTAGCCCGGATTTAAAATTTGTCGGCCGTCGAATTCCCCCGGCGGCATATCGATGGGGGCGCTGACCGGGAAACTGCGGAGTTGGTAGCCCGGAAATCTGGGCAGGAGGGCGAAAATGACGAGTCCGAGGGCGACGATCGCCAAAAAGCTGACGGTTAAAAACTTGAAATTTAAATTAGAAAATCGTCGAATTTTGGGGTCGCGATCGCCGGATTTTGAGGGGAATTCCGACAGTCCGAGTCGGGAACGATAATCGAGGATCAAGGTCGGGAGTGCGATCGCCAAAAACGCCAAAATCACCGGCCCGAACGTGAGGGTTTGGCTGAGGGTTCCCGCCACGCCCAATAAAATCAGTCCGATCACCATCGAATAGCCGAGATCCTTGCGTCGAGGGAGGTCAAAACTGTGCAGGACTTGCAGGTGGATCAAAAGCTGGGCCAAAACGACCCGCGTATCGTTGAGTTCGCCCACCAGGCGATTGAAAAATGCGGCCAGGGCGACCAACATTCCGATCGCGATACAAAATTTGACCGGCACATTACGATGGCGGCGGCGAAACCAACTCCAAGTCGCACCCACCACGCTCACGGGTATCGCCCAGAGATTTAACGCCTCTTCGACGGCGACATCCGTGGCGATAATCCCCACGATGACCAACAGTTGCACCGTCACCCGCAACGCGATCGAGTCTTCGGGTTCGGGTGGGGGGGTCGCTTCGATCCGCCGCCACAATTGGCCAAAAAATGGGAGTTCCGCCGTCATGGGTGTCTGGAAGTTCGTCGAGTGGAGCTAGAAAATACTCTAACCCATCTGACGGAAAGCAGCTACACCCCGGGGCGCTTCACATTCAAGCGTGGGGCAAAATCGCGAAGCAGAGGGGATTCTGTTCGGAGTCGTGGAACAGCACGTTGAGACGGTACAGTTTGTTGGGTTGGGGATCGACCAATTCCATTTTCAAATATCCCGCGTCCGTCCGTCGGGCCGTGGTTTCATTATCCTGTCCCTTGAACTGTAGGCATCCGCCCGCCGGCAATTGTGCCAAAATCCGCAGGCAATTGCCGTAATCCTGGCTCAAATATTCCACTTCCAGACTCAACACCCCCAAACTCGTCCGCCAGTTTTGCTTGACGGGGGCGCGATCGCAAAAACAAGTCAGCGTCAGGGTGTCGATAATTTCCCGGGCCGCCAGCAGCAGCAACACCATTTTTTGCTTGTCGCTGGCCTGGGAGTAATCCGGAAGTTGCAATTTGTTCAAGTCCGGGTCGCGCACGTCTCCCAACATGATGCGACCCGCCCATTCGTTGAGGGCGTGGGAATCTTCTTCCGGAAAAAAAGAACGAACCGCCCGCACCAATTTTGCACCGTCTGGCAAGGTGGAGTGCAAGGCTTTTTGACAGGGGGCGAGCAGTTGGGCGAAAGTGGTTTCGGGCAGGAACGTGGACCATTTGAAATGTTCCCGCTGGGCAATCCACCAACTCGGGTTGGGAACTTCCGCAGCATTGAGAACGTCAGGATAGGTAGCGTCCGTCGCCCATTGCGTTTCCCAAGGAAACAACGGCGGTCTGTGTTGGATCTCAAGTTTCAACCTGTCTTTTAACAGGCTTTCAAATCTGTCTTTCACGGTTGGTATCTCTCCCAGTGTGAGTGGTTGACCTTCGGGGTAGAAAACGTCAATCTCTTCAGAGTCGAGCGGGTCGAGTTCTTCCCACCCGATCTCTTCAACCCTGGAATTTTCTGGCGCTCGACGGGCCGGGTCGGTCGTTTCCCCGGCCGGGTCGGACCCCTGGTCGATGGACTGTGGGATCAGCCCATCGAAAAAGTGACACTCGAAGGCTTGACGATCTGGATTTGTTTCGTTATTCATCGCTAGATGCACCGGCTCCGGATACTGAACGATTTCTAATATCCCAGGCTAACTCCAACACTTTAAACCACCGTTTCTGAACTTGAGTCACCTTGCAACCCAACTTCTGGGCGATCGCACCATCGGACAACCCTTGTTGCTTCAACCTTAGCAAATGTTGTTGCCCTTCACCGAGTTGCGTTTGGAAATTCTCCCACTGTTCGGGGAGCAGGCCCAAGTTGCGATCGAGATCCGCTTCCAACCACTGATGCACCAGTTCCCAGCGGTGGCCGAGGGCGAATCGCAGCAGGTGATATTTGAACCGCTGCTGCAGGTAATCCCGCTGGCGGGGAGTCAACCCCAAAATCGCCTCGATCTCCCGAGTGGGCAGATCTTGGAGTCGCAAAGTGAAATAGTTGGCACAGTCTTGTTGATTGTGTTCTTCGAGATACTGCATCAACTCTTCCACGACGGTTTGTCGCAGGGAGTCGAGTTCGGGTTCGTTCGACTCAGCCACCATCGCAGCTCGCACTTGCTGCAACGAGGAGTCGTCCCAAGTTTGGTCGGAATCCGACGAAACCCCCTCGGCCGCTTTATCGAGATCGACCAAGGATTCTCGGGGCTGCTGCTGAGAAAAGGTCTGCGATCGCAGAACGATCAACTGTTGGCTGCGGCCCCGGGCGAGGGGAATGCGACGTTTTCCGTACCGTTCCGAAAAGGCCAGGTATTCCGCCAATTCGAGCAACGTCTGGGGACGGTAGTCCGATGGCATTTGGGCTTCTTTGCGGAAGGCGTTCAGGGTTTCGACGTAAAACCCTTGTAAAAAGTCCCGGATCAGTTCCAACCTCGCATGATAGCTGGATTGAACTTGGGGAGGTGTGATATATCGATAAACGATAGCACTCAACGTGCTGTGGAGTTCCAACGGCGCCTGCTTCGACCCCAGTTTGTAGTAGCGGAGACATTGTTGCAGGCGATGTTGTGCCAACGTCATCGCCCACGTCTCCACTTCCCCCGAGGCCTGGATGCGCTTGCTCTCCGTACAGATGCGAATCGCTTCGTCTGTCAGACGCCAAGCGACATCCCGGCAGTTCTGCTCAGATGCCTTGGTGGCTTGTTTGAGCTCACCGGACAGCCGTTGAAAAATTGGATGGCTCTGGCAGATTTCCCCCATGATGATAATTTACTAACAATGACCCTAACCCATTCTTTCCAGGACGGGCCTCGAATGTCCGGAGAGTTTGGGGAATCCCAAAGATCGGGTGTGGGGTGTAGGGTGTAGGGTGTAGGGTGTAGGGTGTAGGGTGTAGGGTATAGGGTATAGGGTGTAGGGTGTGCGGGCGTGGGGAAAATTCATTCCCTTTCGACAGTGGCAATGTCCCAACCGTTCTGTCTGTTGCCGTACAACTAAGAATTGCAATTATATTTCCAATTTGAACGATGGATTTAGACCGACAAATTCAAACTTTAATTGACAACGCCCCCCAGGATGGCAGCACCCCCGGGGCGATCGCGGCGATCGCCCCGGGCCTGAAACTTTTGGCGCAGGAGTTGACCCATCCGGAGTATTTCATTCTGCAAACCCTCGATGGCGATTGGGTGATGACGACCCTGGGGAATGTGGACGACCCCGACCTGGAAAAGCGGGTCATCTACGCCTTTTGTGCCCGGTCTGACGCCTCCCTGAAATCTACCGCCCCCCTCTCGGCCGGTATCGTGGCGACGCCCGTCCCCGTCACCCACATTTTATTTCAGGCGATCGCCATCCCGTCCTTCGAGAGTTTCATCTTCTTCGACCGACCCGGCCATCTGGAAGCGGGCACCGAACTCAAGCGCCGGGACGTGCAGGAGACCATCCAAGTTTACCTGCGACACTACCAATCCCGCCGCCAACCCAAAACCCGGCCCGTCCCCCCAGACATCGCCTGAAGGTCTGCGGAGAATCCCTCGGGGCGCGCGGGCAGGACCGAGCCCTCAGTACAGCCGACTCACCACGTAGTCCGACAGGTCGATCAGGGCTTGGCGGGACTCGGAGGGGGGCAGGTGGCTGATGTGTTCCACCGCCTGCTGGGCGTGATGCAGGGCCAGTTCCCGGGATTTCTGAATTCCGGAACTCTCGTGAATCAACGCGATCGCCTGCTCGAAGTCGCCATCCTGGGCGAATTCCCGCTCGATCAGGGTTTCCAAAAACGGCCGCTCTTTCAGGGCGAACAACGTCGGCGCCGTCAGGTTTCCACTTTTGAGGTCGGAACCGGCGGGTTTCCCCAGGATTTCGGTGGAACCCGTAAAGTCCAAAATGTCGTCCACGATTTGAAACGCCAACCCCAGGTTGCGGCCGTAGCGGTACAGGTGTTCGGCCAGCTCGTCGGACACCCCACTGAGCAACCCCGCCGATTTGGAACTGTTGGCGATCAGGGATGCGGTTTTGTAGTAACTTTTTTCCAGGTAGGCTTCGATGGACAGGCCGGCGTCGAAGCGGTTGAGCCCCTGCTGAATTTCTCCCTCCGCCAGATCCATGATCACCTGAGACAGGAGTTTGACGACCGTCAGGTTGTCGAGGTTCGCCAAATACCAGGAAGATTGGGCGAACAGGAAGTCCCCGGCGAGGACGGCGACCCGGTTGTTGAAGAGGCTGTGTACCGTCGGCACGCCCCGGCGGACTTCCGACTCGTCCACCACGTCATCGTGCACCAGGCTGGCCGTGTGGATCATTTCCGTGATTTCCGCCAGACGGCGGTGCTTGGGGATGATCTCCTGGTTCGGCATCGTCGCCCGGGAAATCAGCAGCACGATCGCCGGCCGCACCCGTTTCCCCTGCACGCTGAATAGGTGTTCCGCTGCCGCGTACAGGATCGGATGTCGGGCGCCGACGAGTTGTTTGAGGTTGTCCGTTAACAGTTGCAGGTCCGCTTCGACGGGAGAAAACAAGAGTGTGCGAGAGGTCATGGGTTTGCCAACTCAGGCTGGGTGATTAACAAAATTTTACATATTATAGTTGTATTTTAAGCTAAGGCTCCAACCGGAGAAAAGTTCGACCCCGGTGCCGGAGTCGCGGGGCGGGCCGGCGGATGCCGGAACGGCGGGCACGGGGCGCGATCGCGGTGATACCGACAGGTGGGGAGATCCGTCCGTGGGGGCGAGAGTCCGGACGGCATCCCCCCGGGTCCGTCAACCCCGGTTCCGGAGGCTCCCGCACAATCCATCCAAATGTTAAATTTTTTTCACTTCATTCGCTACAAATTGTGAAATTTGTGCTACTTTAATGAGTAAGAGTTTAAATAATTCTACACATCAAGGGCAACAGTGGTGTGACGGTCAAGTTTTGACTGTCCGTCGTTGCACGGGTTATCCACGGGCAAGGGGATAGCCAAAAGCACTTTTAGTGAAGTTCCCAAGTGGGCACCGGTCGGTGTCCAAGGTGGGTCAGTTGGTTGAAGACTGATGGGTTCGGGACGGGGCTGCCGCGGGCGGTCTCGGATCTTGCCATAGCAGTTTTTCGACCCCAAATCAGTCTGTGGGAAAGCGGTCAGGAGTTGCAAATCTCCACCGAAATTCTCGCCGGAAATCGGAATGCGATCGCGGTCGAACCCTGCCTCTCCCCAGTTGCCCCCCACCCCTGTAGCAACTGTTAAACTCCCATCTGTGCTCCTCTGTTCGCATATTTGCTGCACCTATGACTTATCACGAACTGCCATTAATGATTCCCCTGCTGGCTGGCGGGTATGTGTTTACGGTTTATTTACTGTTGATGTTGGCGAAACGCACCGCAACGCGGCTGTCCCGGTTTCGTTCTTGATTGATTGTTGCCATCGCACCCGGCGATCGCCCCGCCGGGGAAAATGCCGCTCCAGATTGGAGGGGCATTTTTATTTTTAGACCGCTCTTGGGGGGTGCGATCGCGTCGCCGGGGGAGGGTATGGAAGACGGATTTAAATGTTTGATTTGAAGGTGATTTTGATTCGGACAGGGCGGTGCGATCAGTAAAATTGCTTAAAAATTTTGAGAATGGGGTTGGGGGGGGGACGACCGCCGGTTCGGACGATCAGCGGGAACCGGAGATTCCGGCATCGCTCCGTCCAAAGGTTCCCACTGGTAAACAAACGGCAAGCTGGCGAGGGAGCAGGATTTCCAATGACTGCGGACCGGGGCGCGGAACAACTGACAAATACCGCCCCGCCGCCCCTCCGATTTGTAGTTGCGGCAGTGGCGACAGGTAGATGGCGCGAGAGTTTTGGTCTTCATGAGAAAAATCTCCGCAGGAACGGTAGTTCGATTTTCAATCAAAATTCCCAAATCACCTGTTATCTAAACTACATTTGTGCGATCATTCTCCATCGAATTCCGCGATCGCCCCATTTCGGTTTTTCGCGGGCGGATCTGTGATAGGATAGTTAATTTGCAAAAAATTCGCTCCGTTTGCCGGGAGGACGGGCTATTTCGATCCTGCAATTTGGAGCTGGCAGCAGACCGGTCTATTTCATAAACTTTGGAGGGATGCGGGTATTTTCCCGGTATTTGGGAGGCTTTTACGGGTGGCGGCGAAGCCATTTCGGCGGAGTATGGAACTCCTGGAAGAGACCCGATTCAGACTCTTGATTGATGGACGAATCTCAAATTATCGATATGTTGAAGGGGAGTTTACAAAAATTTAAGTCGAGGATTTGACATGAGACGCTTTCAATTCATCGTGATTCCCGCCGGGGTTCTATCGCTGTTATTCGGGATGATGTTCCGAGTCGGAATTGCCCCCGCCCGGGCTCAAATCATGCCCGACGGCATTTTCGACGAGGAACAGTATGGCAGGCCCTTTTTGCAGCGGGGAGTTCAAGGTGCCACCGTTCAAGACCTGCAAATCTTTCGCACCCCACCCCGATTTTGCCGGCGTGGGGGCCGGCAGATGGGAGGGGATATTTTTTCTGTCGATGTCCTCTATTTCTTCCCAAAGGGGGATGCGATCGCCGCCCCCGCCATTGACAAAATCGATCCGATTTTCAAAATGCAATCATTCCCTTAACATTGTGTAATAATGTCACAGCTCGGGTCCGGACGCTGTTCATGTCAAATTGGTTGCGTATGAAGGGAAAAATCAAGCGCTTTTATCGGGTCATTCAATGGTTTGCGATCGGGGTGATCGCAGCGGGAATTGTGGCGGGTTGGGCGGTTCCCGCGATCGCCCAAATCGGGCCCCTTCCCCAACTCGACGATTTCAACCGAGTCACCCAGACTCGCATCAAAGCAAAACCCTGCGGCAACTTATTTTGTGCCACAGTCACCCTCGACAATCGCGACTTATTCGAGATCGCCGCATCCCCCACAATCGAAGCCGACCAATCCCAGAGTTTCGCCGTCAAACGGCGGGTCGAATATATCGAGACCATTTTGATGTCCATCGTCGCTTCGGTTGACGACCCGGAAACCCTACAAATTCAAGTGGGAACCCGCAACAACGAAACCGTTGTTTACGCCCCCGAACAACCCCAACTCCAAGATCAAGTCATCGTCACCGTCACCCAGTTCGACTCCCTCTACCACGGAAAACCGAAAAAAGCCCTCGCCAAAGAGTGGCGAGATATTATCCGAGAACAATTGCGGCGATCGATCGCCGAACGTCAGACGTTTCAGGAATATTTCTGGAATCGAAAACTTCCGTTCACCCTGCTATTTTTAATGTTGATGGCGGGCAGTAGCTGGCTGCTGCTGCGGGCTCAAAAACTGATCCGCCGGGAAGCGGAACTCGTCCAATCCCGCCTGTTTTCCGACTCCGACACCGCCGAACCTCCGGCCGAACCGCCGCCGGAATCGAGTTCGGAATGGGGCTTTTCTCACCTGTGGAACCGACTGCCCCGCATCCTGCCGGCCCAACAGAAACAAATCGTCCAATTTTTGCGACAGGTCGCCCAGTGGGGGCAAATTTTTATCTGGCTGGGCGGATTCGCCTATTTGCTGTATTATTACCCCGAAACCCGGGCGATCGGCGTCGCCCTCGGGGAAGTCCCCCTCGCCCTTTTGGTCTACTATCTGATCGTCGTGGCCGCCATCAAAATCAGCCACTTCGCGATCGAATATTACCTGCAGGATTGGGTCGAACAGTCAACTTTAAAGTATCCAAATTCCCGGCAACGTTTTCTGTCCCGGCAGACCACCTACACGGATGCTCTGAAAGGACTCGCATCCTTCATCAGCTACTTGATCGGGTTTATCCTCACCCTCAACACCCTGCTCAGTTCCATTTTCAACACCCCCCTTACCGAAATTTTAACCGGCGTCGGTGTCATCGGTTTTGCCCTGACCTACGTCTTCCAAAGTGCCATCAAAGATGTCTTGAGTGGCTGTCTGATTTTGTGGAGCGATCAGTACGCCGTCGGGGACGTGATCGGCGTCGCCGACAAAGTCGGTTTGGTCGAATATATTAACCTCTACATCACCCAAATTCGCAGCCCCGACGGGAATTTGATCACCATTCCCAACGGCAGCATTTCCGTCGTCGAAAATTTGACCAAAAACTGGTCGCGGGTCAACTTCACTATCGAAGTCGCCTACGATTCGGACATCCGAAAAGCCATGCAGATCATCAAGGATGTGGGCGAAAAAATGTTTCGGGAACCCCCGTGGCACCATCTCATTTTGGAATCCCCCCAAGTGTTGGGAGTCGATGCGGTGAGTCACGCCGGAATGCTGGTGCGGGTTTGGATCACGACAAAACCCCTCAAACAGTGGGAAGTCGGCCGGGAATTTCGCTGTCGGGTGAAGGAAGCCTTCGATCGCGAGGGGATTCGGATCGGGATTCCCCAGCAGACGATCTGGCACCAAAGTTACCACCACTTGCTCGACGGCAACGGCCACAAAGGCGAGGAATTCTCCGCGTCGCATTAAGATAATTTGCACATCCGGGACACAAATCGAGAGATTCGTTTACCCTCTATCAAGAGAAGACGATCGCACAAAGGTATCACCCCCATGCAACTGGCTCCCAAAACCCCGTCCAATCCGGAGTTGACCCCGCCTCCCCCCCCCACCCAAACCCTGATTTTGGATGTCGGGGGGATGAAATGTGCCGGTTGCGTGATGGCTGTCGAACGCCAACTCAACCAGCAGGAGGGGGTGATCGCCTCCCGGGTGAATCTAGCCACGGAGGTGGCGACGGTGGAATGTCACGCCGGGAGGGTGAACGCCGGAACCCTGGCGAATCTTTTGACGGAAACGGGATTTCCCAGCCAACCGCGATCGCAGAAAATGGGCGATCGCCAAGAATCCCTCAATCAACGCCACCAAAAGGAAATGACGGACCAGATCGGGCGCCTGGCGGGGTGCGGCGTGCTGATCCTCCTGTCCGGCATCGGCCACTTTCACCAGATGGGGTGGGGACACCTTCCCGTCCTCAGCAATATCTGGTTCCACTGGGGACTCGCGACCCTGGCCCTGCTGTTCCCGGGGCGATCGCTGATTTTCGACGGGGTGCGATCGCTACTGCGAAATGCCCCCAACATGAATACCCTGGTGGGACTCGGGACCCTCAGCGCCTACACTGCCAGTTGCGTGGCCCTGCTGTTCCCCCGCCTCGGGTGGCAGTGCTTTTTTGACGAACCCGTGATGCTGCTGGGATTTATCCTGCTGGGAAAAACCCTGGAACAACAGGCCCGCAGCCGCGCTTCTACGGCCTTTCAAGCCCTCCTCGCCCTGCAACCGACGATCGCCCGTTTAGTCCCTGAACCGCAGCCTGACGGGGCTTACAGCGCCGCTGACGGGGTGGAAATTCCGGCCGAACAGGTGCGGGTGGGGGAATGGTTGCAGGTGTTCCCCGGGGAAAAAATACCCGTCGATGGCACGGTTTGCCTGGGGACGACGGACGTGGACGAGTCCATGTTGACGGGGGAATCCCTCCCCGCCACCAAACGAGTCGGGGATGAGGTCGCCGCCGGGACTTTGAATCAGTCGGGGGCGATCGTGATCCGGGCCACCCGCACGGGGGAAGAAACCACCGTCGCCCAAATTATCAGTTGGGTGGAAAACGCCCAAACCCGGAAGGCACCGATCCAAAAGTTGGCGGATATTGTAGCAGGATATTTCACCTACGGGGTGATGAGTTTGGCGGCGGTGACGTTCCTGTTTTGGTATTTTGTCGGGACTCAAATTTGGCCGCAGGTGACGGCTTCGGGGGGGGTTCTAGGGGGGGCGCCGCTGTTGCTGAGTCTGAAATTGGCGATCGCGGTTTTGGTCATCGCCTGTCCCTGCGCGTTGGGACTCGCCACCCCCACGGCGATTTTGGTCGGTTCGGGTATCGGCGCCGAACGGGGTTTATTAATCAAAGGTGGGGATATCCTGGAACGGGTCCACGAACTCGATACGGTGGTTTTCGACAAAACCGGAACCCTGACGACCGGATCTCCGGCGGTGATGGAGTGCGTCAGTTTATCTGAAGATTTCAATGAAGCAGAATTGTTGCAGTTGGCGGCATCGGTGGAACGGGGTACGCACCACCCCATCGCCACGGCAATTTGTACCCTATCTCAACGGCGAAATCTCCCCTTTCTCGCAGCCGATGAATTTGCCACCGAACCGGGCATCGGCGTTGCGGCGACCGTGGCGGGGCGACGGGTTTGGATCGGCAATTCTGAAGGGTTGCAGCGTCAGGAAATAATCGTGCCATCTGCAGTATCTATTCCCCCCGAACAGACGGCGGTTTATATTGCCGTTTCGGGTCAGTTGGCGGGGGTTATCGGCATTTGCGATATTCTCAAACCGGATGCCCTGGAGACGGTGGAGGAACTGCAAAACATGGGGTTAAATGTGGTATTGTTGACGGGCGATCGCCAAGGTGTGGCGGATGCGATCGCGGCGGATTTGAAACTATCGCCGGAATCGGTAAAAGCTGAAGTTAAGCCGGAAGATAAAGCCAAAATCATCGCTTCCCTGCAACGGGACGGACGCCGGGTGGCTATGGTGGGAGACGGCATCAACGACGCCCCCGCTTTAGCCCAGGCGGATGTGGCGATCAGTTTGCATACGGGGACGGATGTGGCGATCGAAACGGCCGATATCGTCCTGATGCGGGACTCGCTGACGGACGTGGTGGAATCCATCCGCCTGAGTCGGAAAACCTTCGATAAAATCCGCCAAAACCTATTTTGGGCGTTCGGTTATAATACCATCGGTTTGCCGGTGGCGGCGGGGGTACTTTTACCGAGTTTTGGCATCGTCCTCAATCCGGCCGTGGCGGCCGCTTTTATGGCTTTCAGTTCGGTCAGCGTGGTGACGAATTCCCTGCTGCTGCGGCGTCAGTTTCGGGAACGTTAATAGAGATCTAGAAACCGGGTTTCTTTTCCGAAAACCATGCTAACATGGTAAAAAATACCACCCATTCAATGCAAGCCATGAGTTTGGTAATTTCTGATGAGCTAGTCAAAGCCAGCGGATTGTCCGAAAAAGAATTGCTGACAGAGCTGGTTTTACTGTTGTTTCAGCAAGATAAAATTGGCTTGGGTAAGGCATCAGAATTGCTGGATATCTCCCAAGTTCGGTTTCAAAAATTGATGGGCGATCGCGGGATCAACATTCATTATGACGTGGAGGAATTACAAGAAGATATCCGGAATATGAAAGCCAAAGGTTGGCTATGATTGTCGTCAGCGATACTTCTTGCTTAAGTGGATTGGCGCCGGTTATATTTCATTACTACAACAGCTTTACGGACGGGTATTAATTCCTCCGGCAGTCGCCAGCGAACTGCGGCGAGGGAGTGAAGACGATTCGCGCATTACCGCCGCAATAGATCTCGATTGGATTGAGATTTTTCAGCCCAGTAATTCTCAACTGGTGGAAACCCTCCAAACCGAACGATATTTAGATCGGGGAGAATCTGAAGCGATCGCATTGGCATTAGAAATAAATGCAGAACAATTATTAATTGACGAACGGCTGGGACGCCGAGAAGCCATTCGCTTGGGGTTGTCAATTACCGGAATCTTGGGAATTTTATTGGTCGCAAAACGTCGGGGATTTGTGTCCGAAATTCGGTCGATTATCGATACTCTGATTGAAGCGGCAAATTTTCGAGTGAGTGAGCGGTTATATATCGAGGTGTTGACGGCTGCGGGGGAAAATTTTTAAGGTTTCTTCCCCCCACCAGACACCTAGAAACCGGGTTTCTACCCGCATCTCTCATCCCCACCCCCATCTCCCCTAGAAACCCGGTTTCTTCCTCCCCACCCAGAGATATCAACCAGATCACTGAAATTTATTTCAAGGCGGGTTAAGTTGAATACACTGATGTTGGGTTTCGTGCCTCAACCCAACCTACTTAGATAACTTTTGCTGTCAGCCTTGAAATTCATTTCGAGGCGGGTGAAGCGATCGCCCCTCGAATCAACCCAACCCCCCGGCGGAAAATTCGGCATTTAAAACATTGCATCCGATACATCCCATGACATATGATAAAAAGCGATCGGGGACGATATTGGGTTCAGTCTTCATTTTTCTGCTGGGAGGGTCAGTCATGCCCAAAGTACCACCACAAAATGCTCAAATAACCGTGGGGTGTCAGTCCGATGGTTAGTCAGTTTTTCGAGCAGCCAATTCTCAACTCTCCCTACGAATGCCCGCAGTACCATTGGGAACTCGATGATGATGGGCAACCGACGGGGAAAAAAATACGATCGCGCCGCCGAGCAGAATTTCTGACCCCCATCCCCAAACCCAAGAGACGCCGAGATCAAAATCTTGGGGTGCAACAATCCCTGGCTTTGGGCGACGTGCAGGGGATTTCCGATGAGTCGCAAACCTACGCCCAAACGCTATTTGTAAATAGTATTCGAGAAAAGGTGAATGCTTGGCGATCGCTCCCCAATTCGAGGGATTGGAAGGTGACGCCGGAAACCGCCCGATTATTGCAGCATTGGCGACATCACGACTTCCAAGGAATTCGCCCGTTTTTCTGTCAGCTAGAGGCAGTGGAAACGGCGATTTGGTTGGCGGAAGTCGCCCCCAACAGTGGCAAGCAGGAGAAAGGGTTTCTCAGTCAGCTTTTCGCAGCCAATGAGGATGCCAACCCGGAACTGTTTCGGATCGCCCTCAAGTTGGCGACGGGAGCGGGAAAAACCACGGTAATGGCGATGCTGATTGCGTGGCAGACGGTGAATGCGGTGCGTCATCCCCAGAGTAAAAAGTTTACCCGTGGTTTTCTAATTGTGACGCCGGGAATTACGATCCGCGATCGCCTGCGGGTGTTGAAGCCCAACGATACCGAGAGCTATTATGCCAGCCGTGAATTAATCCCCACGGATATGCTGCCGGAGTTGCAAAAAGCGAAGATTGTTATCACCAATTATCACGCTTTTAAATTGCGGGAACGGCAGGCGATCGCCACTGGAACTCGAAAATTGCTACAGGGAAGAGGGCCAGAACTTGACACCCTGGAAACCGAAGGGCAGATGCTCCAGCGGGTGATGCCGGAGTTGATGGGCTTGAAGAATATTTTGGTGTTGAATGACGAGGCTCACCACTGCTACCGCGAGAAACCGGACACGGATGATGTGGCAGACTTCAAAGGAGATGAAAAAAACGAGGCGAAGAAAAACAACGAAGCCGCCCGTCTCTGGATTTCGGGCATCGAAATGGTGAAGCGGAAATTGGGCGTACAAACGATTTACGATCTCTCCGCAACGCCGTTTTTTCTGCGGGGTTCGGGGTACGCCGAGGGGACGTTATTTCCTTGGACGGTGAGCGACTTTTCCCTTATGGATGCGATCGAGTGTGGCATCGTGAAACTCCCCCGCGTACCCGTGGCGGATAACGTGCCGGGGGGGGAAATGCCGAAGTTTCGCAACCTTTGGGAACACATCCGCAAGAAGATGCCGAAGAAAGGGCGCGGCAAGGCAAGCAGCCTAGATCCGCTGAGTTTACCGCCCGAACTACTGACGGCCTTGGATGCGCTCTACGGTCACTATGAACAGACGTTTAAGCTGTGGCAAGGGCAAGGAATTGATGTGCCGCCCGTCTTCATTGTGGTCTGCAACAATACTTCGACTTCCAAGTTAGTTTATGACTACATTTCCGGGTTTCATCGCGAGGATGGTCAGTACAATGCCGGACGGTTAGAATTATTCCGAAATTTTGATGATTCGGGCGATCGCTTGCCCCGCCCCCGGACACTGTTAATTGACAGCGAACAATTGGAATCCGGGGATGCCCTGGATCAGAATTTTCGGGACGTGGCAGCGGATGAAATCGATCGCTTTCGGTATGAGGTCAGTCAGCGGGATGGGGCGGCGGCGGTGGAGAAAATAACCGACCAAGATTTACTCCGAGAAGTGATGAATACGGTGGGAAAAGCGGGTAAATTGGGTGAGTCGATCCGCTGTGTGGTGTCGGTTTCAATGCTGACGGAAGGCTGGGACACCAATACTGTCACTCATGTTTTGGGTGTCCGGGCATTCGGGACGCAATTACTCTGCGAACAGGTCATCGGCCGGGCCTTGCGGCGGCAATCTTATGAAGTCAATGAAAATGGCTTTTTTAATGTGGAATATGCCGATGTTTTGGGCATCCCGTTTGATTTCACGGCGAAGCCGGTTGTGGCGAAACCCCAGCCACCTGCGAAGACGATTCAAGTGTATGCGGTGAGTCCCGATCGCGACCATTTAGAGATTACATTTCCCCGCGTGGAGGGCTACCGGGTGGAGTTGCCCAGTACCCGCTTAGAAGCAGAATTTGGCGAGGATTCACTGCTGGAACTGACGCCCAATTTGGTGGGGGCGACGGTGACTCGCAATGAGGGGATTATCGGGGAGGGAATTAACCTCGATATCAAACATTTGGAGAAAATGCGGGAGGCGACGGTTATTTTTAATCTCACTCGGCATCTTTTATTCAACCAGTATCGCGATCCGGGTGAAGAACCGAAATTGCATTTATTTGGTCAGCTCAAGCGCATCACCCGTCAATGGATGCGAGACTATCTCCGCTGCACGGGAAATACAGTTCCGGGGCAGTTGATCTATCAGGCGATCGCGGATATGGCCTGTGAGCGAATTCGCAAGGGAATTACCGAGGCGATCGTCGGAGAAAAGCCGGTGAAGGCGATTCTCGATGCTTACAACCCCGTCGGGTCTACCATTCATGTGCAATTCAACACCTCGAAGCAGTCGCGGTGGCAGACAGACCCCCGATTTTGCCATATCAATTGGGTGATTCTCGATAGTGATTGGGAGTCGGAATGTTGTCGGGTTATGGAGTCCCACGATCGCGTTCTTGCCTATGTGAAAAATCACAATCTCGGTTTTGAAGTCCCCTATCTCTACGGTTCCACCCCCCGCAAATATATCCCGGATTTTATCGTCAAAATTGACGACGATCGCGGCGATGATGATTTGCTCAATCTGATTGTGGAGATTAAGGGCTTTCGCGGCGAGGATGCCAAAGACAAAGCCAGCACCATGCGAAATTATTGGATTCCGGGGGTAAATAATCTCAAGATTTACGGACGCTGGGCGTTTGCAGAGTTTCGGGAGGTCTTCCAAATTGAATCAGAATTTGCCAAACTGGTCGATGAGGCAATTCAGGCTCAACGAATCCGAGGCGATGGAGGAACGACAGCATGACCGGAACTGCAACTCAATCGAAAACCTACACGGCCGAAGAGTATTTGGCTTTAGAAGTCGAGTCAGATATCCGCAGTGAATATCGCGATGGAGAAATCGTACCGATGACTGGGGGAACCCCAAAGCATAACAAACTTTCCAGCGCCCTCAATGCCTTACTCTGGTTTGCTTTGAGAGGGAAACCTTACACCGTATTTGTGACCGATCAGCGCCTCTGGATTCCGAATAAAAACCTGTATACTTATCCTGATGTCATGGTGACACCTGAACCGGTGGAACTAATGTCGGGACGAAAAGATACGGTCATCAATCCGATTCTATTGGCAGAGGTACTGTCAGATTCGACGAAGCATTACGATCGCGGCGACAAGTTTGAAGCCTACCGGACGATCGCAACATTTCAAGAATATCTGCTAATTGACCAGAACAGACCCCACCTCGAACAGTATGTCAAACAGGCTGAAAACCAGTGGTTATTTACGGAGTATAATGGCATGGAACAGACGATAACACTGCGATCGCTCGATGTAGAAATTGCCCTGGCGGATCTCTATGAAGCGATCGCGTTCTAGAAACTCTCTTCTCTGACTTTTTATGGTATAATATACTTTCGTATATAAAACATAATTCAAGGAATTATCATGAAATCTGAAACCATCAATGAATTGACTGCCACTTTTGAGGCCCATACTCAAGAAACAGAACAGGGTGTTGAGTTTTGGTTGGCACGGGATTTACAGCATCTTTTGGGCTATGCGAAATGGGATAGTTTTGTAAATGTTATCTCCAAAGCAAAGACGGCTTGTGAGGTTTCTGGACACGAAATTTTAGACCATTTTTCTGAGGTCGAGAAAATGGTCAATTTTGGAGGAACCTATCATGATGATTCGAGCCGTTATTGAATGGGACACAGAATCCCAATCTTATTCTGCAACTTGTCCGAAACTCAACTTTATTTCGTCTTGCGGTGATACAAAACATGAAGCGATCATCAATCTTCAGGATGCTATAAAGTTGATATTAGAATCCATCCCACTATCTCACAATTCACCACCTAATATTGATTATGAACATCACCATAGACTTACCTGAAAGTATTTTTTCTGCACTTCGCAAAGCGCCCGATGAATTTGTTCAAGAAATGCGGGTTGCGGCTGCTGCGAAGTGGTATGAACTTGGCGAAGTCTCCCAAGGGAAAGCTGCTGAAATTGCGGGACTCAGTCGCAGCGATTTCCTGCAAGCGTTGGCCCGATATCAAGTTTCCGTACTGCAATATTCTGCCGAGGAATTGGCGGAGGAAATGCAAGATGTTTGTTGAGAAGATTGTTGTTAATACTTCCCCTTTGATTGTTCTGTTCAACAGTAATCAGGATGATTTGTTACCCCAGCTTTTCTCAGACATCATTGTACCCGAAGCAGTCGTTGAAGAAGTCACTCGGGGCAAAAGCGATCGCGCTTCCCAAAGGGTTCCTCAAACCGATTGGCTCAAACAACAGACTGTCGAGATTAACCCCACTGTAGCCGCTTGGGATTTGGGCAAAGGGGAAACCAGTGTGATTAGTTGTGCGATCACCCATCCCGGATACTACGCCATGATTGACGACCAGGCAGCTCGCCGCTGTGCCAAAAGTTTTGGTATTCTGACATTGGGTACAGGTAGAGCAATTGTCCTAGCGAAACAAAGAGGTTTAATTCCGTCCATTGGCGATCATCGCTTAGACCGTATCCGAGAGGCGGGTCTATACCTTGCCCCTCAAGTCATTGAATTACTCAAAACTCAAGCCAACGAAAACCCATCTAATTCTTAAACCTTCACTATTTAATCCTATGTCTCCCCGTAAATCCACCAAAAAATCAGCCCAATCCAAGCAGGTCGAATCCATCAAACACGATGACGCGACCCGCAAGAATATCCCCACGGCGGAATATCAGTCGGTGATGGCCGACGATGAAAAAAGCCCGATTCAGGTCGCCTATGAGCGCCGGAACCGTGACCTTGACCCGCAGTTGGTTTGGCGTGGCAAGGATGAGCAGGATTGGTCAGATCTGGTCGTGTCGGCGCCGCCGCTTTACATCCAGGAGAAGGTGCATCCGAAGGTTTTGATTGATGATTTGATGCGGCGCACGGAGTCGCGGCAGGACCTGCAGTTGGATTTGTTTTCGGATTTTAATGGCTTGCCACAGGATGCGACGGCGACGGATTTTTATCAGCATGATGCCCATTGGTCGAATCGGATGATTTTGGGCGACAGCTTGCAGGTGATTCTGATCTTAGTCCACTTAAGTGGACTTTTGCTATGAGCCTTGAAATTCATTTCAAGGCGGGTTAAGTTGAATACACTGATGTTGGGTTTCGTGCCTCCACCCAACCTACTTAGATAGCTGAAATTTATTTCAAGGCGGGT
>NZ_JAJENU010000575.1:0-5114 GCF_035615495.1 Lyngbya sp. CCY1209 | reverse complement strand
AACCCCCCAATTCTGGGGGGAACTCAATGGCTCCCCTCTCCCAGAATTGGGAGAGGGGTTGGGGGTGAGGGCGAGAATGACACTGAAAACTCGCCTCCCAACACTTTCGCCAGCCACGGCGGGGGGGCAGTGACGATCGCTTTTTGCAAATTGGCGAGGAGATCTCGGGCGTTGCCGCCGTGCAATTTTTTCACAGGATAAATGTTGGCTTGAGTCAGTTTTTCCGCCACCGAACTGCCGAGGGAGAGGGCATAAAGGGCGTGACAATCTCGGATTAAATCCATGCGGAAGGCATTTCGATCCTCGAAAGAATCCGCCGATTCTGCGGGTCGAATATCTATCAATTTGAGGCGAGTTGCGGAGACTTGATAAATTAAATACCGCAGGCAGAAACCGAAATGGCCGTCCAACAATTCGTCGGTATTGGATGCGATCGCGACCCGGATCGAATTGGACATCTCGCCGTCTCGGTAGGGTTCCACGGCGGGAAGAAGCTGGTCGAGATCTTGAATTTCTCCCCAGAGAATTTGAGTCGCGGTTTTCAGGGTCGAAAGCGGTATCGAATGGCTTGTCCCGTCCCAATTGTAAGTTCCTCTGAAAGCCGTTTCCAGGTGGGTGGCGGTGACTTGACTGAGGTGACATTCGTCGAATTCGCCGCCGAGTATGTTTTGTAAAGCCGTGCGTAAGTCGCGGACGGACACGCCGGGGAGCGATCGCGCGGCTAGGGCAATTCTGAAAGCAATATTTTCGGAAACTTGCCGTCGAATCATTTCCAACAATCTCTCTGCATGGGGTGCGTCATATCTTTAGAATGATGGAACGTTCCGGGAAGTTTCCGTATCGTTGACTACGGATGAGAGATTGTAAAATTTTGTGTTTTAAGTTCAATAAATGTTGTCTTTTGTAACCCATTCTATTGGGTCGGCAGTTGGATGCAAAAGGTCGTCCCCCGGCTAACTTGAGAATCCAGGATAATTTTGCCGCGATGTTTTTCGACGATTTGATAACAAATTGAAAGGCCCAATCCCGTCCCCTTGCCAATTTCTTTGGTGGTAAAAAATGGGTCGAATAGCTTGTTGCGAATTTCGGGGGGGATTCCGGGGCCATTATCCCGAATTTTGACTTCCACTTCGCGATCGCCGATTTGTTCCGTTTCGATGAAAATTTTCGGGGGGCGATCGGGTTCTTTTTTGTAGAAATCTTCCAAAGCGTCGATCGCATTGGCGATAATATTCATGAACACCTGGTTCAGTTGGGCGGGATAGCACTTCACCAGGGGCAGATCTCCGTAAGATTTGACAATTTCGATCCGGTGGTTTAACCGATTATTTAATAACAACAGCGTACTGTCGATCCCGTCGTGAAGGTTGACATCTTTCATGTCAGCCTCGTCCAGGCGGGAAAAGTTTCGCAGGGACAGGACGATTTCCCGAATGCGATCGGCCCCCACCCGGATGGAGGTCATCAATTTGATAAAATCGTCCTTCATAAACTCGAAGTCAATTTCTTCCATCATCTCGACGATTTCGGGTTTGGGATCGGGGTAACTTTCCTGATATAATTGCACTAGATTCAACAGATCTTGAGCGTATTCTTTGGCGTGTTCGGTGTTGCCGTAAATAAAGCTGACGGGGTTGTTAATTTCGTGGGCGATTCCCGCCACCATCTGTCCCAAACCCGACATTTTTTCCGTTTGAATCAGTTGGCTTTGGGTCTGTTTGAGTTCCTCGACAGCCAACTTCAGTTCTCGGGTGCGTTCGTCCACCCGTTCTTCTAATGTTCGGCGGGCGAATTCCAGGGCTTCGGTGTATTCCCTCACCCAGCGAATTAACTGGTTTAAAGACATCGCCAATAGTCCGGCTTCGTCCGCCGTCGTCACGGGGGCTTGCAGGTAAAAATTCGATTCTTTGACGACCCGGTTGGCGACGGTGGTGACGGATTTGATGGGGGTGGCGATCGCCCGACTGGTGTAGACAGCTAAAAAGGTGGCGATCGCTGTCGATAAAATCATGCTAAAGGCGATAATTTGTAACCGCAAATAGCGAGATTTTTGGAAGTAAATTGTCGCCTCTTCGTACTGTCTTCCTGAATCGTTTATTAATTCGTTTAATTGTTCTGAAAGCCGGTCAAATTTGGCGCTTACAGTCGTGTATGATTCCCCATTCAGCAGCGTCAAAATTTTCTGCTGTGCCCCCCGAATTTCATCGGCTTGTACCGTCGCCGGTTCGACCCGATTCCAGAGCGATAGAATCTGCGTCACATAGGAATCGGTCGCCTGCTGATAATCTCGCAATAATTGCCGGTAATTGACCTGATTCGTCGCCAATCGATTGGGTCTTTCATCGATATATTGGAATAATTCGGATAGCCAGGTATCGACTTGGCGGACATTGCCGAGAAAGGTCGCTTTTTCGTAGTCGAACCAGACCGTTTTTCCTAGGGTCGGGACAAGTCGCTGGGGATGCGATCGCATCGCCAAGATTGACTTTTCTAACTCGTGGAGCAATTCTTGTTGTTCTTCCGTTTCCGTCAAGGCTTGCAACGCTTGTTTTTGATAATACTCGCCGACCGCCAATCCGACAGTCGTCCCGACAATTGCAATGGCGATCGCCAGCATATAGCTGTAACCGAACTTTTTGCCGATACTCCAGTTGCGAATTGACAGTTTTTGCCACCCTGAATTGTCGCGAATTATCGACCGTTTATCGCATTCAAATGAGCAATTTACAGGTCTTTTTTTTTCATTAACTGACGGTTCTTTTTCGCCGAATATTTTCTTGAAAAAAAACATGAATTGGGTCCGTTAAATTTCTCTCAACTGCTTCAATTATATTTCAACTTAGTTTTCGATCAACTCCCCCTCCCCGATCGCTTCGTAAACCTGGCGAATTAAGTCATAATCCGAATCTTGGGCTTCAAACAATTCCGAATCTTTGTATTTTTGCGTCGATTCTCCCTCCACCAAGGCCGCAATCAGCCGTTCTTGATTCTCCACCATGCGATCGCGGAGAGCTGCCACCGTTCGAGAATCGAGCTGACTGTTGACCATAAAAATATCGCTGGGTAAGGGAGGGGTTTCGGCAATAATTGGAAACTCTTCTTCCGAGTTCAGGAAGGTCGAATAATCCACCGCCGATCCCCCCCAAGCCGCCACTGCCCCCGTGGCGATCGCTTCGATGCTGCCTTCGTCCCCCAACATCAACACTTTGACATTGGTTTGGGGATCTAATCCGGCATCAATTAATAGTTTTGTTGGCCCGAGATGGCCGCTGGTCGAACCCACATCCGACAGGGCGATCGTCTTCCCTTTTAGATCCTCCAAACTCTCAATATTTTGACCGGTTTTTGTGGCGATCACCGAATAGTAATTCGGGCGGGTAATTCCGATCAAAGGTCGGGCATTCGTCCGGGCATTAATGACCACATATTCCGAAGGCCCCGCCAGGGCCATATCGACCTGATTTAAACGCAAAGCCGAAGCCGCTTCGATTTGATTGTTAACCGGGACAAACTCGACGGGAATTCCCAGCACCGCCTCCAATTCTTGGCGAAACGTTTCGTAATCTTGCAGCAATCTCTCCGGTTCGGGGACATCCGTCACCGTCAGGCGAAGTTTGTCAATATTGAGAGTGGCGGATGTTGGGTTCGGATTGGGAGCGATCGCGCTACATCCGGCCAGAAATAACAGCGAATAACTCAAAAAATGACGCCGTTTCATAGAGTTCGTCCTCCAATTGGGCGGGGCAGAAAAAATGGACAGATACAAACCAGCAGTATCAGCATAAAAAAATGGTTAATTTAAAACTCAAGCTTTGTCCAAATTTACGCCATATTAAAATCAATTTTTTTGAAAAATTGGACTATAATTAAAGTAGAACTACATCCCTAATTTTTAACTTTATGAAACTTCAATTCCAACCCTTTACCGTCAATAAACGATTTGCCCTGACCATCAGCCGAGGTACGACGGCACACTCCACCAATGTTTGGGTGCGGGTGAAACTCGACGGTTTGGAGGGGTGGGGGGAAGCCTCGCCCTTTTCAGTCGGAGAACATCCCCAGACCACCGCAGTCATCCTCAAGCATTTGGAGACAATTGCCCCTCTATTAAAGCAGTTTACTCCATTCGATCGCCAACCGGTGGAGGAGATAATGGAGCGAACGGGCGCCCCTTCCGCCGTCCGCTGTGCGGTGGATATGGCCCTCCACGACTGGGTGGGAAAAAAACTGGGCATCCCCCTGTGGCGACTGTGGGGACTCGATCGCGATCGCACCGTCCCCATTTCCGTCACCATCGGCATCAACACGCCGGAGGGGGCAAAAGCCAGAGTTCGGGACTGGATCAATTATCTCGACGTGCGGGTTTTGAAGGTGAAATTGGGCTCCCCCGCCGGCATCGAAGCCGATCGCAAAATGTTCGAGGCGGTGCAGGCGGAAGCCCCCCCGGATGCCCGATTGTACGTCGATGCCAACGGGGGATGGACCCTGCCGGACGCCGTGAAAATGTGCCGCTGGCTGGCCGAAATGGGGGTGATTTACGTCGAACAACCCCTGGCTGCGGATGTCGCCCCCGCACAGTTGCCCGAACTTTATTCCCAGTCCCCGCTGCCGATTTTTATCGACGAAAGTTGTTTCACCAGCCGCGACATTCCCCGGTTCGCCCACTGCGTTCACGGCATCAATATCAAACTGATGAAATCCGGCGGATTGACGGAGGCGATGCGGATGATCCACACCGCCAAAGCCTGCGGGTTGCAGGTGATGTTCGGCTGCTATTCCGACAGCACTTTGGCAAATACGGCGGCTTCCCAACTCGCCCCCCTCGCCGACTATTTGGATTTGGATTCCCACCTCAATTTGGTTGACGATCCGTTTCGAGGTGCGATCGTCCGGGAGGGCTGTCTGATTCCCAACGATCTGCCCGGTTTGGGATGTGGAATAATTAATAATTAACAATTAATAATTAACAATTGCATGGGGGAATCGGATGATTTTGTGTTCGCGAGGCTGCGGGATATATAGCGCTGCGCGCGGGAGTCGGCAGTCGGGAGTCGGGAGTCGGAAACTGAAACGGCTTTTCTATAAGGGTTTGAAAATTTCTGACCCCATTTCAA
>NZ_JAJENU010000574.1:0-15371 GCF_035615495.1 Lyngbya sp. CCY1209 | reverse complement strand
CAGGCGCAGAGGCCCTGGCCTCTGCGCCTGCCCCGCCCGGGTCGGATCGCGTTGCGATCCGATCCCGCATAAACCAGCCGGATCGCGTCAGCGATCCGTCCGTTTGGTACCCTCAGTCAGAAGGGCACGTCGTCGCTGGCCGACACAAACCGCGCCACAACCTTCTTGGTGCCGGCCTTTTCAAACGCCACCTCCAGCTTGTCGCCTTCCATTCCGATCACGGCGCCATAGCCGAACTTCTGGTGAAACACGCGTTCGCCGATGGTGAAGGCGGATGTCGCGGTCAGATCGATCACCTGATTTCTGCTCTCGCGCGGCTTGCTCAGCCCGCGCTCACCGGCGCGCGCCTGCATCCGCTTCCAGCCGGGCGAGTTGTACCCGTCCGCCTCGGCCATGCGCGCCTCGATGGTGGAACGGCCGTAGGGGTTGGCGCTCGCCTCGGCAAACCCGGCCCCTGCGCCGGGCGCGGCTGCGCCATAACCGCCACCATAAAGGCCGGGCGGCGTCAGCACCTCCACATGCTCTTCGGGCAGCTCATCGACAAAGCGCGAGGGCAATTGCGACTGCCACTGGCCAAACACCCGCCGGTTGCCCGCAAAGGAGATCGTGCAGACCTCCTCGGCGCGGGTGATGCCCACATAGGCCAGGCGGCGTTCCTCTTCGAGGCCCTTGAGGCCGCTTTCATCCATCGAGCGTTGCGAGGGGAACAGCCCATCCTCCCAGCCCGGCAGGAACACCGCGGGAAACTCCAGCCCCTTGGCGGCATGCAGCGTCATGATCGACACTTTTTGCTCGGCATCCTGCTTGTCATTGTCCATCACAAGGCTGACGTGTTCGAGGAACCCTTGCAGATTGTCGAAGTTTTCCAGCGCCTTGACCAGCTCCTTGAGGTTTTCGAGCCGTCCGGGGCTGTCGGGGTTCTTGTCCGCCTGCCACATGGAGGTATAGCCGCTCTCATCCAAGATGATCTCGGCCAGCTCAACATGCGAGACCTCGGTGCGGGCCTGAAACTCCTCAAAGCTCTGCACGCCCTCAAGAACCGCATCCTCGTCACCGTCATTCGGGATCACGGCGCGGGTCATCTGCCCCCAGCGGGCGATGTTTTCCACGAGACGGCGCAGGGCGGCCCCGCCCTTGCCCTTGATCAGCCCGTCCTCGACCGCGAGACGCGCGCCCTCAACGAGTGAGACGCCGTTTTCCCGCGCCACCATCCGGATGGTCTGCTGTGCCTTGTCGCCAAGGCCGCGTTTGGGCGTGTTGACGATACGCTCAAACGCCAGATCATCCTCGGGCGAGATCACCACGCGGAAATAGGCCATCGCATCGCGGATTTCCAACCGCTCGTAAAAGCGCGGACCGCCAATGACGCGGTAGGGCAGACCAATGGTCAGAAAGCGGTCCTCAAAGGCGCGCATCTGATGCGAGGCGCGCACGAGGATCGCCATTTCATTGAGGCCGTACTGGCGCATGCCCCGGGTGCCGCGCTGCATCGCCTCGATTTCCTCGCCGATCCAGCGGGCCTCTTCCTCGCCGTCCCAATGGCCGATCAGGCGGACCTTTTCACCGCCGTCGGCTTCGGTCCACAGCTCCTTGCCCAGACGGCCCTCATTGCCGCGAATGACGCCGGAGGCGGCGGCGAGGATATGGGCGGTGGAGCGGTAGTTCTGTTCCAGCCGGATCACCTTGGCGCCGGAAAAATCCTTTTCAAACCGCAGGATATTGCCCACCTCGGCGCCCCGCCAGCCGTAGATCGACTGATCGTCATCGCCGACGCAGCAGATGTTCTTGTGCCCCGAGGCCAAGAGCCGCAGCCAGAGGTATTGGGCAACGTTGGTATCCTGATACTCGTCCACGAGGATGTAGCGGAACCAGCGGTGGTATTGCGCCAGAAGGTCCGGGTTGTTCTGGAAAATCTCAACGCAGTGCAGCAGGAGGTCGCCAAAATCGACCGCGTTCAGCTCTTTGAGGCGGGTCTGATACTGATCGTAGAACTCGGTGCCACGATGATTATAGGCGCTGGCATCGCCTGCGGGCACCTTGGCCGGCGTCAGCGCACGGTTTTTCCAGTCGTCGATGATGTTGGCCAGCATCCGCGCGGGCCAGCGCTTGTCGTCGATGCCCGCCGCCTGAATGAGCTGTTTCAGCAGGCGGATCTGGTCGTCCGTGTCCAGAATGGTGAAGTTGGATTTCAACCCCACCAGCTCCGCGTGACGGCGCAGCAGCTTGACGCAGATCGAGTGGAAGGTGCCGAGCCAGGGCATGCCCTCGGCGGGTTGGCCAAGCATGCGGCCTACGCGTTCCTTCATTTCGCGGGCGGCCTTGTTGGTGAAGGTCACCGCCAGGATCTCGTTGGTGCGCGCCCTGTTGGTGGTCAACAGATGCACGATACGGGTGGTCAGCGCCTTGGTCTTGCCGGTGCCCGCGCCCGCCAGCATCAGCACCGGGCCGTCCAGCGTTTCCACCGCCTCGCGTTGGGCCGCGTTGAGGCCATCCATATAGGGTGTGGGGCGCGCGGCCATGGCGCGGGCGGACAGCGATGCGCCCTCAAAGGCGTCCATTTCGTCAAATGTGCTCATGCGGCGATCCTAGCGTGTTTCGGCGACATCGGAAAGAGGTGTTCATGCTCCGTTCACACCGGCGCCTTCCGTTTGCCTTGGCAATCCGCATAGCAGCGACGCCCACGGGAATAAAGTGGCGGCTGCGCGCGCCAAAGGGATAGGGGCGCTGGTCGAATGCGGGCGGTGCTGCGCCGATGGGACCTCGCATCTGCGCCGCGCGGTCTGTAGAACTCCGGACACCGCGCCGGATGCGGAAAGAGTAGAGCCACCATGCGCCGATTGATGTACCTGAGCCACGCCCTGACCTCGATGACGGAGGCAAAGACCGCCGCCATCGTCGAGAAATCGCGGCGCAAGAATGCCGCCTGCGGGCTGACCGGCGCGTTGGTGTTTTCCGATGGTGCGTTCCTGCAAATCCTCGAAGGTCCGGAGGCGGCCGTCGCCGCTCGCTTTGCCGCGATCCGGACGGATGCCCGTCATCACGACATCACCGTGATCAGTGATACAACCGCTGGCCTGCGCTGTTATCCGGAGACGCCCATGGCCCTGCTGCTGCCGGATCAGCTGCCGGAGGATGCCCGGCAGGCGCTCGGCTCCCTCTATGCGCTGCGGCCCCAGCCACAGCGGCGCGGGTTGCGCGATCTGCTGCCGCGGTTCACGCCGCAACTGGCCGCCTGACGCCAGCCCGCTCTGCGCCGGTGCGGGAGGGGGCTGGACAGGGCCGCCGAAACGCCAATGATGGCGGGCATGACTTTGGATCAACGTTTCCCCGGCCTTGATGATCTGCGCGCCAGGGCCCGCGCACGTCTGCCCCGCTTTGTCTGGGAATATCTCGACAGCGCCACCGGGCGAGAAGCCACGCAGGCGCGCAATCGCCGCTGTCTTGACCGGATCGGGCTGATGCCTGCGATCCTGGGGGGACCGCAGGAGGTGGACCTGAGCACCACGCTCTTTGGCACCAGATTGCCGCGCCCCTTTGGCATTGCGCCGGTGGGGATGTCGGGGCTGATCTGGCCCGACGCCGAAGGTCATCTGGCCCGTCATGCGGCGGCGACCCAGATCCCCTATGGGCTCTCGACGGTGGCGAGCCAAAGCCCCGAGGATCTGGCCCCGCATCTGGGGGAACAGGGCTGGTTTCAGATGTATCCGCCCAAGGATGAAGGCATCCGCAAGGATATGCTGGCACGCGCCCGTGCGGCCGGGTTCAAGGTCTTGGTGCTGACAGTCGATGTGCCGGTGGCCTCGCGCCGGGAACGGCAGGTGCGGTCGGGGCTGACACAGCCACCCCGGCTGACCCCGCGCCTGCTGGCACAGGTGGCGATGCACCCCACATGGGCGCTGGGGATGGCGCGGCAGCATCGCGGCGATGGCGGCATGCCGCATATGCGCACGCTGGACAAATACATCGAGGGCGCGGCCTCGGCGTTGTCGTCGACCGCGCATATCGGCTATTTGCTCCGGACTGCGCCCGATTGGGACTACCTGCAGTGGCTGCGCGATCATTGGGAGGGGCCGCTGGTGGTCAAGGGCGTGCTGGATGCGCGCGACGCGCCCCGGCTGGAGGCGGCAGGGGTGGATGCGATCTGGATCTCCAACCACGCGGGCCGTCAGTTTGATGCGGCCCCTGCCCCGATCGAGGTGCTAGAAGAGATGCGCGCCGCCACCCACCTGCCGCTGATCCTCGATAGCGGCATCGAGGGCGGTCTGGATATCCTGCGCGCCATGGCGCTGGGGGCGGATTTTGTGATGCTGGGGCGGGCGTGGCACTATGCGCTTGCAGCATTGGGGGCCGCGGGACCGGCGCATCTGCATGACATCCTGAGCAAGGATCTGAGCGCCAATATGGGACAGCTGGGCATCGGCACGCTGGCAGAGCTGCGCGATCTCAGGCGCCTGCATCTGGACTGAGCCCCCAAAAGTTTAGGCGCGATCCTCGCCCAAGGACCGCGCCTCCCCCGCCTATCCCCCCCGGGTCAGACTGGTTGTTATCGGTGTCGCGCTGACGCGCCCGGCCTTAGGCCGCCAGCAATTGTCTGAAGCTGGCCAGGAAGTCGCGCACCAGATGGCGCACCGTCAGATCGCGACCGCGCAGGGCGCTGTTGATCGGCAGCAAGGCACGCAGCGGCGCGATATTCTCGCCGCCCAGAAGCGGCAGCGCCTCGGGTGTTTCATGCACAAAGACCCAGTCGGTAAAAGCGCGCATCTGAATTTCGCGAGCTTGCAGCACCTCGAAATCGCGGTGGCGCGGATCGTCCTGGATTTTCTGGGCGCGGCGGCGGATGGCAGCTTCGTCGCCTTCGAGAATATGCAGGAACCGCCCCTGATGCGCCAGCAGCATGCCGGTCAGCCCGGCCTTGCGGTTGTTGCGATGACAGGTGCCTGCGATATCCGCGATCTGATGCGCGGTGAGATCCTGGCTGGCGGTACTGACATAGACAAAGCGGTGCATCTCGGTGTTCCTTGGTGCGTGTGGCTGTGACCTTGGTTTGCGGTGGTCTTTGGGGATCGCGTTTTGCAGATCCGGTGCTGTTGATTAAAATTTATCCGAAATCCTCTCGAATAGAAGCACTATCCTTTAGAGTGGTTAACGCCTCCAAAGCACAGGGGCGAAATGCTGCACTGCAAAAAAATGCGTGCACCCGCGCCCCGGGATCGGTAAAACAACGCCAGCCCGCCTTCCCAAACGGCCTTCCGTGGCGGCAGAACGCCGGAATTTCCGGCGCAACCTTCGCGTTTCGGCACTCCCATCCGCCGAAATTCAAGAAAAAGGGGCGCAAGTGAACGCGATCATGCCGCAGATACCCACAAGCCGGGATGTTCTGCGTGTCATACAGCCGTTACCACTTCGCCATCCATCAAGACCCCGGGGGAGAGATGACTGAGTTCAACAAGATCCTGATTGCCAACCGAGGCGAAATCGCCATCCGCGTGATGCGCGCCGCCAACGAGATGGGCAAACGTACCGTGGCCGTCTATGCGGAGGAGGACAAACTGGGCCTGCACCGCTTTAAGGCGGACGAAGCCTATCGCATCGGCGAGGGCCTCGGCCCGGTTGCCGCCTACCTGTCGATCGACGAGATCATTCGCGTTGCCAAGGAATGCGGCGCCGATGCGATCCACCCGGGCTATGGCCTGCTGTCGGAAAACCCCGATTTTGTGGATGCCTGCGCGCGCAACGGCATCACTTTTATCGGCCCCAAGGCCGAGACCATGCGCGCCCTGGGCGACAAGGCCAGCGCCCGCCGCGTGGCGATCGAGGCGGGCGTTCCGGTCATCCCCGCCACCGAGGTGCTGGGCGATGACATGGACGCGATCCGCAAGGAAGCGGCAGAGGTCGGCTATCCCCTGATGCTCAAGGCGAGCTGGGGCGGCGGCGGACGCGGCATGCGCCCGATCCACTCGGACGACGAGCTTGAAGAAAAGGTTCTGGAAGGCCGCCGCGAGGCCGAAGCCGCATTCGGCAATGGCGAAGGCTATCTCGAAAAGATGATCACCCGCGCTCGCCACGTCGAGGTGCAGATCCTTGGCGACAAGCATGGCGAGATCTACCACCTGTTCGAGCGCGACTGCTCCGTGCAGCGCCGCAACCAAAAGGTCGTGGAACGCGCCCCTGCACCCTATCTGACAGATGCGCAACGGGAAGAGATCTGCGATCTGGGCCGCAAGATCTGCCAACATGTGAACTATGAATGTGCGGGCACCGTCGAATTCCTGATGGATATGGAGACGGGCAACTTCTACTTCATCGAGGTGAACCCACGGGTGCAGGTGGAACACACCGTCACCGAAGAAGTCACCGGCATCGACATCGTGCAGGCGCAGATCCTGATTGCCGAGGGCAAGACGCTGGCAGAGGCCACCGGCAAGGCCAGCCAGGGCGATATCACCCTCAACGGGCACGCGCTGCAAACCCGTGTGACCACCGAAGATCCGCTCAACAACTTCATCCCCGACTATGGCCGCATCACCGCCTACCGCTCGGCCACCGGCATGGGCATCCGTCTGGATGGCGGCACTGCCTATGCGGGCGGGGTGATCACGCGCTATTACGACAGCCTGCTGACCAAGGTGACGGCCAAAGCGCCGACACCGGAGAAGGCCATCGCCCGTATGGACCGCGCACTGCGTGAATTCCGGGTGCGCGGTGTCAGCACCAACATCGCCTTTGTCGAGAACCTGCTGAAGCATCCGACCTTCCTGTCGAATGAATACACCACCAAGTTCATCGACGAGACGCCGGAGCTGTTCCAGTTCGCCAAGCGCCGTGACCGCGGCACCAAGGTGCTGACCTATATCGCGGATATCTCCGTCAACGGTCACCCGGAAACCGAGGGCCGCGCCGCGCCGCACCCCGACCTGAAGGAGCCGCGTGCCCCCAAGGTCGACAAGGGCAACCTGCCCTATGGCACGCGTAACCTGTTGGAACAAAAGGGTGCCAAGGCGGTCGCGGACTGGATGAAGGCGCAGCGGCAGCTGCTGCTCACCGACACCACCATGCGCGATGGGCACCAGTCCCTGCTGGCCACCCGCATGCGCAGCCATGACATGATCAAGGTGGCGCCGGCCTATGCGCAGAACCTCAGCCAGCTGTTCTCGGTCGAGTGCTGGGGCGGGGCGACGTTCGATGTGGCCTATCGCTTCTTGCAGGAATGCCCGTGGCAGCGTCTGCGCGACCTGCGCGAGGCAATGCCGAACCTGATGACGCAGATGCTGCTGCGCGCCTCCAACGGTGTGGGTTACACCAACTACCCTGACAACGTGGTGCAGTTCTTCGTCAAGGAAGCCGCCAAGGGCATCGACGTCTTCCGCGTGTTTGACAGCCTCAATTGGGTCGAGAACATGCGCGTCGCCATGGATGCGGTGGTCGAAAGCGGCAAGATCTGCGAAGGCACCATCTGCTATACTGGCGACATCCTTGACCCTGAGCGGGCCAAATATGACGTGAAATACTACGTCGGCATGGCCAAGGAACTGGAGGCGGCGGGCGCGCATGTGCTGGGCCTCAAGGACATGGCGGGTCTGTTGAAACCGGCCTCTGCCAAGCTGCTGATCAAGGCGCTGAAGGAAGAGGTCGGCCTGCCGATCCACTTCCACACCCATGACACCTCTGGCATTGCGGGCGCGACCATTCTGGCGGCGGCGGATGCGGGCGTTGATGCGGTGGATGCGGCAATGGATGCCTTCTCTGGCGGCACCTCGCAGCCCTGTTTGGGGTCGATCGTAGAGGCGCTGAAAAACACCGACCGCGACACCGGGCTGGACATCGGCAACATCCGCGAAATCTCGGAATACTGGGAAAACGTGCGCGCGCAATATGCGGCGTTCGAGAGCGGCCTGATGGCCCCGGCCTCCGAGGTCTATCTGCACGAGATGCCCGGTGGCCAGTTCACCAACCTCAAGGCACAGGCGCGCAGCCTTGGTCTGGAGGAGCGCTGGCACGAGGTCGCCCAGACCTATGCGGATGTGAACCAGATGTTTGGTGACATCGTCAAAGTGACGCCTTCGTCCAAGGTGGTGGGCGACATGGCGCTGATGATGGTCTCTCAGGGCCTGACCCGCGCGCAGGTCGAGGACCCGAAATCCGACGTCTCCTTCCCCGACTCGGTGGTGGACATGATGCGCGGCAACCTCGGCCAGCCTCCGGGCGGGTTCCCCGAAGGCATCGTCAAGAAGGTGCTGAAGGGCGAGGCCCCCAATCTGGAACGCCCCGGCGCGCATCTGGAGCCTGTCGACATTGAGAACACCCGCGCGGAGCTGTCCAAAGAGCTCGAAGGCTTCAAGGTCGATGACGAGGATCTGAACGGCTATCTGATGTATCCCAAGGTGTTCCTGGATTACATGGGGCGCCATCGCCAGTACGGCCCGGTGCGGTCCTTGCCGACACGGACGTTCTTTTACGGCATGGAGCCGGGTGACGAGATCACTGCCGAGATTGACCCCGGCAAGACGCTGGAAATCCGCCTGCAAGCCATCGGCGAAACCGATGAACAGGGCGAGGTGAAGGTGTTCTTTGAACTGAACGGCCAGCCGCGTGTCATCCGGGTGCCCAACCGTCTGGTGAAATCCTCCACCGCGCAGCGCCCCAAGGCCGAGGTCGGCAATGCCAACCACGTCGGCGCGCCGATGCCCGGTGTCGTGGCCTCGATCGGGGTGCAGGTGGGCCAACAGGTGCATGAGGGCGACCTGTTGCTGACCATCGAGGCGATGAAGATGGAAACCGGCCTGCATGCCGAGCGCGACGCGGTGGTGAAGGCCGTTCACGTCCAGCCCGGCGGCCAGATCGACGCCAAAGACCTGCTGGTCGAGCTGGAGTGATCCACGCCACATGCCAGGATTGAGCCGCAGCTCCCAACCGGGGCTGCGGCTTTTTCATGGGCGCGTCTCAGGTCATTACAGTTGGGGTGTCAGGAGCCTACGTTTCAGGGGGCCGGTCAGGCATCCGCGCCGGTCAGCAGCCTGAACTTGCGAAACTCCGCTCCCTGGTACGGCACCATCCCGATCTCCTGCGCGCCCAGGCGCCGCAGCGCGCCGAGGTGGCGGCGGCTGGGAGGCAGCAGGAAGGTCACATAGGGAATGCGCGGGTCCTTCCGGGCAAACCGCAGTGCCGTGTCGGCTATGCGCCGCCCGAGGCCAAACGCATCCGGGCGCAACACCAGGCCAAAATCCCAGTCGTCGCCTTCTTTCTCGAAGCCACCCCAGCCCACATAGCGCCCTCCGACCACAAAGGCCCAATGCCCGAGCCCGTCCTGCGCCCAGCAGCGTTCCTTGTCGGCGACGAATTTCTCGGTGGTGACGGCATCCCAGCGCACCCCGTCGAGCAGGGGCATATGGTCCCGCAGACGCGGGTCGGACATATGCGCGGTGATCTCCTCCGGCGCGATGTCGGAAAGGCGGTGGAACGCGATCTGCTCTGAACGGTCGGGCATCCGGGGGGGCTCCTGTAGCGGCTGAAGTCACCGCGGTAGCGCAGTTTGCCTGAGCCGCGGGATCACGGTCCCGCGAGCCCCAGGAGTGCGGCGATTGCGCCACAGATTTCGGCGCTGCCCGCAAGACACAGGCGGACCGGCGATCGCGACGCAGGCGAACGGGTCAGCATTACTGACCCGACTCCGGGGAAAATTGCCCGGGGCTGCGTCAATTCCCGCCTGTCAAGCTTGCACCTTTTGATCCGTGCCCCAAAACTGTCGCCATTCATTATTGATCTATCTGTTTCCGAGGTTGGCTCATGTCGTCTGCAAAACTTTCCGCTCCGGTGGGCCTGTCGCCCCGTCATAGTTCCGGCGATGAGGTCAAGAACAAGCCCGCCGATGTGCTGCTGGTGCGCCAGATGCTCGAAGCCAACAAGATCGGCCCGCTCGGCACCTCCAAGAAAATGGACGCGGGGCTGTTGAAGGCGATCGCCGCCTTTCAGAAGAAGGCCGGGTTCAAACATCCCGACAAGGTGGTCGATCCCGGCGGGCGCACCTTCAAGATGCTGCTGCCGGGCTACAAGAAGCAGCTCGCCGAAGAGGCCAAGGCCGCCAAGGAGCCGATGGTGGAGGTGAACTTCCGCGGCAAGAAGATCCTCTGCACGCCGAAGGAATTCGAAAGCGTCAAGGCCGATGTGATCAAGCGCCTGACCCCCTATATGAAATCGCTGCTGCGCAACCACGACAACGCGCTGGAAACCTACCGGCACTATCTCGATGTGGCGCAGATGAAGGACGGGGTCCTGGATGCGGTGGCGCAGGCCATCATCCTTCAGGCCGGGTCGGTCGAAATGCCGAAGAACAAGCTCTGCCTGCGGTCGATCTCTGCCAGCGGCAAGCTGGAACGGGCGATGGTGTCCAAGGATCTGAAACTGATCAACGAGGCGCTGCCGGAGGCGGAGAAAGCCATTGGCGCCTTCAACGCCGACCTGCTGCGGTTCCTCAAGGAATTCACCGGCTCCGCCCAGACCACGGCCACCGTGCTGACGGTGTCCTCGGCGGCCTGTTTTGCGGTGGTGGGCGCGTTGGCGGCGCCGGTGCTGGTCACCGGGGCGGGCATGTCCGCGGGCAGCGCGGCGATCGCCTCCGGCGCCGGGGTCGGCGTGTTGCAAAGCGCCAGCCAGGAGCTGGGCAAACACGCCAGCGGCCAGAAGGTGACGGTCTGGGGCTCGATCCAGTCGATCGTGATCGACGGCACCGTCGGCGGGCTGACCGGTGGCATCGGCAGCAAGATCCCGTTGGGGTTCTGCGACGACGCCGCCAAATGGGTGGCGCCGAAACTGGCCGGCAAGGTGGCCTTCCTCAGCACCAAGCAGATGCAAAAGTTCATCGCCAACTACCTGGCCGGCTCGGGTCAGGAGGTGATCAAGACCGTGCTGGGCGAAGCGGTCAAGGAACTGGGCCGCATCATGAAGAGCGGCAAGGCCCCGACCGAAAAGGAATTCCAGGCGATCGTGACCTCGATCCTCTATTCCGCCCTGCTGGGCGGGCTGGTGAAAAACCTCGGCGGTTTCCAGAAGAAATGGGCCTACAAGAACAAGGAGGTCCTGCAAGGCAAGATTTTCCCGGATCGTCTCGCCAAAATCGCCAAGACAAACGACATCCCCAATACGCTGAAGGCGAAACTCTGGGCGGAGGTGATGAACAAGGTCAGCGACGAAAGCCTCAAGGTCGGCTATGGCGCCATCATTTCGCGCGCCACCGGCAAGGAAAGCGAGGCCCAGATGACCGATATGGCCGCCAAGGCCGCCGCCAAGGACAAGGCGCTGATGTCGCTGGTCGACAAGGAACTGACCAAGGCCCTGAAGAAACACAAGGTGCCGGTCAAGTAGCGCCGCCCCAGAGGACAGCATCAAAACGCCATCGCGCCTTGGGTCCGGTGTCCGTCCTGAGCTGAGGATGACGCGCAGGTTATCCCTGCACATCGACCCCGACCCGGCCACTCAGGCGCAGATCCGGGGCGGTTGTGGTGGCCTCCGGCTGCACCGGCGCGAGCGGGTCGAGCTGCACCGACGGCGCCTCGGGGATACGCGCCTGCGACGCACCCTGCCCCGCCTCCTGCGCCACGCCCGCCAGCACCAGGGCGCCCGCCAGGGCCCCTGTCCGCACCGTATCCCAAACGCTCATGTCATCTCTCCCGGCTGTGCCTGCTGTGATCTCCTGTCCCGTGATACGGTCGTAGCGCCCAGATCCGTCGCCGGCGTCTGCACATGAGAAAAATCCGCGCCCAGATGGGATTTGCCCTTGCAGCCCCCGGCGGGGTTTTATAAGTCCCGTCTCACCGAATGGCAGCGCGGGCGTAGCTCAGGGGTAGAGCATAACCTTGCCAAGGTTAGGGTCGGGCGTTCGAATCGCCTCGCCCGCTCCATTCGAAACCGAAAAGGCCGCTCCTCCGGGGCGGCTTTTCGCGTTTCAGGACAGGCACTTGCACTTTTTGATCAAAAGTCTTTGACTGCCGCGCAGCGCCGCGCCAATCCTTGTGACAACCTGAGACAGCAAAGGAATGGCCAGATGTCCTCCGTGATCTACCCGACGACGAATTTCACCGCGACGGAGCAGCTCTGCATCACTCATGGTGAGGGGATCTACGTCTATGACGACAGCGGCAAGGAATACATCGAAGGGCTCGCGGGCCTGTGGTGTACCTCGCTGGGCTATTCCAACACCGAGGTGGTGGAGGCGATCACCGACCAGCTGAACCGCCTGCCCTTCCAGCACACATTCGGCGGCAAGACCCACGCGCCGGTGATGCAGCTGGCCGAGAAACTCAAGGCGATGGTGCCGGTGGAGGATGCCTATTTCTTCTTTGGCAACTCCGGTTCCGACGCCAATGACAGCCACTACAAGATGCTGCGCTATTACTTCAATGCGATCGGCAAGCCGCAAAAGCGCAAGATCATCACCCGCGAGCGCGGCTATCACGGCGTGACGGTGGCGGCGGGCTCGCTGACCTCCCTGCCCGCCAACCTCGCCCATTTCGACGCCCCGCTGGAGGCACTGTCGATCCTGCGCGCCGATGCGCCGCATTACTACACCGGCCGTCAGGGCAATGAGACCGAGGCGCAGTTTGTCGAACGCATCCTGCAAAACCTCGAAGACCAGATCCTCGCCGAGGACCCGGAGACCATCGCCGCGATGATCGTAGAGCCGATCACCGGCGCCTCTGGCGTGATCGTGCCCCCCGAAGGCTACTATGAAGGGCTGCAGGCGCTCTTGCGCAAACATGACATCCTGATCTGGGCGGATGAGGTCATCTGTGGTTTTGGTCGCACAGGCGCGGATTTCGGCTGCACCACCATGGGGATCAAACCGGACCTGATGACCTTCGCCAAACAGCTGTCCTCGGCCTATTTCCCGATCTCCGCCTCAGTCATTCCCGGCTGGATGTACAAGGCGATGGTGGATCAGACCAATGAGGTCGGCGTCTTTGGCCACGGCTATACCTACTCCGGCCACCCCGCCGCCTGTGCCGCCGCGCTAAAAACGCTGGAAATCTACGAGCGCGACAAGATCTTTGACCATGCCGCCGAGGTGGGCGCTTACATGCAAGCGCAGCTGCGCGAGATCTTCACCGATCACCCGCTGGTGGGTGAGGTGCGCGGCAAGGGGCTGATCGCGGCGCTGGAACTGGTCTCCAACAAGACCACCGGCGCAACAATTGCTGGCGGCAAAGGCGGCGCTGCGGCCGTCAAAGCCTGCCAGGACGCAGGCCTGATCCTGCGCGCCGTCGCCGGAAACGCGCTGGCCTTCTGCCCGCCGCTGATCATCACCAAGGCAGAGGTCGACGAGATGCTCAAACGCACCAAGACCGGCGTCGATACCGCCTATGAGGCCTTAAAATCCGAAGGCCTCCTGAACAGCTGACCCAAAACAAAAGGCGCCCCGACCAAAGCGGGCGCCTTTTCATCTTTTCATAAATATCCCGGAGCGCGAGGCAGCGCCTCGCAACAGGCTTTTCCCACACGGAAAAGCGCAACCTGCGCGTCGCAAGGCGCTCCTTTTGGTAATCCTCAGAAGACCTTGAACGTCATCGTCGTCAGCGACCGCTCGATATTGGGGATCTGCAACAGGTGGTCGTTGATATATTTGCCCACATCCTCGCCCGAGGGGATGTAGAGCTTCATCAGCAGATCATATTCCCCGCTGGTTGAATAAAGCTCCGAGTGGATCTCATGCAGCGCAATATCCTCGGCCACCTTATAGGTGGTGCCGGGTTTGCAGCGGATCTGGATAAAGACGCAGGTGGACATTTCTCGCCTCAGCTTCTGTCAGGTCTGGTTGCCCGGCAACCTCGCATGCAGCGCGAAAAAGGGCAATCCCACCCCTGAGCGCCCCTGATGCGCCACAAAGGCACTGCAGAGGCACAGCAATCCTGCGATCCCCCTTGAGCCTGCGCCGCCCCGCACCCTATAAGCCTAGGCGACAGATTGAGGATTTCACCATGCGCACAGCCCAGGTTTCCCGCTCCACCGCCGAGACGGAGATCTCCGTTTCCGTCAACCTCGACGGCAGCGGCACATATGACAATCAGACCGGCGTTGGCTTTTTTGACCATATGCTGGACCAGCTGTCGCGCCACTCGCTGATCGACATGACCATCCGCGCCAAGGGGGATTATCACATCGACGACCACCACACGGTCGAGGATACCGGTATCGCGCTGGGTCAGGCGCTGGTGCAGGCGCTTGGCGACAAGAAAGGTATCAACCGCTACGGCGAGTGCCACTTGCCGATGGATGACGCACAGGTGCGCGCCGCGCTGGATCTTTCGGCCCGGCCCTTCCTTGTGTGGAATGTGGACCTGCCCACGCAAAAAATCGGCACTTTCGACACCGAACTCGTCCGCGAGTTCTTTCAGGCGCTCGCGACCCATGGCGGCATCACCCTGCACGTCGACCAGATCCATGGGGTGAACAGCCACCACATCGCCGAGGCCGCATTCAAGGCCGTCGCCCGCGCGCTGCGCACCGCCGTCGAGGTCGACCCGCGCAAGGCCGACGCCGTACCCTCCACCAAAGGTGCGCTCTGAGGCGCGCTTGCGCCGCTTCTGCCCTGCCCCTTGATCCCGTGCCCCCTGACCCTGTGATGGCTCAAAGCCACCTCGGGGTTCACACCATCCCGAGGACGATCCTATGCTGACCGCCATCATCGACTATGAATCCGGCAACCTGCACTCCGCCGAAAAAGCGTTTCAGCGCATGGCGGCCGAGGTCGGCGCCGGTGAGGTGGTGGTGACCTCCGACGCCGATGTGGTCGCCCGCGCCGACCGGCTGGTGCTGCCGGGCGACGGGGCCTTTCCTGCCTGCGCGGCAGAATTGCGCGGCCACAAGGGCATTTATGACGCGATGGTCGAGGCCGTGGAGGTCAAGGGCCGCCCCTTCCTCGGGATTTGTGTCGGCATGCAGTTGATGGCCACGACGGGGCACGAATATTCCGAGACGCCGGGCCTCGGCTGGGTGGGCGGTGACGTGGTGAAGATCACGCCTGCGGATAGGAACCTGAAGGTGCCGCATATGGGCTGGAACGATCTGGTGATCGACACCCCCCACCCGGTGTTTGATGGCATCTCGACGGGCGATCACTGCTATTTCGTACACAGCTATCACTTCCGTGTCGCCAATCCGGCTGAACGTCTGGCGCATGTGGATTACGCCGGGGATGTGACAGCGGTGATCGGGCGCGACACCATGCTCGGCATGCAGTTCCACCCGGAAAAAAGCCAGCATGTCGGGCTCAGGATGATCGGCAACTTTCTCACCTGGACGCCCTGACACCCCGCGCTGATCTGGACGCCTGCCGCCCGAAAGGGCGGCGCGCGCAAGGGGCCCCAGGCCGCTTGCGCGCC
>NZ_JAJENU010000573.1:0-26097 GCF_035615495.1 Lyngbya sp. CCY1209 | reverse complement strand
TGATGCTAACCGACCTGAGTGGACTGACTGAACCTGTTATCAGTCCGCAGATTTCGCAGATTTTCGCAGATTGGGAAACTGTACTTATGTCTATCACATCACGAAGTTTGCAAAAGCTCCTTCGGGAGAATATATCGGGGGAGAAACCCCTCAGCATTGAGCCCGAACAGGCTCGGGAATTAGCCGAAGACTTGTGGGCGCGAGTTGAGCCGATCGCTGGCGCAGAGCGCAATGATAACTGTCACCATTACTATCGTTTTCAAGGGGGAGCAAGCGCGAACCAGACACCCAGCAACACCCTCTGTTGTTGTGTTCTGCTCACAGAATCACAGGAGCGCTGGTATCGCAATCAGACCCATTTACATTTGGTCAGGAGTCCGGAGCAACAGCTTTGGGTAGAATTGGGGGGAGAGCGATCGCCTGCCCCCGTTTCTGATATTAGTGAGGTGGTTGCCCTGGTGCAAGCCTTTATGCGGCGAGTTGAGCGGCAAAAAGCACAAGCTGCCAAGCGCCAAAAACAGAAAGACTTGAAAGTGCAAGCGATCTTGGCTCAGGTGCGTAAAATTGCCAAGGAAGATCAATTTGACTTTGCCACCGAAGTCGATAGTATTAAGCTTAAGCTGATTATTCGTCTGTCTGACAACGACTACTTTGCTATTTTGATTCCCTTTAACCAGTTCAAGGAAGTGCTACCTAAATTGCGAACCGCAATTCAGGCTCTCCGCGAGACTTACAACAGTGGCGTTCGCTTTAAAACCCATCTCAAGCGAGGCTATGGCCGTTCTAACTGGATTCGTCATCAGGATTTGTAGTTCAGTCGGGTGGGTTGGGCTCCGCCGTAATTTTTCGGAAAAACCCACAACTTTTCATCCGCGCCGTAACCCACCATTTCCTTTTTAATGCACAGTGACCGTGCTAAAAATGTAGGTTGAGTTGAATGATAGTGAAACCCAACCAATTAGACTGGTGTTGGGTTTCGTTCCTCAATCCAACTGACCGGAAAATAGCTGGATTCGTCATGAAGATTTATAGTAAACGGTAGAAGGTAAAAGAAAATGATTCGTATTGACGCCCGCGAACTCTATCAAGTTCTAGAACTGACCCCACCGGAGCAAAATATTCTCCTGGTGGGCAAGCATGGTATTGGCAAATCCGAAATGATTAGCTATTTCTACCGTCAGCGCCGCAACCTGCCCGTCATCCCCTTCTTTTTGGGTCAGATGAGCGATCCGGGGGATTTGATTGGCTTGCTCCATAAAGATGAGAAAACCGGGCGATCGGTTTTTTTACCTCCCTACTGGTGGCCCGAACCCGATCGCCCGGTGGTGCTATTTCTGGACGAACTCAACCGGGCCCGCCCCGAAATTTTGCAGGCGGTTCAAGACCTTGCCCTCAACAAAACTTTGGCTGGTAAACGCCTGCCTCCTGGCAGTATTGTCATTGCTGCGGTGAATGCGGGGGAAGAATATCAACTGACGGAACTCGATCCGGCTCTGGTGTCGCGGTTCAATCTCTACGAGTTTGCGCCGACGGTGGAAGATTGGTTGCTCTGGGCTGCTAAACAGGATATCGATTCGCGGGTGTTAACATTTATCCAACAGCATCCAGAATATCTTGATGGTGATAATCCCGATGCGGATGCGGCGATCGCCACTGCCGGCTTGATCAAAACTCCCGATCGCCGCGCTTGGGTCAAAGTTGCGGATTTTCTTCGCCATCATAAAGATCTGCAAGAAATTCACTTCAAACTGATTGCCGGTATGGTGGGGACTCGCGCCAGTCTCGCCTTTCGCCAAAGCCTCGCCAACCAACGGGGTTTGGAACCCGAGCAACTCCTGTTACAATATTCCAAGCATTCAAAACATCTAAAAGATCTGGAAATTCAGGACTTTGCCAGTTTGAACGAACGGATTTTACTTTGGCTCAATACTGGGCATTGCCCCGAAAAAAAAGCGGATCATGCCCGCAAGAATCTGTTAAAATATCTCCAGTATCTCCAGAAAGCAAAACAACAGGAGGCGATCGCCCATTTTTCTTCCCTGATTCAGGGATCTAAATTTAGTGATGCTATGGGGTTTATTGCCGAATCGATGGATCTGATTGATTTCTTGTCAGAATATTTGGAAGCGATCGAAGTGTAAACCGCCGATCACCCATTACTCATTCCTACTGTATGACGAGGAGACGAAAATGGTTCAACCTAAAAAAGAAATCCAAGTAAAAATGACTTACGACTTTACGGTTAAGATTCTTTCAGGTTCGTTAACAGGCCGTCAATTTACGGGATTTTTTACCTACGACCCCTCAACCCTGCAAGGGGAAGGAGAAGAGACTATTCTGGCTGAGGAAGTTAAATTTAAGTATTTGAGCCAATATACTCGTCAGAAGCAACACGCTCGCCTTGCGTTCAAAAATGGAATATTTCAGAGAATGATTTGGGTGGATGGGAAACAAACCGAACGATTTGGCTTTAATGCAGGGTTTAATCGATGGCAGTTTGGCCGTCCTAATGAGAATTTCATCAGACAAGGAAAAGACTATTTTGGCTATTTGAATCCTAGAACTTTTGTTGATGGGGCAGGAATTGTCAGCTACACATTACGAGAGCCAGTTTTGTCCGGCGATTCTCGTTCCGAGACGCTGCGCGATCGCAATTCTCCAAAATTACCCGAACAAATAGAAGAATTGGAAACGGTAACAGAAGCCACCAGTGGGGTTTTATTACGCTGTGATAAGATTTCAGGGAAATTGCGAATCCGGGTGATTTCTGAGGGATATAATCCAGAATTAAATGTGCAGTTTCCTCGCCGTTTGCGGGAAGAGGGGGCGACTTATGTAGTGGATGAGGTGGAATTGGTCAGCGATCGCAAATTTTACCGTCCTTTGGGCAAAATTCGCCGCCTTGTGTTACCGAAAAAGCTGCCCCTAGTTAAAGCCACGGGATCTGAACAGGATTTAGAAACGACGATTGCCACTCTAACCACACCCCTATCGTTCGATAAATTTGTTGACTGGTATCCGGAAAATGCGACCTGTAAATACGAATTACACAATGGGGCGATCGTCAAAATACCTTTAGGAACTGGAGAACATTCTAGTGTTATTGGTTTTATGGCTGGCGAACTCCACTTTGAGATTCGGCGATCGCAATTACCTTATGCAATCCCGGGGGATTGCTTACTGAAACCGATCAATGACGAATCCGGCTACCAACCTGATATTATTGTTCTGAATAAAGCGCAACTAGCCGAGGAACCCCGTTGGCAGAAAGAATCGATTATTACGAAGGGAAATTCCGTGGGACTGGCTATAGAGGTTGTCAGTACAAACTGGCAAGATGATTATCTGAGGAAAGTCGGGGAATACGAACTGATGGGGATATCCGAATACTGGATTGTGGATTATTTAGGTTTGGGCGGACGACGGTTTATCGGCGATCCCAAACAACCGACTCTCTCTGTTTATCAACTGGTGGATGGGGAGTATCAGGTCACGCTGTTTACCGGAAACGAGAGGATTAAATCTTTAGCTTTCCCGGAATTGCAACTGAGTGCCGCAGAGATTTTTGCCGCCAAAACTATAACAGACACATGAATTCGATCCCCCCCAACCCCCCTTAAAAAGGGGGGAGAATCTGCTCCCCCCCAGCCCCCCTTGAAAAGGGGGGAGAATCTGCTCCCCCCCAGCCCCCCTTGAAAAGGGGGGAGAATCCGGAAGTCCCCCTTATTAAGGGGGATTTAGGGGGATCATTTATAACTAGCAACTTGGGTTAAGTATATTAAATGCGATATGAAGATGAAACCGATCGCCCGTTACCGTATTGCTCGAATTGTGGAAAAGTGGCTACTTGTTGAACCCCTGTTACTGGCTGTTTGGACCAGTCACGCCTTAGTCTCTGAGCCGCGCATTCAAACCATTCGCGTGCAACGGGGTAGGATTGAGTACAATCCGAATTTTATCGCGCAATTGAGCGATCGCCACCTGGAAGCCACCCTGCGCTTTGAAGCGCTACGGATTCTTCTCAAACACCCCTACAGTCGCCGCCAAGCGCACTCCACCATTAGCTATACTGCCAGCAATTTAACACTCCAAGAATACTTGCAAACCGAGTTGCCGTTTCCTCGATCGCGGGATGTTTTTGGCGATCGCACCTATGACCAACAATTCTTCGAGTTCTACTACCACAAATTGCTCGCTCTAGTTCCCCCCTTTTTAAGGGGGGCTAGGGGGGATCAACAGTCCCCCAGTTCGGAGGGGGAAGCATCCGGCACACCGATGGCAGGGACGGGTACAGCCGAAGCGATGGAAGCGTCCGGACCCGCTCAATCTGACTCGTCTGATTCGGAATCTGAACCAGCTTCAACCCCTGGTAATCGCCCCCCGGATCTCCTAGAAGTTTATACCGACGCCAATTTGAGCGGTGTGGAAAATACCGATCAGTGGGATCGAGATGAATTATTGAGCGATCGCCTGGATGACTTGGTGAAAATGGCTCAAGCTAATGACAGTTGGGGCAGCATTGGCGGCAAATTGCGGGAACAGATTTTGGCGAATCTGCACCCGAAGCTGGACTATCGGGCGGTTTTACGCAAGTTTCGCACCTCTATCCTCAGCCAACAGCGGCGGCTAACCCGGATGAAACCGAATCGCCGCTATGGGTTCGCCTATATGGGCAGTCGTCGTGATTTTACCACCCGATTGTTGTTTGCTATTGATGTGAGTGGCTCGATGGGAACTAAAGAGCTACAGCAGGGGTTTTCGGTGGTTAATCGCTTTTTTAATTATGGCGTGGAGGCGATCGATGTGATTCAATTTGATACGGAGATTACAACCGATGTGATGACCTTCCGTCGTGCCCAGCGGGAAGTGCAATTAACGGGACGAGGCGGAACAAATTTTGCCCCGGTTTTGGCTTATCTGGACGAACATCGGGATTATGATGGTCTAATTATTTACACGGATGGTTATGCTCCCTGCCCTCAGCCGCCCCAGAATCGGCGGACTCGGATTCTGTGGTTGTTTGTGAGCGAGACGCATTACCGGAGTTGTTATCCCAATCTAGAGCATCTGGGGGAGGGGGCTTATCTTAAAGCGAGTGCTGCACAATGAAGGAATCGGGAGCGTGAGGAGAACGTCACAATAACTAAAGGAGTTGCGATCGCATTGCAGATCGGCTCTAGAAGTCTTCTCTGTCTGCGGGAAGCAAAAGTTTTCGATATAATGCTAAGTATACATTTTTCACTCATGCCAGTTTATGAACTACCGAGACATCATTACAATTGAGCCTGAAAAACGGGGTGGTAAGCCCTGCGTCCGTGGCTTGCGGATTACAGTCTATGAAGTGCTTGAGTACCTGGCATCCGAGATGACTGAAGCAGAAATTCTCGACGATTTTCCCGATCTGACGCGAGAAGATTTAAAAGCCTGCATTGCTTATGCTGCTGACCGCGAACGTCGGTTTATGACTGCCCCATTATCCCCATGAAATTATTGTTTGATGAAAATCTATCGCCTAAATTACCAAACCGTTTGAGCGATCTTTTCCCAAACTCGCTTCACGTTCGAGATGTGGGCATGAAAGCGACAATCGACCCAATGGTTTGGGATTATGCAAAAGATAATGACTTAATGATCGTCTCGAAAGATGCCGATATGCACGATCGGAGTTTGGTATTTGGAAATCCACCGAAAGTGATTTGGCTTCGCCTTGGGAACTGTTCGACATTACAAGTTGAAAATTTGCTGCGTCGAGAGTTTGGCGCGATCGCATTATTTTACGAAGATGAGACTTTATCCCTGCTGGCTTTATCATGATGCGCCCGGCGTTTACCTAGTGCGATCGCAGACATTTTGTTGTGCGATCGCTTGCTAGACTCCCACTCCAAACAGCCAGTACGAATTGATCGGCGATCGCACGATACCAGACCCCAATATGGTGGGGAAATATCTGATACCTATTATCCATTACCACGCGAAGTATATGTCCGACAGCAGCTTTAAAACCCTTGCCAACGAATTTGATATTTATCTTAATACCAATAGATTTTAATCATCAGACTTAAAATATTTCGGATGTACAACTGACGACTCAGTTATCATCGGCATATATATTAGCCTGTCTGATCTCACCAATCCACGAAGCGAGGATTTTTGCTATGAGCTTGGGAATAGATTCCCAAGCGGTGTTGATATCTCAACCGTTTAGTTCCGAGCATTCAACCGGATTTGAGATTATTTCCGACAATCAAAGCGCGATCGCTCAACTCACAGCTCAACTTTTAAAACCCTTGTAAATTCCAAATTTAAATGTGGTTGATTTTCAGATAGCAGTGTGAAATGATTCGCGAAAATTTGAGCGGCTCAAAGCCCCCAGAATTGGGGGTTTGGGGGCTAGAATATTTTCAAATGACTCCCGATTGCTATAGTGCCAGATTCCCAAGTTATAGCGCTGCGTGCGGTTATTTGTACCATCAAGAATCGAGTCGAACCCGGTGCGTTCCCAACTCTCGCCGACCCACTGAAGCGATCGCACATGAGCGGGAACGCCCCCTAAAATTGACTCTGAGTCCCCCTTGTTAAGGGGGATAATGGGGGATCGTGTTAGTCCCCAATCGAATTAAACGACAAACACTTGAGTGCCGGGTTCTGCTTCCAAACTGTCGGCCATTTTCTCGCCGTCGTGGAACGCCGCCAACACCACATCGCTGGTTTTCCCCCAGGCGATCGCACCCGAGGCGTCGAGGCCGATCGCACCCAGATCTCGTTGATTTTGGGTCGATTCCGCAAACGATCGCTCGAACGCCTCCTTCAACGACAAACCGTCCGTCACCCGAATCACAATCTTCGCCGCCAGACACTCGTCGATGATATCCTCGCCGATGCCGGTACAACTCACCCCGGCTTTGGCGTTGGCATAATTCCCCGCCGGCATCGCTGAATCGCTGACCCGGCCGATCCGCTCAAACCCCTTGCCACCGGTGGAAGTGCCCGCCGCGATCGCGCCATTTTGATCCAACGCCACCACCCCGATGGTGCCGCGGCCCGCCTCGGCATCCTCGGCCACCACGTTCGCCATTTTGCGGTTAAAATCCTGCTTGCGGTCTTCGATCCACTCGTAGAGGCGACGGTCCGTCAGGGGGTCAAACTTCGGTACATTCAACTCCCGCAGCAATTCCGCCGCGCCGTAATCCGACAGGACGCGATCGGGGCACGTTTGCAGGAATTTCGCCAACTCGATGGGATTTTTGACCCGCGAGACGTTGATCACCCCGCTGAACCGCTGCAACGTGCCGTTCATCAACGCCGCACTCATGCGGATCTGTCCGTCGGACTGCAACACCGACCCCACCCCGGCGTTGAACAGGGGATCATCTTCGAGCAACTGAGAGCCTCGGACGACCGCATCTTCAGCCGCCGTCCCGTTTTCGAGCCGGCCGTAAACTTCGGCCAAAATTCGCTGGAGAGAATTGCGGACGGTTTCGACGCCTCCCTTACCTTGCAGGGAACTCCCGGCTCCGCCGTGTATGATTAATTTGGGTTGCACCTTAACACTCAACAAATGAAACGATCAATTATTCAGTGTCTCACCCCATCGCAACTTTTATGAGGGTGTGGGAAAGTCAAAATTCCCGACTCCCTACGACCGACTCCCGACTCCCTACGACCGACTCCCCACTTCCCGTTTCAATTGGAACTTGATCGCCGCCGCCGACACCGTTCCGAGCAGTATTTGACCTCATCCCAACAGTCCGCCCACTTCTTGCGCCAAGTGAAGGGGCGATCGCAGACCGGACAAATTTTGGTGGGCAGGTCGGACTTCGAGGGCTGACGCGCCATGTTAAGTTATTTGAGTGGGTAATGTAATAAGTTGAAATATTATATCATTTTCGATGTCGCAGACTCCGGGAGAAGCAGCGTTAGACAAAATACGGATCGTTTTGGTGGAGCCGGCCGGGGCCTTGAATGTGGGGTCGATCGCGCGGGTGATGAAAAATATGGGATTGCGGCAACTGGTGTTGGTGAATCCCCACTGCGATCCCCGCGGCTCCGAAGCGCGGCGGATGGCCGTCCACGCCGCAGATGTTCTAGAATCGGCGACAATTGTGGACAGCTTGCCCGAGAGTCTGACGGGGTGTCAGCGTGCGATCGCCACCACGGCCCGCGATCGCACGGGTCTGGGAAATATGGACACCCCCCGCCGGGGACTCTCCTGGCTCCTCGACGCCCCCGCCGCCCTGATTTTCGGCCCGGAAGATCGGGGGTTGAGCAACGAAGAACTCAACTACGCCCAACGCACAGTCCGCATTCAGACGGGCGACGCTTACCCCTCCTTGAACCTGGCCCAAGCCGTGGCCGTCTGTTGCTATGAATTGCGGCAACTGGCCGAACCGGACATCAATTCCCCGGACGTTTCCTCCCCCTCGGATGCCCCCCTGGAACTGCTCGAAGGATATTACCGGCAACTTGAAACCCTGTTGCTCAAAATCGGCTATCTCTATCCCCACACGGCCACCAGCCGCATGGAGAAATTTCGGCACCTGTTCAACCGCGCCCAACTTTCGGCCTCGGAAGTCGCCATGTTGCGGGGTATTCTGTCTCAAGTCGAATGGGCGTTGACCAACCTCCCCCGGGACGCGGTTAGTGATACCCTGAAAACGTCGCCCGACCCTTCGGGGGGCGAATCGTGCGATCCTCCGGAGCTCTAATCTCGGCAAGGTCAGTCTTGAAGCCGGAAGTTGTATTGTACAGTTTGTGATTATTTTTAGGTGTTAGGTGTGGCCCAGCGGTATCCCCGTCGCTCATTTTTATCGATCGTATCCCAGTGGGGGTCCAACTCCAAGCGGTCCAGAGGCTCCCGGCGCCGTCCTGACCGGCGACGGCAGCGATCGCGCCCTTCCCCCCAATTGCCGCCTTCGGATCTGCGTCCTTGGCCGGAGAATTTACCCTCCGGACAGTATCCGCCGGCGAATCCCAACCGACGGGCGTCCGTTGATCCGGTGGTGGCCCAACTGCGACGGCAACCGCCGCCGCCTCGGAAGAAATCCCGGCGCCGACAACCCCCCCCGAACCGCCGTCGGGTGCAACCGCCTCCGAGGGGCGGTTCTCCGATGCGATCGGCTAACGTGGTGCCGATGGACGGCGCGAGTCCGGTTCCCCAACCCCAGAATGTCAATTCTCGGGAACAACCGCACCCCCGTCCGAAACGGCGGGTCGTCCGGCGACATCGCCCGGTTTCGCCGATGGTTTACGGCGCCCGCCTGCTGATTTTGGGGATCGGCATCGGCGTGATTTCGGGGACGGTTCTCTCGATCCTCAATTCTTTGGGCCGTTCGAGTGCCGGGGCGATGGCGGAGGCGAATTTGGCATCGGAGGAAATGGAAGCGGGACAGGTCAATGATACTTTGCCCCTGTCCCTGCAATTCAATCGAGAAATGCGGGAGTTGAAAACACAAGTGCAAACCCTCGCCGAGGAAACCCCGGAAATTGACCCCGGTTTGATGGTGCTGGATTTGCAGACGGGGAACTATGTGGGGTTGGGCGATCGCACCCAGTTTCCCGCTGCGAGCACGATCAAAGTGCCGATTCTGGTAGCGTTTTTTCAGGCGGTGGATGCGGGGGAAATTCGCCTCGACGAGATGCTGACGATGACAGAAGCGGACGTCGCCGGGGGGGCGGGGGAGTTGCAATACCAGCCGACGGGAAGCGAATACACGGCCTTGGAAGTGGCGACCCAAATGATTGTCATCAGCGACAATACGGCGACCAATATGATTATCGATCGCCTCGGCGGCGCCGAGATCCTCAACCGGAAATTCCGCAGTTGGGGGCTCCAGGATACGGCGATTCGCAACCCGTTACCCGACCTCGACGGGACGAATACGACGACGCCCCGAGATCTGGTGAGCTTGATGGCCCAACTGCACCAGGGGGGGTTGCTGTCGATGACGTCGCGCGATCGCTTGTTGCGAATTATGGTGCAGACCGAGAATGACAGTCTCTTGCCCGCTGGGTTGGGGCGGGGTGCGATTATCGCCCACAAAACCGGAACCCTGAGAATGCTACTCGGGGATGTGGGGTTGGTCGATCTGCCCAACGGAAAGCGCTACATTCTGGCGGTTCTGGCCTCCCGACCGGACGAAGACATGGCGGCACAATCCCTGATTCAGGAGATGTCCCGCACGGTTTACGAGTATTTCGACCGGGACCCCGCCGCCATACAACCCGAACCCACCCCCCTCGACATTCCCCTGGAGGAAGGCGACCAAACGCGGGAATAGGGAATCAATTGCGATCGTTGTCAATTGTCAATTATCACTGATTAATTCTCAATACCCACCCCCTCGACATTCCCCTCGAGGAAGGCAAGGAAACGCGGGAATCGGGAATCAATTGCGATCGTTGTCAATTATCAATTGTCAATTATTAATTGATTCAAGGTGTCCATTCGGTATCGGAACCCTGCCCCCAGAAGCCCTCATATTTGGTGACGCGGACATCGCCGAGGACTTTGGTTTGGCAGGCCAGACGGCGCCCGGAGGACGGGGAGTGGGGCGGGAGGGACATCCGGGTTTTTTCCCGCCACTGGGGTTCGGAAACTTCCCCCTCGACGGCGACGCAGCAGGTGCCACAGGTGCCGATGCCGTGACAGTTGATGGTGGATGCCTGGCCGTTGTAGAGGTCGATGTCGTTGTCGAGTAAGACCTTGCGGAGGTTGGCTTCGCGATCGCAGGTGATGGTTTTCCCTTGGGCTTGAATTTGTGGCATAGAATGCACTCCTAAAATCGGTTTTGTTAAAAAAAGCGGATGCTGACAATAATGATAGTAGCAAAACCGGATTTTTGGGAGCACCCGGTTTTTGGGTGCAATATAGCTCTCAGGTATCAGCTTTTGGTCAGTCGCCCCAAATTGATAAATATCGGGCTGGGGCGATGTCCTCGTCGATCCCATCGGGCGATCGCCATCAATGCTCTATTCGGAAATCGATTCGCAATCCTATGCGAGAGGATTTGTGCTGGTAGGGGCGCCTGGCTTGCGCCCTTGGGAATTGATTCCCAAGCGGTTCGGATATTTAACCGGATTCGATGTGATGGATCGATTCGGGTCGTTTGATAACTGTCGCCACATCTTCAAAACAATTGCAATCAATGATATCAATGCCATTGGCGAAATCATTGAAATTAGATTTCTCTGACATCGGATATTTGAGTCCCAATCGAGTTTAACACCAAAGAATCGAAGCGCGATCGCCCGTTCATAATTTTTAACACGACCGACATCAAATTGATGAGATAATTTGAAGTTCAACAAAACGGGGGAATGGGCTGGGGGGAAGGCGCGATCGCCCGAATGTGAAAATAAAGTTTAGATCTGCCCGAATGGCAAGTCTTCATTCCATACTGAAAGGCGGGGGTAAAAATGTGTCCGCTCCGCCATGAGTCAAATCGCGCCGCCGGACACCGCACCAACTAGCGAAGATCAGCCATGAGTAAGCCACTTTGGATCTATGACACGACCCTGCGAGACGGAGCCCAGCGCGAAGGAATTTCCCTCTCCCTAGAAGATAAACTCCGCATCGCCCGCACCCTCGACCGCCTCGGGATTCCCTTTATCGAAGGGGGTTGGCCCGGTGCGAACCCCAAGGACGTGCAACTATTCTGGCGACTCCAGGAAGAACCCCTCACCCAAGCCGAAATCGTCGCCTTCTGTTCCACCCGCCGCCCCAACGTCCCCGCCGCCCAAGATCCCGGCCTGCAATCCATCCTCTCCGCCGGCACCCGCTGGATTACCACCTTCGGCAAATCCTGGGATCTGCACGTCACGGAAAGCCTGAAAACCAGTCTGGATGAAAACTTGGCGATGATTCGCGATACCGTCGAATTTTTCCGCAGCCAGGGGCGCCAGGTAATTTACGACGCCGAGCACTGGTTCGACGGCTACAAGCACAACCCGGACTACGCCCTGGAAACCCTGAAGGCGGCGGCGGACGGGGGTGCCCGGTGGCTAGTCCTCTGCGACACCAACGGCGGCACCCTCCCCCACGAAGTCGCCGAAATCACCCGCATCGTCGCCGAGGCGGTTTCCGGGTGGGGTGAGGACCGGCGCCAAATCGGCATCCACACCCACAACGACTCCGGGACGGCCGTGGCCAACGCCCTAGCCGCCGTCATGGAAGGGGCGGAAATGGTGCAGGGGACCGTCAACGGCTACGGGGAACGGTGCGGCAATGCAGACCTGTGCACGCTGATGCCGAATTTGCAATTGAAATTGGGCTATTCTTGCATGGAACCGGAACAGTTGAAACAACTGGCGGAGTCGAGTCGGTTCGTCAGCGAGGTGGTGAATTTGGCGCCGGACGACCATGCGCCCTTCGTGGGTTTGTCGGCCTTCGCCCACAAGGGTGGCATCCACGTTTCGGCGGTGGAACGCAACCCTTTGACCTACGAACATATCGCCCCGGAAACGGTGGGAAATAAGCGGCGAATCGTGATTTCCGACCAGTCCGGGTTGAGCAATATTTTGGCGAAGGCTCGAAATTACGGTATCAACCTCGATCGCGACGACCCCGCCAGTCGCAAACTCCTCCAAGAGTTGAAAGAACTGGAACATCAGGGCTATCAATTCGAGGCGGCGGAGGCGAGTTTTGAACTGCTGATGCGGGAGGCATTGGGGACTCGGAAACAGTGGTTTGAAATTCGCGGTTTTCAAGTACACTGCGATAAGTCAAATGTGGAGACTTGCAATGCTTTGGCGACGGTGAAAGTGATTGTCAGCGATCGCGAAATATTGGAAGTCGCGGAAGGCAACGGGCCGGTTTCGGCCCTGGATGCGGCCCTGCGAAAAGCCCTGCAAAATTTCTACCCGGAAATCGCGGAATTTCAACTGCGGGATTACAAGGTGCGGATTTTGGACGGGCGGGCCGGGACCTCGGCGAAAACCCGGGTGTTGGTGGAGTCGAGTAACGGACACCGGCGATGGACGACGGTGGGCGTCTCCTGCAACATCCTCGACGCCTCCTATCAGGCGGTGGTGGAGGGGTTGGAATACGGGTTGATGTTGCAGTGGCAAACGAGTCAAGATTCGGTGACATTGACCGAATCGAAGGTGTAGGGAGAATCCCCCTCAATCAGCAAGGCTCTTTCATTTTCCCCCGAAAAATGGCTGGGGAAGCAGAGGAAGCAGAGGAAGAGGGGGGGAGAGGAAGATTTTTCAGAATGAAAAGGTATTCTTAACCCGAAAAAACTTTCGCCCCCTCCCCCCGTCACCGATTCTCCCCGTCTCCCACGACAATTTTTAACCGAGAATGAAACGGCTCTGCCCTTAATAAGGGGGACGTTGAGTTGTGTCCTGCGTGTCGGCGGATCGAAAAGCTGAAAAATTGATGATAACTGAGTCGGGTGGTGATGGAGATCATTTATAGTCTTTGTAGCAGTTGGAGCGATCGCAAAACCGGTCGGGACATCGGCAAATTCCCCAAATGGCTCGGAGTCAAACTTCGACTTTCGGCTGACCGCTGATAGCCGGCTGCTGAGAGCTAGATCTCAACCCGCAGTTTGGATTTCCCACAGACCCATTTTGAATTGGAGAAAACCATGCAAAATCCCAAAGAAGCCATCCAACGAGTGACGGGTGCTTTCGCCCTCATCGACAGTTTGAAACGCCACGGCGTGCAGCATATTTTCGGATATCCGGGGGGTGCAAATCTGCCCATCTACGACGAAATTTATCGCGCCGAACAGGCGGGGGAACTCAAGCACATCCTCGTCCGCCACGAACAGGGCGCCGCCCACGCCGCCGACGGATACGCCCGGGCGACGGGGAAAGTGGGGGTCTGTCTGGCGACGTCGGGGCCGGGGGCGACGAATTTGGTGACGGGGTTGGCGACGGCCTACATGGATTCCGTGCCGGTGGTGGCGATCACTGGGCAGGTGCCGCGGGGCGCCTTGGGGACCGATGCGTTTCAGGAAATCGACATTTTTGGCATTACATTGCCCATCGTCAAACACTCCTACCTGGTGCGCGATCCGGCCGATCTGCCCCGGGTCGTCGCCGAGGCGTTTCACCTAGCCGGCAGTGGCAGGCCCGGACCGGTCCTGATCGACATTCCCAAGGACGTGGGGAACGACCCCATCGACTATACGCCGGTGGAACCGGGGACGGTGCGGCGGACGGGATACCGGCCGACGGTGCGGGGCAACCCCCGGCAGATCAACCAGGCGTTGCAGTTGATCTCGGAGGCGAAGAAGCCGTTATTGTATGTGGGCGGCGGGGCGATCATGGCGGCGGCCCACCCCGAAATTGCCGAATTGGCCGATAAGTTCCAAATTCCGGTGACGACGACGCTGATGGGGAAAGGGGCCTTCGACGAAAATCATCCCCTGGCGTTGGGGATGTTGGGGATGCACGGGACAGCCTACGCCAATTTTGCCGTTAGCGAGTGCGATTTGTTGATCGCCGTGGGGGTGCGGTTTGACGATCGCGTGGCCGGGACCGGGGAGAAATTCGCCCACGATGCCAAGGTGATCCACATCGACATCGACCCGGCGGAGGTGGGGAAAAACCGGACGACGGACGTGCCCATCGTCGGGGACGTGCGGCAGGTGTTGGGGGATCTGTTGCAGCGGAGTCACCAGTTGGGGATGGAGGGGAAGCCGGAACAGACGCGGGAATGGTGCGATCGCATCAAGGAGTGGCGATCGGACTATCCCCTCGATGTCCCCCAACCGGAGGACGGGATATCGCCCCAGGAGGTGCTGGTGGAACTGGCCCGCCAGGCGCCCGATGCCTTCTACACCACGGACGTGGGCCAACACCAGATGTGGGCGGCGCAATTCCTCAAAAACGGGCCCCGGCGGTGGATGACGAGCGGCGGTCTGGGGACGATGGGCTACGGCCTGCCCGCCGCCGTGGGGGTGAAGGTGGCCCAGCCGGACGATGCGGTGATTTGTATCAGCGGCGACGGCAGTTTCCAGATGAATATGCAGGAGTTGGGAACTCTGGCCCAGTATGGCATCGGCGTGAAGGTGGTGATTTTGAATAACGGCTGGCTGGGGATGGTGCGGCAGTGGCAACACCTGTTTTATAGCGATCGCTACGAGGCGACCAATTTGGAGGAGGGGACGCCGGAATTTGCCCGCTTGGCGGACGTTTACGGCATCGAGGGAATCACGGTTCGCCGCCGGGAGGATCTCCAAGGTGCGATCGCCCAGATCCTCTCCCACAACCGCCCGGTGATTTTGGATGTCCGCGTCACCCGCAACGAGGACTGCTACCCGATGATCGCCCCGGGGCACGACAACCGCGACATGATGGGTTTGCCGAGTTAGGATAAAAGAAAACCCGGTTTCTTCGAGTCCCCACCAGATGCTTAGAAACCGGGTTTCTATCAATATCTCGATGGAGAACCAAAGTCGCTTCTAGAAACCCGGTTTCTTTTCTGATTTTTACCATCTAGCCCAATCTTAAAGCTCAATTAGCAATGGAAAAATGCGATGAAAGGAATTCAATTTGTCGTCAATGAAGCCGGGGAGAAGCAGGCGGTTATCATTGATTTGGAAGAGTGGGGGGAGTTGTGGGAAGATTTTTATGATGTTTTGGTTGCCCATACCCGTCAAGATGAAGAAGAAGTGTCTTGGGAGGAGTTGAAGCAAGAAATCGAGGCTGATGCTAATGGCGGATGAAAGTTATAGCAATCGGAAACCATTTGTAAAATTGTCCGGCCCCCAAACCCCCAATACTGGGGGCTTTGAGTCGATCAATTTTTCACGAATCATTTCACACTGCTATATACCGTTCGCTTGGAGAAGTCGGCGGCTAAGGAGTTGCGAGGGTTGAATATCGAACTTCAGTTACGCATCGGCTCGGCGATCGATAATTTGGGTCTAGAACCGCGTCCCGAAGGGGTAGTAAAGTTGAAGGGAGACGATAATTCCTATCGGATTCGGATCGGTGATTATCGGGTTGTTTATGCGATCGACGACCGCAATAAAATCGTGCGTATCATGCGCGTGAGGCATCGGCGGGATGTTTATCGCAGTTAAATCGAAATCGCGGTTGTCTGGGTTGTAGATGCCCAGAAACCGGGTTTCTTTTCCGAATCCGTGGTTAGAATAGTAAAAATACCACAAATTTAGGGGAAGATTGACATGATTTCGCCCAAATTGTTAGAACTGGCTCGCGAAGTCAGAAATCTATCTTTATCCGAACAACAATGGCTGCTGGAACGGTTGGCAAAACAGGTGCAAAGCCAAACCAAAAGCACGGGCAAATTTTCCGACCCTTCCGCAGTGGAACGACAACTTCAGGAACTTGCGGAAGATCCGGATATTCAAAGAGAAATCGCGGAAATTAATCGAGAATTTGCAATTGCAGAAATGGACGGACTAGAAGACTGATGACGATTCAACGAGGAGAGATCTATTTTGTCAATCTAAACCCAATTCAGGGAAAAGAACAGGCGGGAACTAGACCCGTTTTGGTCGTATCTATAGATGCTTTGAATCGATTGCCCCTCGTTGTGACGGTCGTTGTGGGAACAAAAGGCGCGAACATTCGTAGAGATTTACCAACCAATATCAGAGTTTTTCCCGAAGAAAGCGGACTGCCTTTAGAAACAGTTTTTCTCTGTTTTCAAATGCGCTCACTCGACCAAAATCGATTTCCCAAACAGCCGAGCGGTCGATTATCTCTCGAAAAAATGTTAGAAGTTGAAGAGGCGATTCGCTATTGTCTGGGTTTGTAGATTCCTAGAAACCGGGTTTCTATCAATATCTTTGCTTCTCCACCGACACGCTCTTAGAAACCCGGTTTATTTTCGGACAAATCAAACCTCTTGCAAATAGTGATATAAATTGGCGATCGCCAGGGGTGACGCCGGGTTGAGGTGTTTGGGAATTAACGCCGTGTAGCCGGCTTCTCGGGCGCGATCGCTGACGGTTTGAATGTAGGTTTCCCGCAGTTGCGGACTCATCATGCCAACGCCACCCCCGAACAACTGAAAGCCGAAATCGAATGGCTCGATCGCCAAAAGGAAAGCCTCAAACAAGTCCAGCAGGAAATCGAAGCGGTTTTAAACCCAGCCGGTTGAGTCCCAATGAGCCGTCAAAGTCCCCCTTATTAAGGGGGATTTAGGGGGATTTTTCCCTTTGCAAGGCGGGAGAATTGAACTCAAAGTCCCCGTTTGAGTCGAAGCGAAGTATCCTTCACCCGGCCAAGTGACGGGCCATGCAACCGTAATTTAAAGGAAGATGAACAACGGTTCGGGGTTACTTTTGCAACTGCGCTAAAATGGAGACGGCTGAAAATGGAAAAATGGTCCCAGGGACAGTCCGGCTCGGTGGAGCGATCGCCCCCGGGGTCGAGAGGTGGAGGAACGGTCCATTTTGAGCCCAAACCTGTCCTTTTGTAACCCAAAACTGGGGGGTGGAAGCACCAAAAATGAAACAACTCGGAACCCATATCGTCGTGGACGCTTGGCAATGTCCCGCAGAGGTATTGAACGATCCGGACCGCATCCGTCACGCCTTATTGGATGCGATCGCCGCCGGAAGCGCGACCCTCATCGATCTCTGCGTTCACCAGTTCAGTCCCCACGGCGTCACCGCCACGGCCACCCTGGCCGAATCCCACATCGCCATCCACACCTGGCCGGAATACGGCTATTTTGCCGCCGATTTATTTTTCTGCGGACAAGGCGAACCCGACAAGGCGGCGGAGGTGCTAAAAACTCGCTTGCAGGCCAAACAGGCGCGGGTGAAGGAATTCTGTCGCGGCATGGATTTGGAACCCGCCGCCATCCCCGGCCATCTCGTCCTGGAACCTGCATACCATTCAAATTCGACACTGTTGAGCATTTAAAGCCACATCCTACTGCTACGTCAGACTTAATACGTTGGGTTGCCGAAAGTCAAAGAAGTTTCTGGGAAGGACTGATGCATCGAGTCGATCCGGCATTTGAGTACAGACACGGCAGTAGGATTTTGTCGTGTCTTCTTTCACTCTCAGGCCGGTCGGACTCAAACGCTACATCGAGTCGTTTCGCGTCGAATTGAAAATTTCAGTAAAGCTATCCCCCTATCTTTATAAAGATTCGGTAAAGCCATACATCGAAAGTTGACCATATAAACACGGTTATGTAAGATAGTAATTGAACTGGAGCAGCGACATTTTTTATAAGGTTGTGTTTGCCGACCGGATTTCAAAGCCCAAATTAAATTGCAGTTTAGCGGTAGATTTAAGAGCCAATTTACAAAGTCGCTGAAAGGCTTTTTTTGACTGGACTTCCCCAAAAAATATCCGTCGAATATGTAAGAGCGCTGCTGCCTTGTTCGCGAACTATTCAAGTATCTTTAGAGCGGATTTATGATGCCCTTTAAATCCCGGCGTTGCAGGACATCATTGGCAACGTTTACGGGGTTTGTGGACTGCCAAAACTGGATTTTGGCAACGGATTAAAACCGATCCGGACTGGGTTTACCAATCAGCTCTTCAGGTGGTTTGGACCGACCGGCTCGCAGCGTGACAAGCTGAAAACCCTGAATCGGGAGAAAAAAAATGAAAATCGATCGAAAAATCGTTCAAAAAGCATCGATGCTCTTAACCGGAACGACGGTCTTCTTCTTGGGAGCAACAGGTTCAGTTAAAGCGTTCGATATCACTCCCACCAGCAACGGTGAGACTTTAGTTGACAATATCTTGGGTGAAGGCATCACAGTCGTACCGGGTTCTGTTTCATATACTGGTGCCGAGTGTGCATCGGGAACATTTACTGGCGGAGCGGCATCTGGTATCGGCATCGAATCCGGAATCCTCTTAACCACCGGTTGTGCGACTGATGCAGCCGGACCCAATACCTCGGATGCGACGACAACCAGCAATGGGTTTTTCGGGGATTCCGATCTGAACGCTCTCATTCCGGGGTATATGACCTACGATGCAACGATCCTAGAATTCGACTTTGAGTCGGAAGGGGGCGACCTGTTTTTTAACTATGTCTTTGCCTCGGAAGAATACAACGAATATGTCAACAGTTCATTTAATGATGTTTTCGGCTTCTTCCTCAATGGGGTTAACATTGCCCTGATTCCGGGAACTGATACGCCAGTTGCAATTAATACGGTCAATAATGGGAATCCGTTCGGCGGGATCAATGCCAGCAACCCCGAGTTGTACAACAACAACGATTTCAGTGATGGCGGCGGAAGTTACAACATTGAGTACGACGGTTTTACAAATGTCTTTACCGCCAAATTTTTGGACTTGACTCCGGGAACTCACACGATCAAATTGGCGATCGCGGATGCCGGCGACCCGTTTTTGGATTCGGGCGTTTTCATTCAAGCCAATAGTTTTTCTGACAAGAAAGGAGTTCCCGAACCCACTTCTGTCTTCGGTCTGTTGGCCGTCGGCGCTTTGGGGGCGACCGCTTTCAAGGGCAAACAGAAAACCGCTCGTTAGGACTCACCGAATAGAATAGAGGTATAAACTCACTCAGAGCGGGTGGAACGGCTTTTGAGAATCGGGAATGGGGAAATGGCTTTCCCCATTTCCCAACCCTTCATCGCCAGTTCGGCTCATCAGTGGTGTCGGGTGCGTTTCCCCGCTATTTATCAGCGGTCTGAATAGTCGCGTTCGGTGCGTGCCCACCGATTCATTATCGGCGAAGTCGGCCGGTGACGGTCGGGAACGCACCCTACAATTGGCTACAACGTCAGTTGGGTGAGGTTTTGGAATAGCCAATAGTCCTGATAGTCCAACAGCAGGATATCGATCGCTTCCTCTAAATCCACGTCCAAATCGCGGTTTTGGATATCGACGATCGCCTGATAAATTAACTCGAAGGTGATGCGTTTGTCGCGATCCAACAGCAGGAAGTGGCCGTTATTGGCGTGGCAAAATTTCTCGAATTCCGCCTGACTGGATTTTCCGGAAACCAGATCTTCTCGTGCATCCCGGCACAGGTGAAAGTGGATGTCGGGCCGATCGCTCAACAGTTCATTGAGATTCCGAATCCGGTGATAAAACCGGGTGCCGCTTTGGTGCAAAAATGCGATCGCGAATAAGTGGGTGGAGGTTCGGATCACCAAATGCTCCGGAAGCACCCGCTTTCCGAGCCTCAAAATCTCCACGTCCAGGGGGGATAACACCAATTTCAACGATTCAATGATCGTCGTCAATTTCCCGAAATCGTCGCTCTCGGAAATGATCGCCGGTTTGCCGTAGTTGCTTTCCAACATCCCCCGCTGCGATCGCAAATAATCCTCGAATTCGCTCCGCACCGAGGTTTTGATCGGCGATCGCGCCGCCATGCCGCTGGGGAAGACGCGGACGATATTTTCCCCGTCCGCCAAGTTCAACATATTCGCCAACTTGGCGACAATTTCTTTCAGGTCTGTCACTTCCTCCGTCAACTGGTTGATCTGCTTTTCCATCGTCGCCAGCACCCCGTGGGAGTTGGATTTGCTCGGACGCTTCGGCAGGGCAATGCCGTCGATTTTGTAGCGGTAATAGTCGGCGGCGGCGTTCAAAACCGAGCGGATGGAAGGCCCGCTCAAAATATCGCGAATTTCCTGGGGTTCAAATAACTCGTCAATGGTGACATCCTGCACTTCGGATTTCAGGTTTAGCAATTGCTTCAACTGTTCGTCGGACGGCTTGTTGAGGAGGATTTGAGATTGGGAGATGCGATCGACAATGGAACCGTCGAAAACGAGTTGGAACTGTTCCCAGCGATCGGGAAATAAGTTTAAAATAATCAAACTGTTGGGGACGTGGGTGAAAATTTCCTTCACCGCCTCGCCAAAACTTTGCAGCAGCCGTTCGTTGTGCTTTTGACTCAACCCCTCCAACTGATCGAAAATAATAATCAGGGGCTCGTCCAACAGGGACAGTTTGCCGAACACCTCCAACGCCGCCAGGGAAATTTCTTCCCGACTCATATCCTCCCCCCAGCTTTCCAAACCGACTTTATCCAGTTCTTCCTGGGAGACATCGTTCATCGCCAACCACTGGGTGATGGTTTGGCGGCGTTTGAAGTCGGTGTAACCGCAAAATCGGATGATTCCCCGCAGCACTTTGGGGGCGTATCCAGCGGAGGAAAATTGGCGAATCCACCAGTCGGACGCCCGTTTTTCGATGTGTTGCCAATAGTCCCGTTTGAGGCGGGTGTCGTCCTTGCCGAGGTCGGTAAACAGTTTTAAATTGTCATCTTCGATCAGTTCGAGCAACCGCTCGTCTTTTTGGGTTTGGGGGGTGGAATAGGAGTCCGAATCTTTGATGATTTCGGCAAAACTGTTGGCGAGTAAATGTTCGAGTTGGGTGTGGTTGCTGTCGGGGACTTTTTGGATCAGGGATTCCAAAATCCGGCTGTAGGTGTGGAAGAGGACGGTGTCGGGATTGTTGGGTTGGCGGATGAATAAAAGCCGGTTTTTGGCGAGCAGGTCTTTTGCCAGTCGCATCATCAAATGGGTTTTTCCCGAACCCGGTTCCCCGATGACGACGGCTCCTTTACTCTGGTGGTTGACATCGTTTTTAATGTCGGATAAAATGGATTTTAATCGCCCAAATTCGGCTTCAAAAATGCCCCGAAAATCGACGTGATCTTGGAAGGGCGTATCGACCCGGCTCGTCCCGAAAGGGTTGGGGTGATGTTGGAGTTTGGTTTTCAACAGTTCATTGGTCATGCGTCTGTAAAGTTGGTAGGTGAAAAGGGCGTCGTATTTTGCCCGGTGGGCGGAATCGCTTTTGACGGTTTTGCCGTTGTTCCTCAGATTTAATTGTTTGCTGATGGTTTCCAAGGCGTGGCTTTCGAGCTTGGGGAGGTAGCGCTGGGCGAGTTCAAAGCTGCATTGAAAGGTGAGGTGAGGGGGGGTGACACCGGCGGCGCGAAAGGAGTTGCGGAGCACTTCGATATCGTGGCGGGCGTAGTGACAGATGATGGTTTTGGATTCGGCCAATTCCGCGAACTCGCTCATGATGGTTTTGAGGGGTTTGGTTTGGTTGAGAATGGCGGGATTTTGGCGGTGCTTTTCGTCGAATGCTTCGTAAATTAATTGACCCTGATGATCGACGATCGCGACTTCTCGGAGGACGGGTTGTCCTTCTGTATCGATTACAATAAAATTGGAATTCGGTTTCATGGGCGGTTCAATTAATAAGTATATATACGGATTTCATCCGTCCCAGCCGAGATCGGGGGGCGATCGCCGGACGGCAAGAGCAACCCGTTTTTAGCTTACCGTTATTTTGCCACATCGGGCGATCGCCAATCGACTTGCGATCGGGGTCGGGTCGGGAAACATTTTTAGGAGTCTGCCACCAGAATAGCCGATGCCGGCGGATCTTCTCAATTAAAATTGAGGGTTCGGACATCAATTCCGAATCTCGGCCATTTCTGCGATCGCCCGAATTCTGATAGGAATGGGTAAAGTTTTAAGACAAACCGAGATCGAATCGGCTGCGAATGTTGATGTCAATTTCATCGCCATCGCGATCGCTTGCGGGGGACGACGCGGAAGCCGATTTGAGAGTTCCAAAGTCAGCCGTCGAGTCAGAAGCAGCGATCGTCTCATGCCCTCCCCACATCTCACATCCCGCCACGCCGCCTTCCCCGGTGCGAAAATCGAATGACTGCAAACTTGGAGGATGCCGTTTAGACTGAAAGAATACGGAAGCGATCGCCTTCCATATTTTCAGCACCTCTGTTCATCCTCCACTACCGTGCGTCCTATGTCAGAACCACCCGTATCGATCGCCCAATACTACCACGAGCGGACCAAATACGACCCGGATACCCTGGCTTCCAAGAGTCAGCAGTTGGACTGGAGCAAACAGCCGATCCCCTTCAAAGAATACAAAATCGGCACCGTCTTCGATCTCAAACCCTACCTCCGAGAAACCGCCGATTCGGGAAACGGCGAATGGCGGCGGCTTTCCCGCCTCTTACTCCACACTTACGGACTGACGGCCAAAATGTCCACCCCGAACGGATTTCACTACCTCCGTTCCGCGCCGTCTGCCGGGGGACTCTACCCCGCCGAAGTCTATCTCGTCTCCCGGGGGACCCCCGAACTGCCGGCGGGACTCTACAACTATCAAAGCCTCCACCACTCCCTGGTTCAATTTTGGGACTCCCAAGTTTGGCCGGAGTTGCAGGCAGCCTGTTTCTGGCATCCGGCATTAGAAAATACCAAACTGGCGGTCGTCGTCTCCGCCGTTTTCTACCGTTCCGCTTGGCGGTATCAAGATCGCGCCTACCGCCGCATTTTTCTCGACACCGGACACCTGATCGGGAATTTGGAACTCGCCGGATCGCTGAGTTCTTACCGCCCCCATCTGATCGGCGGATTCGCCGACGAAGCGGTAAACGACCTGTTTTATTTCGACTCCAAAATAGAAGGAACGATCGCGATCGCGGCTTTGGCGGATTTGTTGGAAGTCGATCAAAACCTCCCCAAAGCGAGAACCGCCCTCCCCTCCGCCACCCAGACGGACTACCCCAACATCCCCGACGGAGAACTGCTCCCCCACCTGCACCGCGCCACCCAATTAAAATCCGATACCTCCGGTTCTCAGGGTTGGAAATTGTCGGCGGAAGATGAAGAACGGGAGGACAAATATAACTTTCCCTTCTGCACGAAAGTTTCCACGTTCAGTTCCCCCATCGACTGGGGCAAAGAACTTGAAGGATTGGAAACCACCATCAAACGCCGCCGTTCCACCCGGGGTTATAGCGGGGGAAATTTGAACTTGGAAGAATTGCTGGCGCTGCTGGATTTTACCTACCAACACGACCACTACATCGGCCAGGGTTTGGACGGTTCGCCGGACTTTTTCGACCTGAGTTTGATCGAGTCATTCGTCGCCGTTTCCGGGGTGAACGGACTGGAAGAAGGGTGCTATTATTACGCGCCAAAAGCCCAAGAATTGCGGCAGATTCGGTTCAAAAACTTCCGGCGGGAGTTGCACTATCTCTGCTTGGGACAGGATCTAGGCCGGGATGCCGCCGCCGTCCTGTTCCACACCGCCGATTTGAAAAAGGCGATCGCGAAATACGGCGATCGCGCCTATCGATATTTGCACATGGATGCCGGCTATCTGGGTCAGCGGCTCAACCTCGCCGCCATTTACCTGCGGCTCGGCGTCAGTGGCATCGGCGGATTTTTTGACAATTTAGTGAACGAAGTTTTGGGCATCCCCACCGATGAAGCCGTCATCTACATCACCACCCTCGGACGGTTGCGGGGGAATTAAAGTCAATTTCTAGCCCCCAAACCCCTAATTCTGGGGGCTCCCCCAAACCCCCAATTCTGGGGGCTTTAAGCAGAGCGGATTTTCACCCATCCGATCGCCCCTGTTTTTTCGCGCACTCACTGCACAGCCCGAAAAATTCCAAAGTGTGGTAGTAAATTTTAAAATGGTGGGCTTCTTGCAACGTGGTTTCTAAATGATGAACCGGACATTCATTGATGGGGATAGATCGTCCGCACTCCAGACAGGTGAGGTGGTGTTCGTCCTGCAGGACACAACTGTAAACGGATTCTCCCGTCGGCAGGATGCGGACATGAACCAAACCCTCCCGCTTCAGGGCATCGAGCGATCGATAAACCGTCGCCAAACCGATGCCCTGTCTGTCTTTCCGCATTTCCAGATACAGATCTTGGGCGGAAAGCGATCGCCTCAAAGTTTTCAGTTTGCTCAAAATTCGCTCTTGGCTGCGGGTTCGGCGGGTATTCATCATTTGACAAGCGTTCAATCGGTGCCTCTAGGCTATCTTATATGGAGATGCGCGTCGATCTTCGCTTATGTCTCAACCCGTCAAATCCTCATCCTGGACTGCAATGCAGCCCGATCGCCTCTACAACGGCGTCTTCGCTTTGATTCTGATCAATTTGGTGCTGTTCGCGGGCGATCGTGTCCTCGGCTTGCCCCTGCAGTGGCTCTACCTCAACCACAACAATCCCGCCTGGTATCAGTTCATCACCTCCATGTTTCTGCACGCCAACTGGGCGCATATCTCCGGCAATCTATTTTTTCTGTATATTTTCGGCAAAATTGTCGAGGAAGACGAGGGGGCGATCGGTGTCATTTTAACCTATCTCGTCTGCGGTTTGGGTGCCAATCTCATGAGCCTAATCTTCGATCGCGGCGTGGATTTTTCTTTAGGGGCGTCGGGCGCCGTCTTCGGACTGTTCGCCGTCAGCGTTTTAATCAAATTGAGTTGGAACTGGCGCAAAATTCTGGAAGCGATCATTTTAGGTCAATTCGTCATCCAACAAGTGCTATTTGAACTGCGGCAAATCGGCGTTCAAAACGGCATCAGCCACACCGCCCACCTGGGCGGCGCGTTGGTGGGGGTAACGTTAGTGATGGTGTTGTGGCGGGTTCAGGAGAAAAGGGAGTAGGGAGTCGGGAGTCGGGAGTCGGGAGTCGGGAGTCGGGTGCGAGGCTTGCACCCCACGGGTTTTTTATTTTGTTGATTTGACCAGATGGAGATTACTAAAGGAGCCGCGATTCGGCTGATTTGCCTGTTTTTGCTTTTGGCCGTTTTTTTGATTTGGGGATGGAATGTCGCCCCCCCAGACCGCCCGGAAGCCGCGGTCAGAAATGCCAAAATTTTGGAGGCAATTTATAACCTAGGCAATTATATCGAAGCGGGGATTTGGGGGATGTTTGCCCTGGGTTTCGCGGGGGCGGCAACCCGAGTAACCGGAAAGGCGCGATCGCTCCGATTGATAGCCTCTCTAACTTTTCTTTTATTCGGATTATCCGATATCGTGGAAGTGCAAACGCGAGCTTGGTGGCATCCGTGGTGGCTGTTTGCTTGGAAGGTTTTATGTGGCATTACGATGGTGGTTTTGTTAGGAATTTATTGGCGCGATCGGCGGTGAAAAAAGCAGAGACAATCTTTGCATCAACCTCTCGGTGTCCTCTGTGTCTCTGTGGTTCAAACCTCCGGCCAAACTTTGGGTATTTAAGATACTCTTAATTGCCGGTGGGTTATGTAGTCATTAGTAGTAGACTGTTGCGGCTAAAATGAGGCAAAATTCCCAACGGAGCATCGGGCATCTTGCCTGTGGATTCAGATCCGATCGCCTCATTTAA
>NZ_JAJENU010000572.1:0-17618 GCF_035615495.1 Lyngbya sp. CCY1209 | reverse complement strand
CCCTCAATCCCCCTTGAAAAGGGGGACTTGGATAGACTCGATCCCCCTCAATCCCCCTTGAAAAGGGGGACTTTGATGATTTTTTCTATACAATGACGATAAGAATTTGATAGAATTTTAATTGAGATGTATTGAAATTGGATATTCACTCTTTCCCCACACCCCAAACCCCAAACCCCACACCCCAATTATGATTGCCGTTCAACCAACTTCAAAACCTTTGCTGGGTGCATCCTTGCCGGAACTCACCGACTGGGTACAGCAGCAGGGACAGCCCGCCTATCGGGGCAAACAACTGTATCAGTGGATTTATCAGAAAGGGGCGAAATCCCTGGGAGAAATTACCGTATTTCCGAAGCAGTGGCGATCGCAACTCGAAGACGTTTCCATCGGGCGATCGACCATCCACTATCGCGCCGTTGCTTCCGACGGGACGGTTAAATACCTGTTGAAATTGGCGGATGGACAAATTATTGAAACCGTGGGAATTCCGACCCGCGATCGCCTTACGGTTTGCGTTTCTTCCCAGGTGGGTTGTCCGATGGCCTGCGACTTTTGCGCCACCGGGAAGGGGGGGTTTATCCGCAATTTGGAAACCCATGAAATTGTCGATCAGGTGTTGACGGTTCAGGAGGATTTCGATCGCCGGGTGAGTCATATCGTCTTCATGGGGATGGGGGAACCGCTGCTGAATGCGGAAAATGCGATCGCGGCGATTATCTGTCTGAATCGAGATGTGGGGATCGGACAGCGGATGATCACCCTTTCCACCGTGGGAATTCCGGGCCGCATCCGCAAATTAGCCGAACGTCAACTTCAAATTACCCTCGCCGTCAGTTTGCACGCCTCCAACCAGTCATTGCGGGAACAGTTGATTCCCAGTGCGAAAGCCTATTCTTTGGAAGCGTTATTATCCGAATGCCGGGACTATGTGAAAGCGACGGGGCGGCGGGTGAGTTTCGAGTACGTTTTATTGTCGGGTGTGAATGATTTACCCACCCACGCGATCGAATTGGCAAACCATTTGCGGGGATTTCAAAATCACGTTAATTTAATTCCTTACAATCCCATCAACGAGGTGGATTATCAGCGACCGAGTCCCCAACAAATTCAGACCTTTGTGGATGAGTTAGAACAGCGAAAAATAGCCGTGAGCGTCCGCTATTCCCGGGGTTTGGATGCGGATGCGGCCTGCGGGCAGTTGCGGGCGTCGAAATTGGAAAGTTAGCCAATTTTTCTCCTTCCCGTCACTTTTGAGTCATCATCAAAGCTTAGATTGATGTCACATCGACATTTTGGAGGCTCGAACCCATGAAACGAATTTGGACAACCGGCATCGGCAAAAACCCAGTCATGGGGGCGACGATCGCGATCGCCCTCGCTGTGGCGGGTGCCCACTCCGTCGCCCTGAGTCAGGGCAGAGGTGGCGGCCAGTTGTCCGGTATGGTGGATCGGGTGTGGGAAGACGGATTTGACCTGCAAACGGAAAACCGGCGGGTGAGGGTGGATTCCTGGGACATCTGCGGCGACAATACCCCCCGTCACATTTCGACCGGCGATCGCGTCACCGTGACCGGAGAATTTGAGGGTGGCGAATTCGATGCCTTCGTTATTGCAGATGGGGAAGGTAAAGAAGTCTGCGTCGCCGAAATGAGGACGCGGGATTAAACTGCAAATATGCCCATCAAATCGCCAGTTTTGTCTGGCGATTTGGGGTGAGAAAAATATCCGATTCAGATGATTGGATCTGGTAGGGACGGTTCCCTTGCCCGCCCCAACGAGGGAATTGATTCCCCAGGGGTCTGGATATTAAACCCGTTTTCATCTCAATACCCAAAAGTTGAGTTTGCCCTCGCACTTCCCCCAGACCCATCCCAGGGAAGTTACCTTAAATTTTAATATATAAAGTTTCAGCCCGTCCCCCCGGTATCGTCGCCGGACTGAATCGACTCCGCGACACGATTTCCCCCGGAGCGACTCCAGTCTCTTTCTAAAGTCAGATGAAAGATTTCAGTTTTTCATAAAATATAGGAACAGAATATAAGATCCGGCGATCGCGATCGCCGATTCGACATCCAATAAAAAAACTTGAGAGCTGAACAGGAGTCAAAATTTATGGCCTTAGTTTTAGAACAAATCAACACCGAAGGACTGGCGCAGCTTTCCTATATCGTCGGAGATGATACGGCGGGGGTTGCCGCCGTCATCGACCCGCGCCGGGACGTGGATATCTACTTGCAAATGGCGCGATCGCTCGGCGTGGGAATTACCCACATTTTGGAAACTCACATTCACGCAGATTTTGTCTCCGGTTCCCGGGAACTTCAAGCCCGGACTGGGGCACCGATTTACGGCGGAAAAAGTGATGATTATCAGTTCGATATCCGGCCTCTCACAGAGGGAGACGAATTGAAAATTGGTAAAGTTACCCTCCGTGTTGTACACAGTCCCGGACATACGCCGGAACATATTTGTCTGTTAATTCATGATACCAAACAGGGCGAAGAACCCTTTGGAATACTGACGGGAGACACGCTATTTAATTTGGATGTCGGACGGCCGGATTTGTTGGGTTCGGGGACGGAGGAAAAGTTGGCGAAGCAACTGTATCATACATTATTTGATAAATTGCTGCCGTTGGGCGATCGCATCGAAGTTTACCCCTGCCACGGTGCGGGTTCCTCCTGCGGTAAATCCATCGGCGATCGCAAACAGAGTACCATCGGCAACGAGCGGGTTTTTAGCGATGCCTTTAAAGAGCGATCGGAATCGGAATTTGTCGATTGGATTTTGGGGGATATGCCGGAAGCGCCCAGCCACTATTCGCGCTTGAAAAAAGTCAACGCGAAAGGGGCGTCTATTAAAGGTTGCGTGCCGACATTGCAGCCTCTTTCACCCCAAGAATTTCAAGACAAAATGGGGGATGAAAATACTTTTGTGATTGATACGCGATCGATTCTAGCCTTCGGTGGCGGACACATTCCCGGCGCGATTAATATCGCCCTGGAGTCTTCTTTTCCAAGTTGGGTGGGTTGGATGATCGACCCCGAAAAAACGCTGCTGTTGGTCATCGAAAGCGATCGGGATTTGTGCCTGGTAGCCGAACAATTGTTCCGCGTTGGTTACGATAATTTGGCGGGTTATCTCCACGACGGGATGAAGAGTTGGCAGGTGGCGGGGCTACCCTTGCAGCACCTCGGAGAGTGGAGCGTACACGAGTTGAACGAATACAAAGAAGACTCGTCGCTGACGGTTTTGGACGTGCGGACGGACAAAGAATATGAAAGCGGCCGCATTCCCAATTCCCAACATATTTACGTCCCCCACCTGGAAGAAAATTTGGATCAGCTCGACAAAAATCAAACATTTGCCACCTACTGCGGCAGCGGATATCGAGCCTCTATCGCCGCCAGTTTGCTGCAAAAGCACGGGTTTGAAAATGTCATCAATATTCCCGGTTCCTGGAGTGCCTGGAAGAGTGCCGATTTGCCCGCGCAAAAACCGGCATGAATCTATTGAGATAAACCTTAAAATGGGCGGATTATATCCAGGGCATTTTTCAAAATCTCCCGGTCGAAGGGGGATTTTGAATTGACGAATCGCAACCTCGGTATCGGGTTTTCCCCTCCCCCGGGGAATCAAAATTGCAAGAAAACTGCCCGTTTCTATGATATATTCGTGGATGACCGTGATGCCTTCAGTCCCCCGAACCGGGGATGTCAGTTGACAGCAAACTTAATTTTTTCTGGGTATAAAAAAAATGGAAACTCAACAATACGAGTTCGATCAATCCCAAAATGAGCTGATTGCGGACTTGGCTAAAAAAATGAGCTTTGTCGGCTACTTCCTCATCGTCATAGGAATCCTGGGTATCATATCGGGAATTATCGCATTATTTAACTCTCCATCTGTCAGTGCCAATTACTTTATTAACGGCATCGTCAATACCATCTTCGGTGTCTGGCTGAATAAAGCGGCTTCCTCTTTCAAGCAAATTGTCGAGACTCGGGGCAATGATATCGTCAACCTCATGGGTGCTCTCGGGGAACTCAGGAAGTTATTCGGGCTGATTTACTGGCTGTTAATTATCGCCCTGATATTCCTCGCGATCGGGCTTTTAGTGGGCATTGTATTGGGTATCATGGCTGGTGGTGCCGGCTAAAAATGGCAAATTTTAAAGCTTCGCGATCGCCCGCCACATCCAATTAAGAATATCGGATTAAACGGTTGTTTCCGGCGGCAGATCTAAGGGCGTGACGAATAAATTCAGGGCGTAATCCGTTTCTCCCTCAACCTGGGAAACTCGGATAAAATAAGTCCCCGTTTCCAAAACGTCGATGTCGATGCTTTCTGCCGCCAAACCGAAATTATTGGAGGAGGCGAAAATTTCCGTAGCCTCGATCGCCTGATTTTGATTGAAGTCTTGAATCAGTTCCACTTCCACATCCGCCTGCAAGCCGTTCAAAAATAAACTGAACTGGCTGGCAAAATTGGGAATCACGAACTCGTAAATATCCACCGAATCGGCATCGCCAACGGACTCCACAACCGTCCGACTTCCCAGCAGCGTATCCAGGGCGATCGCACCGCCGAGATCCTCTGCCGGTCCCGGGGGAATTCCCAACCGTCCGACTTCCAAACCGAAGCGATAGTAATGTTCAAATAAACTGCCGATGATTTCCTCTTCTACCCCCAAAACTGCGTCCGGGTTCCGCGATCGGTAAAATTCGGTATCGAACAAGGGGCCGGGATCTAATCCTTCAAATTGTCCGGCTTTTAAAAAATGTTCAAATGGGGTGACTATCCCCTGAACAACTGCGGTGGCAATGAACGGATGTTGTTCCACATAAAAAATTGGGTCAAAGAAGGGGTTCGGCGTGCGGTTTTCAAACTGTCCGAAATTGACAAAGTGGGCGGCAGCGGTAGTCGTCCCCGCTGCCACTTCTGCCCCGACATCGGAGTTCACCGACAGATAATAGGCCGTGTCGAATAGGGGATTCGGAGCGCGTCCCTCGAACTGTCCATATTGTCCGAAATGCTCGAAAGCGTTGGCGAAAGTTCCGTCCGCGATCGCATCTTCAATTCCCTGATTTTGGGACAGATAAAATTCTTCGTCAAACAGGGTTTCTAAGGTCAACATAGGCGTTTGATGCGTCAATTTTATCGAAAAAAAAAGTCCCCTAAATTGTTGGTGCGCTTCTCGGGCATTTTCGGGCTCAGACCCAAACAACAATGAAGGTTTGACTGTGCCAAAATTGCGATCGGTCCGTTTCCGCCGCCAGAACGCCCGCCACCGACCGTAAAATAGACTCGACGCTCAACGCGCGATCGCAAATCGCCCCGAATCAATCATGGCCTCCATTGCCCGGAAAAACCTCATCGAAGATATCCCCCGCTTCCTCGCCGCCCAGGCCGGAATCATGTTCGCCGTCAGTCTGGTGACGATTCAAAACGGAATTCTCAACGGATTCGTCCGTTCCTCGTCCCTGTTAATTGACAACTCCTCGGCGGATATTTGGATCACCTCCAAAGACATGGTACACCTCAACCTCACCATGCCGATGGCCCTGGAACAACTCAACCAGGCGCGGGACGTTCCGGGGGTTCAACGGGCCGAACCCCTGATTTTCCAAGGTGCCCGCTGGCGCGATCCCACCGACCAAATTCAGGCCATCAACCTCGTCGGTTCCGATCCGGACGGGAAACTGTTTGCCCCCTGGAATATCATCGAGGGGGACCGGCAGGCCCTCAAAGAACCCTACGGCGTCATGGTGGACGAGAGCAATTTGGAGTCCCTGCGGGTGAACGGCATCGGCGATAAAGTCACGATTTCCGGCCTCGAAGCCCGCATCGTCGGACTCACCCGGGGCACCCAACCCATCGTCAACAGCGTTTTCGTGTTCACCTCCCTGAAAAATGCCAACGCCTACGCCAGCGTCCCCCTGCAAACCCGCACCCGCTGCACGTTGGAAAATGGGGATCTCAACTGTATCAACATTTTTGACGATTCGAGCGATCGCTCCGAGGAAGGCGTGGTGTCCGCCGCCCCCAAACCCCTCACCCTCGCCGATCCGATCCACTACATCCTCGTCAAAGCCGAACCGGGCCAGGATCTCCAGGCACTCAAAACCCAACTCGAAGCCACCCTCCCCGGCATCACCGCCTACACCCGGGAGGAACTCGCCAAAAAAATTCAAGACTTCTGGCAAAAACGCACCGGAGTCGGCTTCGTCCTCAGCCTGGGGGCGGTGGTGGGCATTTTTGTGGGCATGATTGTCGTCGCCCAAATTCTCTACGCCTCCGTCGCCGACCATATCAAGGAATTCGGCACCCTCAAGGCGATGGGCGCCCCCGACCGGGTTCTATATAGCGTCATTTTAGAACAGGCGTTTTGGATGGCGATCCTCGGCTACGTCCCCGGCATCGCCCTCTGTTTCGGCGTCGCCTCCTGGGCATCGGCTACCCAGGGCATTTTGATCCTGATCACCCCCGTTTCCACCGTGGGTGTCTTTTTTCTCACCCTCGTTATGTGTGGGGGTTCGGCGTTTTTCGCCATCCAGAAAGTCACCCGGGTCGATCCCGCGATCGTTTTCAAAGCGTAAGCGATCGCACTGGCTCAGAATTTCAGAGTCGGTCATAATCAAAGGAGAATGCTCCTCCCCCGGCTTTCAACGCCACCCACGTCAGAGAGAGGCTCATCAATGATAGGTTCCAATTTGAACTGGACGGACTTAGCGAAAGGCAAAAGCCAGATTCCAGACCGCAACCCGAATCCCCAATCCGTTGCCATTTGGGGTTGCGGTGTGGAAATGGTCTATCAATCCGGACGGCAAAGTTTCCAAGTCCTCAAAGGTATTGACTTGCAGGTTCGTCAGGGTGACGTGCAACTGCTGATGGGGCCGAGTGGTTCGGGAAAAACCACCCTCCTCTCTATTCTCGCCGGACTCCTGACACCTACCCAGGGACGGGTGATATTGTTAGGGGAAGAAATTACGAAAATGTCCCGCGCAAAATTGGCACGGTTTCGCCTCCACAACATCGGTTTTATTTTTCAGGGGTTCAACTTATTTCCGGCTTTGACAGCCCAGGAAAATGTGGAAGTCGCCCTCAATATCAAGAATGTCCGGGGGCGGACGGCGCGGCAGGAAGCCCAACTTCGCCTCGAACAAGTGGGTTTGGGCGACAAGGGAAATTCCCTGCCCCGGGACTTGTCGGGGGGTCAAAAACAGCGGGTTGCGATCGCCCGGGCTCTGGCGGGAAATCCCCAATTAATTATGGCCGATGAACCGACGGCGGCGCTGGATTCCACCAGCGGACACGCGGTGATCGATTTGCTGCGAAAATTGGCGAAGGAGGAGGGAGCGACGGTGTTGATGGTGACGCACGACCCCCGGATTATCGACGTCGCCGATCGCATTCTCGACCTCGAAGACGGGAAAATAAAACAATGATGAATACTCCATTAGCGGTCAATTTTGAAGACGTGAAAGCGGCGGCGGCACGCCTGCGCGGAAACATTAACACAACTCCTGTTTTGACTTCGACGACGGCGAACCGGCGGACGGGGGCGCAGGTGTTTTTCAAGTGCGAAAATTTTCAACGCACCGGATCGTTTAAATTTCGCGGGGCGTTCAATGCCTTATCCTCCCTATCTCCGGAGGAAAAAAAGCGGGGAGTCTTCACCTATTCTTCCGGAAATCACGCCCAGGCGATCGCCCGTGCGGGTCAAATGTTGGGCATTCCCACCACAATTATTATGCCCGATAATGCACCGATTGTCAAACGGGAGGCGACGGCGGGTTACGGGGCGGAAATTGTTTTATATCAACCCTCAGAAACCGTTCGGGAAGACTACTGCCGCCAACGGGCAGAAGAACGGGGCGGCACAATTATCCCACCCTACAATCACCCCCATATTATAGCAGGTCAAGGAACCACCGCCCTAGAGTTAATTGAAACGGCGGGAAAATTAGATCTATTACTGGTTTGTTGCGGGGGAGGCGGCTTGCTTTCCGGTTGCGCGATCGCCGCCCGCGAGTTATCACCAAATTGCCGAATTATTGGAGTCGAACCGGAACAGGCGGACGATGCCACCCGCTCATTTTACACCAAAACCCTGCACAAAATCAACAATCCCGACACCATCGCCGACGGCGCGAGAACCCCCTATTTGGGAAGTCTCACCTTTCCGATTATTTTAGCAAAAGTCGATGAGATGGTGACAGTTTCCGAGGATGCGATCGCGCGGGCGATGTTCTTCCTGTGGGAACGGTTAAAAATCGTGGTGGAACCCACCGGCGCGTTAGCGACAGCGGCATTATTGGATGGTGTTGTCAAAGCCGAAAATCGTCGAGTCGGGGTAATTATCAGTGGTGGAAATGTGGATTTAAAAGGTGCGATCGCACTTTTTGAAAAGTGTTGAAACCGCTTGGGAATCAATTCCAGAGGGCGCAAGCCTTGCGCCCCTACAAGCAAAAATTATCTAAAGATGATTGATATAGCGGTTTCCGATCCGATGAGATACGGAAGATCCCCCTAAATCCCCCTTAAAAAGGGGGACTTTGAATTGGCGAGTGTGCCTCATTGAATTAAAAATTGCTGTATCACATCCGGTTAAATACTTGGAAATATAACTCCCCCCTTATTAAGGGGGGCTGGGGGGGATCGAACTCCCCCCTTATTAAGGGGGGCTGGGGGGGATCGAACTCCCCCCTTATTAAGGGGGGTTGGGGGGGATCGAACTCCCCCCTTATTAAGGGGGGTTGGGGGGGATCTGCGGTTGTCGGGTAAATCACCAGATCGGATATTAATACTTCAAATAAAAACCCCGAATCAAAGCAATAAAATCATCCGTATAAATATGCCGTTCCCGTTCAATCGTCAAAGAAATATCTTCAGCTATTTTTGGCGACATTCCCAATTCCATCACAATTCGCTTAACCGGATGCTTCGGTGTCGGTTGAATCAATAACCGCCGATCACAGAAAAACCCCAATTGTTCCGCTTTTTCCTGAAACCGAATCGCCTCCGATGTCGGATAAATAACCGCCAATTTTCCCGTCGGATTTAATAACGTTTTGGCGGCGGATAATAAATCAGACTGAGACAGAAAATCCCCGTGTCTGGCGAGCGATCGCGCTTTTTTTGGCGCTTTGTAAGCATTGTCAAAAAAGGGCGGATTGGAGACAATCAGATCGTATCGTTCGGGGGAGGCGATCGCATAATCCTGAATTGAAATATTATACAACTTAACTCGCGCTTCCCAAGGCGATCGCGCCACATTTTCACAGGCTTGGGTGTGGGAGTCGCGATCGATTTCCACCGCGTCAATTTGGGCTGTTGAACGCTGTGCCAACATCAGGGCAATCAATCCCGTCCCCGTCCCGACATCCAAAATTTTATCCGCAGATTTTATATCCGTCCACCCCCCCAAAATAACGCCATCGGTTCCCACCTTCATGGCGCACCGATCCTGAAAAATGGTAAACTGTTTGAAACGAAACTGATCTCCTCCCATAACTGATATAATAACGCCCCCGTTGTTGGGCTTGAACCCTTCAGAGGCGCTAAAGCGCAACAACAATTGATCTTCAATTAACGCCTCAAAATCAAACTGCCCGGAGTCACTTTTTTAATCCAGTCCGTTATCAAAATTTGATCGCGATCGCACCTCTCCACCCCCTCGCCACTCAAGTTTTTAAAAACCACCGTTTCAGGAATTTCGACTGTTTTTCCCGTCGGAATCACAATTTTATCAATTTCGGAAATATGGAACGGACGCAGGGTTTGAAACACCACATATTTGCCACTTTCCCCCGCCAACGCCTCCGCCACGCAAAACTCATCCCGATATCGGGCAATTTTCGATTTTGACTTCATTCTGGGGAAAATAGATGTCGTCCGGTTGGCATTAAAAAAGGGCGATCGCGCTTCAACGGGCCAATTTTTTTTCAACATTACTGGATCTTCCGATATTTGCCGACAGATGCGATCGACATCCACCGCCACATCGCCGTTATTTCCCAAATGCCGCAAATCCAGCCGCAGGGTGTGCAAACCCGCATTTTTTAATCCATCAAGTTGATCTAAAATAAACCAATCTTTATCCAAAAATAGAAACGTGCCGTGGGGCGTTTCCAGGGTGGGAAGGGGACGATTTCCGCTTTCTTCCGTTCGGGCAGTCGTTTCGATAAACTGCCGATTTTCCCCCTCGGATACAATGGAAGAAAGAAGCGATCGCGGCGAGTAAAATAACAGAATCCGCCCCACCCCCAACACCTCACAGGGGACGGGCAGTTTTTGGCAATATTCGATTAATTGATGTTCCGGAAGTTCCGTTGACAAAATCAGGCGTTCCAGGGAACCGGCAAACAGTTCGCACCATCCCATCAACGCCTCAAAATTGTGATTTCCAGTTTCTAAAATCAACTGAATCGGCAAGTTTGGATAGTGAATTGTCAGCCATTCCGCCGCACCCGGATCACAAACCCGAATTGCCGCAAATTGTCCGATATTCCAGTCCGAGATGCGATCGCAAATTTCCGCCATCAACCGTTCCGGCATCAGAATATCCCAAACCAAAACCGGACGCAACCCCCACTTTTTCGCCGCTTCAGAAAGCGATCGCACCTCCGCCACCGTCAACTGTCCCCGTCTGGCGAGAAGCGTCGGTTCCAACAACACCTCCTTCAAATTCGGACACACCCGACACCGTTCCAAATCCCCCACCGAACCGACAAACGTATTAAATCGCATTAACCCTCTGTGCCCTCTGTGTCTCTGTGGTTTAATTTTTTGAGTCTTTTTCAGTCATCATATCTTTCTAATTTTCATAGATTTAACCCGACTGGTTTCGATTTAGATTTCGACCAGGTTTTTTTCAATATTGGACGGAGATAATCTCACCAAATTCAGCTTGTCTACTGAATTTAATGCTTCTGCTTTTGGAACACAAACCACCCCATCTTTCCGCATAAAATCAACGCGATCGCCCTTCACCGAAAAGAGGCGATCGATCCGATACCGGATCGGCTTTCCACGAGGCACAATAAATTCCACTTCATCCCCCACGGATAACGGTTCCACCAACCGCAATGCGATCGCCTCCCCAGTCGTTTCCAAAACCACCCCCAAATAGTCGTGAGTTCCGGTATTATTTCCCGCAAACTGCTGAAAAACCGACCCCTCCCCCGCCGGACTTTCCAAGGAACCGGAAAAATAATCGCGGTGGGGAATTGATTCCAATTCCGAGGCAATTTCCCGCAACAATTCCGGCGTCAATTCCCCCGTCGCACAGGCATCGATCGCCCGCCGGTAAGCCTTGCACGTCATCGCCACATAAAACGACGATTTCATCCGCCCTTCAATTTTCAGCGAACAAATGTGATGCTTGAAAAAATCTCCAACCTGATCAATTCCCCACAAATCTTTCGAGGACATGAACGAAACCGGAGATGATGTCGAATCCAACTGGTAGGGGAGGCGACAGGATTGAATGCAGCCACCCCGGTTGGAATCCCGCCCCGCCGTATAGTTGGAAATGGTACAATGTCCCGAAAATGCCATGCACATGGCACCGTGAATAAACATCTCTATTTCTAGGGGCGGTTTGTCGGGATTTTCTGCTGCAAATTTCCGCCGCATTTCCCCGGCTTCTGCGATGCCAACTTCCCGGCCCAAAATCAGGCGATCGACCCCGAACCGCCTCCACAGTCGGGCGGCGTATCCGTTCAGACAGGAAGCCTGAGTCGATAGGTGAATCTTCAAATTAGAACAGTTTTTAATTGTCCGCATCACCCCCAAATCGGAGACGATGACGGCATCCACGTCGATCCGTTCCAAGAATTTACAGTAATCGCAAAATCCGGTAAAATCTTCATCGTGAAGAAAGGCATTTAACGTGATGTAAACCTTCGCCCCGCGTCGGTGGGCGAACTCTACCCCCCGTTCCAATTCTGCCTCGCTAAAATTGTCCGCCCTTGCCCGCAAGCCGTAATTTTTTCCGCCCAAATAAACGGCATCCGCGCCGTAGGTGAGGGCGACTTGCAGGCGTTCCAAATTTTTAGCCGGGGCCAACAGTTCCGGTTTCCACATAATGAAAAATCAACTAACTTTCGGTGTCCGATGGGGCTGACAAAGCCTCCTGAGCCGATCGCCCGTCTCCCTGAAATCCAAAGTACCACAACGCCGCCGCAGCCTCCGCCCGAGTCACCGCTTTTTTGGGCTGAAAAAGGGTTGTAAACCCGTACACCCGGCGAATATTGGCGTTATCTCCGTTGTCAAAATCAGCCAAAACTGCCCGCAACGCTTTGCTGTCAATTTTAGCGGCATCCTGAAATCCCCACCGTTCTTGAACCGCGTCAACCGTCGCTTTTGGCAACACCTGGCGGGTATCCAACGGGACTTTCCACAATACCATATCTTCCCGGGTTAAAGGGGCATCCGGGCGGAACTGAACGGCCGTGCTGTCCCCCGACAAAGAACTGGGAATTAACCCCGCTTCCGCGAGTCCTTGAATTTCGCCGAAATTCGGATGGCTGGTGGGAACGTCGCTGAATGCGGGGTCGTCGCTGGGAACGCCGAGGCGGATTTGTTTGGCGGGATTGTTGGCATAAATTTTGTTATTCGCCCGAACGAGACTCCTCGCATATTCACCCCTCGTAATGGCTTGGTTTGGACTCGGAAAGTCCGATTCAAAGATTCCCAATTTGGCGATATCCTTGGCAAACTTTTGTAATTCCTGGGGGATTTCTCCCGTGGAATCGGGGGTATTGGTGGGGGTGGGAGTTGGCGAAGGAGAGGGCGAAGGAGAGGGCGAAGGGGAAGGACTGGCAGCCACCGGCGGCGATTCCGAATCGGAGGGTTTGGGTAAGGGAGAGGGCGACTCGGTGGGTTTGGGGACGGATGCGAGATTTTTCGGATCGCGGGAATAGTCGATCGCGAACTGAGTTTCCCCACTCGATTGTCCGTCCGGTTGCAGATCGATCGTCACTTTCAAATCATCCCGAGTTGCCACCAAAGATCCCTCGCCCTCCGTTTCGGTGCGGGTGACAATTTCCCAGTTGTCGGATTGAAACTTATTTTGATAGTAGGTTTGGACTAAATTGATCGGATCGGCAGTCGTCCACACCGTCTCCGTCTCGGCGCGATCGCTCGCCGAGAGGGTGACATCTTCCAAACTCGAACCCGGATAAATCGCAATTTCCTGGGGAAAATCGTCCGGCAATTTTACGAAATCGTCCGGCGGGGTGGGCAAATCACCGGATTGTCCGAAAGGAGGATTTTCTGCGAGTTGGGGATCGGCTTGTAACGACCCTTCCAAGGTGTCGCCGATGGGACTGTTGGCGCAACTTCCCAGCAAAGCGACGAGACAAATAGCCGTAAGAACTTGGATCGAATGTTTCACAGTCGGATGAGTTTCATTTATTTTATTTTGACATATCACCCAATTTTTGCGCGAACAAACTTCATGCCGGCACACTCACCGGAACCCCGTTTTCTTTGGTCGTCAGTCCCAAAATAAAGGGGACGGCCTTTTTTACCCACTCGTCAATCGGCGTGTACGCCGCAGCCTCACCTCCGAAGCAAGTTTCCAACATATCGGTGTGAATAATTCCCGGACTCATGGGGATCGCCGCCAATCCCGGCGGGAGCTCCTGGGCGAGGGATCGGGTCAGCCCTTCGATCGCCCATTTGGAAGCACAATAGGGCGCCACTTCCGGAGACGTCGATCGCCCCCAACCGGAACTGAGATTGATAATAATACCGCTGCCCCGTTCAATCATCGCCGGCACCCCATGGCGGATCACATTTGCCACCCCTTTTATATTGACATCGATCAGCGTATCGAACTCTTCCTGGGAAACCTCCCACAGGGGAGCGAGATGGTTCACCAACGCGGCATTATTGATAACTATATCAGGCGCACCGTGAGTTTTTAAAAACTCTGTAACCCAACTTTTAACAGCCACATTTTCGGCGACATCCAGGGATGTAAAATCGTGGGGTTTGCCATATTTGTTTTGCAAATTTGCGATCGCCTCTTCCGACCGCGCACAGCCGATGACCGTGTGTCCCCAATCGATAAAATTTTCCGTCAAGGCGCGACCCAGACCGCGACTCACCCCGGTAATAACGATTGTCTTGCCCATCTATCTGTCTCCATTAAGTTAACTTTAGTAGCACAGGCATCTTGCCTGTGATAACAAGCTAGAAGCTGATTTTACGCGGTTATCGCAAGGTTTTGAGGACTTCCACCAACTGCCGGATTTGATCCAGTTGATGGGTCGCCATCAGGGAAATGCGGATGCGGCTGGTGTTGACCGTCGGCGGGCGGATGGCGGGGGCGAAAATTCCCCGTTCCTGGAGTTTATTTCCCACCTGTAATGCCGTCGCCGCATCTTGGACAAAATAGCAGAAAATCGGAGAATCAGAATCGCCAATTTGTTCCGCGCGATCGCCCAACAATTCCTTGAGAAAAGCCACATTTTCCCACAGTTTAGCGCGCCGTTCCGGTTCCTCCCGGACAATATTAATTGCCGCCAACGCCGCCGCCGTATCCGCCGGAGTCAACCCCGTCGTATAAATCCAACTGGGGGCGCGGTTTCGCAGGAAATCGATCGCCTCCGCACTCGCCGCCACATAGCCCCCCAAACTGCCCAACGCCTTGCTGAGGGTCCCCATCTGCAACAGCGGAGTCCCCGTCAGCCCGAAATATTCCACGCACCCGGCGCCCGTCTCCCCAAACACCCCCGTGGCGTGGGCTTCGTCTACCAGCAGCATACACTCGAACGCCACCGCCAGTGCCGCGAGTCGGGGCAGGGGGCAGAGATCCCCGTCCATGCTAAACAGGGTGTCCGTGAGAATCAGGGCGCGGCGGTATCGGCTGCGATGCCCGTCCAGCAGGGTTTTCAGGTGGTCGATGTCCCCGTGGCGGTAGTCGAGCACCGCCGCCGAGCTGAGTTTGGCCCCCATTTTCAGGCTGGAGTGGTTGTACTCGTCCGAGAGGATCAGATCCCGGCCGCCGACGATCGCCGAAATTGTGCCGATATTCGCCAAATAGCCCGAACTGAACGCGATCGCGTCCTCGGTCCCTTTCAGATCCGCGATCGCCAATTCCAGTTGGCGGTGAAGTTCCCGATGCCCCGTCAGCAGGCGCGATCCGGTGCTTCCCGTCCCCAATTCTCGGGTGGCGGCGACGGCAGCTTCCACCAGGCGATCGTCCCCCGCCAGTCCCAAATAGTCATTGCTGGCGAAATTCAGCATTTTTCGCCCGTTTATGGTAATAATCGGCCCCGGACGCCCCGCGATCGCCTTGACGGAACGATACCAATTCGCCCGGTGGATCGTGTCGAGCGATCGGCCCATCCAAGAATAAGCGTCTTTTTTCATTAGAATCGATCGTCAATCTACTTCGGAATTAGGATCGTCCAATTCGGCACTATTTCCCCGCACCGAAGGCAACCTTTCTACCAACCCCATATCAAACGCAATATCCGGCAACTCTCCAACCATATATTGACCCGCTTCAAAAACACGGTTGGGGGTAAAACACGTCTGCCTCAGTTGGACGACTTCCGTCTGGTCAAACATTCCTCTAAACATTTTACGTTCCAATCCCATTTTACCGCCTCCCAATCCATTCAATTAATCATTTAAAATTTTAATCTAAAATCTTAACCTGTGGGGGCAGGCCTCTGTGCCTGCCCACTTCAGAAATCAGCGCTCAATTATTTTACCACAGTGGGGACAAATCAGCGGTTTTTTCGGCTGTTTTTGAGCCTTCCGAGCCTCGATTACCTCTGTAAAACCCGAGGCAATAATCCCCGCCGGAAGCGCAAAAATTCCGATCCCCAATATCGCCACGATCGCCCCCAAAAGCCGCCCCATCGGCGTAATCGGATAAACGTCCCCATAGCCAACCGTCGTTAGCGTCACCACCCCCCACCACATCGCCGCCGGAATATTGGGAAACTGTTCCGGTTGGGCATCGTGTTCCAAAATATAGATCAAACTTCCGGAAAAAAACAGTAACAGTAACACCACGCCAAATGTGATCACAAGTTCTTCTTTTCTGGCTTTCAGAACTTCTCCGATCATCTGTAACGATTTCACATATCGCGTCAATTTAAAAAATTGAAAAAATTTGATCAGACGAAAGGCGCGTGCCGGCCTCATGTCGGGGGTTAAAATGGGCAAATAAAAGGGAAAAAAAGCCAGCAAATCGATCAGCGCCAAGGGGGTCAGCATATACCGAATTCTCCCCCACAACGGATGTTGGTAGCGGACATCGATCGTGCAAGCCCACACCCTCAAGATATATTCGATAGTAAATACAAAAATTGAGAAATATTCAAAGGTTCTGAATAGTCCAAAATACCGTTGATTCAAGCTTTCGACCGTCTCCAAACAGACCGCGACTACATTCAGCAGGATCAAGGCGATAATAAAATAATCACAAATGCGGGCGATCGCATCGTTGAAATTCCAAATTTCTAAAATCAGAAAAATTCGTTTTTTAAATTTGTCAATCATGGCGATCGCGGGGGGGAGAATTGATGGTTTTTTGTTCAAAACAATACTCACCGAATCAAATCCCCTCTATTTTAACCCAAATCTCTCAGTTTACACCCGCCCCCGCAAAGCCTCCAACTCTTCCCGAATTGACGGGGGCTGATATCCCAAAGCAAAGGCTTTTGAACTGTCGAGGGACGTATCGGGAGAACGGGGGGCGATGACATCCACATCCCCTTGTCGGCAAGGAGTGATATTTTCGGCCGGAAAGTCAAATACTTCCGCCATCAATTTCCCGAACTTATAACGAGAAATCCGCTCTTTTCCGCCCAAATGTAACCGCCCCTCAACCCGCTTTTCAACCGCCAACAGCAACCCCCTCGCGGCCGTCGTCCCGCTGACCGTCGTCCGGAATTCATCCACAAATAAATTCAACGTTTTTCCGGCTTTTAAGTTGTTTATAAAACCCTGAATAAAACTCTCGGCGTGGGGTGAAGCCATGCCGAACATCAGCGGCATCCGACAGATGGCAGTTTTGGGATATCGCATCAACATCCCCCGTTCCGCCTCGACTTTTTGTTCCCCGTAAATATTGATCGGACAGACGCGATCGCTTTCTCGATAGGGCGGGTTTAAACCGTCGAATACCAAATCAGTCGATGTAAACGCGCAGGGAATATCAGCATCCGCACACAAACTGGCGACATTCAAAGAAGCCGTGACATTAATCAAATAAGATTCCTGGGGATTTTGCTGGCAAAAATTGGGTTTCGAGTGCGCCGCCGCATGGATGACCGCATCCGGTTCGACATCCTGAAACAGGCGCTTTAAATCGGCAAAATTGGTGATATCTGTTTTAATAAAAGTGATGCCGGTAAAGCCGACTTCCTTGGAATTGTAGGTTCCGTAAACGTCCCATTTCGGTTGGGCAACCTGGCAGACATTCCAACCCAAGAAACCGCTCGCCCCCGTGACCAACAGTTTTTTCATCGTCCTGCACTCCCATCGCGTTTTTAGCTACAGTAACACAGGTGGGGAGGAAGAAACCGGGTTTCTATGACAGTTGTTTGTGGGGATGAGAGATCTTGGTAGAAACCCGGTTTCTA
>NZ_JAJENU010000571.1:0-12585 GCF_035615495.1 Lyngbya sp. CCY1209 | reverse complement strand
CAATAGGAAACTGAAATGACCTTTACATCGATGTTTCAAGGTTTCTAGCCCGATTGAAACTGTTGATACACGAGCGCTCGTTGCTATAAATACCCAAAAATCGAGGGATGCTTGGGACTCCCCCCCTTAATAAGGGGGGGCTGGGGGGGGATCGAGGGGGAGCGGGTCAATAACCGGATCTGATATAACAACTAATCAACTGCTTCAAAAGATTCCACCTGCAACACCGGCCCCACCATCGCCATCGTCATCACATCTTCCCGGACGATACCCTGCACGATCGCCTTCTGTCCCTCCTTTTTCAAATCCGACGGCGCATCTTTCAACTCGTAGGTTTGATCGCTACTAACCAACGCCCAAGTTCCAGTTCCGAAACCTTTTTTCTCAACCACACCTTCGACCGTTATCGTCATTTTTTGTACTCCAAAATAATCAAAAAAAAGAGCGTTTAAACGCTCTCGCCCCCCTAGCCCCCCAATTCTGGGGGGAACCGGAATCTGAAGTCCCCCAAAGTTGGGGGATTTAGGGGGCTTGAGTCCCCCAAAGTTGGGGGATTTAGGGGGCCAATCTCACGCCGCTTTCGTTTCAGTCTTGAGTGCCATACGTGCCAAACCGATACACAGCAGCGCATTGACGATCAAGAAACCACGGGCGATCGCGCCGCCGCCCAAGCCCCAGACCGCCGGGGAAATCACCGCACTCACCGCCAGACAACTAGCCACGCCGATGGTGGTTCCGATCGCGGCCCACTTCCACTGCGGATGTCCGAGGAACAGCACCACCAGCACCGCCGGAATCAACACGCTGGCAAATAGCGGATTCAACACCCCGCTGCCCTGAATGGCGCCGCCGAGTTCCGGGACCGAAGAACCCATCACCCGCATCGGCCACTGGGGCAAATCGAAGATATACAAGCCGCGCAGGAAGAACAGACCGCCACTTCCGGCGACCAAACCGCTGGCCATCGACCAACTCCACTGGAAGGGGAAATAATTCCGCAGGAACCAGGCCAGCAGGTAAGAACCCACAACCATCGCCACTTTCGGCAACAGGGCCACCGCGCCGCCGTCGATCCAGAAGCGGGGGTTCAGATAGCCACTATCCCGCAGCCAGCGGAAGAAGTCGCGGAAGGTGATCTGTCCGCGCAGGGCCACTTGCACCGCACTCGCCGCATCCAACTGGCCCGCCCCGAAGTGGTTGAGGGGGTCTTCTTGCACCTTGCGGGACGACTCTTTCAGGATGGCGGAAATTTGTTCAGGGTCGTCCACTCCCGTGGCCCGAATTAACGCCGCGACTCCGGCGACGTGGGGGGAAGCCATGCTGGTGCCCTGGAAGGCGGCGAAAGTCGATCCGCCGTTCTCCGGGTCCACGGTTTCCTGGAGGATGCCGCCGTCTTGATTTTCCCCCTGGGTGAGTCCGCCGGGGGCGGAGAGATCCACACCCGCGCCGAAATTGGAATAGGGGGTCTTGTTGCCCAGGGAATCCAACGCCGAAACGCCGATCACCTTGGGATAGCGGGCCGGATATCCGGCGGCATTTTGTCCGGAGTTGCCCGCGGCGGCGATAATGACGACACCCTGATCGTAGGCGTAATCGATCGCCTCTTTCATCAGGGCGCTTTCCCCGCCGCCGCCGAGACTCATGTTAATCACATCGGCATTATTGTCGGCGGCAAATTTGATCGCCTCGGCGATATCAGAGATCGTCCCGCCGCCGCCGGCCGAGAGCACCTTCAAGGGCATGATTTTGGCTTGGTGGGCAATTCCCGCCACGCCGTAGCCGTTGTTGGTGGACTGGGCGATGGTACCCGCGACGTGGGTGCCGTGTCCGTTGTCGTCGGAGGCTTGGACGCGATCGTTCACGAAGTCATAACCGGGGACGAATTCGGTATCTTTGAGATCGGTAATCTGGCTGACTCCGGTATCGATCACCGCCACGGTGACGCCATCCCCCCGGGTTTCCTTCCAGGCTTCTTCCACATTGATGCTGCGGAAGTTCCACTGTTTGCCGTAGAGGGGATCGTCGGGGAACCGGTCCATGTCGTCGAAAATAATCGCGCCGACGTTGACCGGTTCGGTGTCGATGCTGTAAATATAGTTGGGTTCGATCGCCTCCGTGTCTCCCCGGAAGGATTTTCTCAGGGATTTGAGCAAGTCGCGATCGCCCCGCACGACGTAGACGTTATCCCGTTGGGAGAAGTCGCTGTTGAGGTGGGGGACCACATTGTAGCGATCGGCGATCGTCCGGACGCGATCGGCGATTTCCGTCTGGGATAACTCCTCCCGGAAATCCAGTACAATCGAATCGTATGTGCCTCGGGTTGCCAAGCCGGTAAAGTTAGAAACCGCCCAGCCCAACCCAAGCAAGAACAAGCACAGTAGTAAAAATCTTTTCATCGGTATTTCGCCATACAGAACGGCTGATTTGTCCGGCTGCAAGCGCACAGACGGGACAAAAATCGGATCGGTGATCCCATTCTATCCGCCATCTCCGATGTCGGACGAGAATTGCAAAAATAAGTAAACGGGTAAATTATGGAACGAGGTTTGCTGTGGCTTCCCCTCCTAGCCGTATTTATCGGACTGGCATGGTCGGGGTGGAACGAATTTCAGAAAGTCGAAGCCTACAAAATTTGGGCGGAACCATTCGATCAAGCCAAATATGATATCTATGCCGTGTTGGGTCAAAAGGGGACGGAACTGACCTGGGGCCAGCCCACCCGCCAGGGCCCGGTCAAGCTGGAAACCTTTTCTCTCAAGGACGTGCAATCAATCTGGCTGTTGGTGGATAACAAATCGGTGGATTTCGAGTCCCCCCCACCCAAGGGAAAATCCGTCGAACTCGAATTTATCATGCGAGAGCAACCCGACCCCATCCGCATCCCCTTCACGGAGATTCCCCTGGCGGCGCAGTGGTGCGAGTATTTGCTCAAAATTTGGGAACCGATGCAGGAGTAGGGAGTCGGGAGTCGGTATTAGGGAGTCGGGAATGGGGAATGGGGAATGGGGAATGGGGAAAATTTCATTTTTCATTTTTCATTTTTCATTTTTCCACTGAATCTGCGAAATCTGCGAAATCTGCGGAAGAAAAGATCCGAATCAATTCCCGCCGTGGCATACAATCAAACCAACTGATATTGGGGCGATTGGTTTCGCCCGTCGTTCCATAATGGGGAACTTTATGATATTTAACCGTTTGCCACGATTTTTCTGCGCTTTCGTCCTCAGTCTCTCTTTGCTGCTGTCGGCTTGCGGGGCAACGACCACCGCACCCCCCCAAAACGCGGGAACCGGGGGAACCGCGACGGATGTGGCCACCGCCGAACCGATCGCGGGCGGCAAATTCAACCGATATTTTCCCAAGGGTGGCGGGGAGTATCAAATTACGTTCCGCCAGGAAAAGCAGGGGTTCGCCCAGGCGAAACTCTCCCAGGGGGGGACGGAATTGGCGATGCTGTCTATCAACGATGTCGCCAATAACCCCAGCGCCCTCAACAAGTTTCGGGACAGCGGCCAGACGATCGCGGGCTATCCCGCTACCACCGTCGGCAACAATACCACGGCGCTGCTAGTGGGCGATCGCTTTCAGGTGAAGGTGCAGTCAACATCGATGGCGCCGGGCGATCGTGAAGCTTGGCTGCAACAGTTCGATCTCAACGGTCTATCCAAATTGCGTTAATTATAGGAGTCTCACCGTGAGCAAATCTATCATCGAATTGGTGGACGACCTGCCCACCGGCGGCATCACCGTCATGGTCTTGAAGGGCCTGGATTTTGCCGTTCCCGGCCAGTGGGAAAATGTGGTCGGTTTCGCCAATACAGTCCAAACCGTCACCGGGGAGGACGACCCAGGATTAATTCAGGATATCAGCGAACGGGCCCTGTGGCTCTACAATGACAAGTCGGAAGGCTACCAAAGGGCGCTGTGGCTGTACGAGAAAATCGACAGTGCGGGGAGTGCATTGGGGACGGCGGCATTAGCCAATAAGGTCAGCGAAAATGTTAGTTTTCTGGGATTTCTGGGCAATTTAACCCCCAAGGCGGACAAAGCCCAGGCGATCGACTTGTCCCTGAAGGTGGTGGCGGAGTTGGTGGCGTTTTGCCAAATTAACGGCATTCCGGGGGACAGCATCGGGGATTTCGTGGGGTCCCTGGCGGACTACAGCGGCGAGTCCCTGATGCGGATGGCGGCGTTGGTGTGTTTGGACGGGTTGATCCCCCTCGGACCCGATTTCATTCAGCGGGTGTTGGAGATCGTTTCGGGTCTGACGCCTTCGGAATTGCAGAAAAGCGAGGGTTTCAAACGCATCAACCCGATGATTCCGGGGGACGACGCCTCCGGGAAGTTGAATTTCGTCCAGGAAAGTTTCAATTCGGTGACGGGTTGGATGAGTGGCTTTGTGGGCGATCGCGATCTGACCCCGGAGAAGGTGGTCAAAAATTTGCAGGGTTTCGTGGATATCGCCGATGACAAGTTGGACTATGTGGGCGCCTTCCTGGACATGACCACCAATTATTACACCCACACCGGCATTCAAACCCTGGCGCGGCGGCTGGTGGAACGAGCTTACGCGGAGATTTAGCCGTTCGGGAAATCGGTTGGAGGGCAGGCACAGAGGCACTGCCCCCACCACTGTTTCATGTTTCTGCTTTGTGGGGGCAACCTTATAGGGTTGCCGGAAATTTAGCCGATCGCGATAAAATATCGGCAATGCTCCGCCGGAGCTTGTGGCTGAATTTCAATAAGGAAGCATCGATGTCAGAAGAAGAACAGAAAAAACCCGCGGCTAAGGCCAAAAAGGAGAAACCCCCCGCCGTCGAAGACAAGCCGTTTCCGGAGTTTATGGAGGGGCACTATGTTCCGGCCCTGCAAACGGCGCTTCAGGAACAGGGAATTGAAGATCTGCAGTTGCAATTCGTGAATGGAAAGTTCCCGCCGAGTCTGAAGATTGCGGAGGAGTGCCCGCAGGTGAAGGGCAGTTGGCTCGGAGGCCGCCGCCAGTTTACGGTGTACTTTCCCGGCGAGGATATCAAGGGGCCCAAGTTCTTCTCCTGGGCGGCGGACGGCACGCAACCGAGCAGCATCGAGGGGTTTTTGGGGGACGAGCGCCGCATCAATTTGGATTTGCTGGTGTTCGGCGTGGTGCAGCGGCTCAACGCCCAAAAGTGGCTGGCGCTCAATTGACCGATATCTGAGCTGAAGTCGCACTTCGGGATACTGGAATGGGAGTCGAAATCGGATGGGTTTCGGCTTCTTCATTTTGGGGCGTTGCGACGATGGTGAAAACCTCACCTGTCAGTTTCGGGCGATCGCGTTAGGATACAGATGACCTCAACTTCAAGTAGACGAAAAATCGGAGTGTCGAATCATGGTGGAAAAAGTTAAAAAAAGTGAGTCGGAATGGAGGGAACAGCTCACGCCCGAGCAGTTTAAAGTCACCCGAAAGAAGGGGACGGAACGGGCCTTTACCGGCCCCTATCACGACAATAAGGAAAAGGGCGTTTACCGCTGCGTTTGTTGCGGCAACGAGTTGTTCAGTTCCGATACCAAATTCGATTCAGGGACGGGTTGGCCGAGTTTTTGGGCGCCCGTCGGTGAAGATAGTGTACAATACGAGGATGATAATAGCCTCTTCATGCGCCGCACCGAGGTTCTCTGTGCCCAGTGCGATGCCCACCTGGGCCACGTTTTTGACGATGGTCCAGCCCCGACCGGAAAGCGCTACTGCATGAATTCGGTGGCGTTGGATTTCGATAAAAAAGGCGATTCCTAGCGATTCTCGGCCCCAAATGTCAGCCTCGTCGTTTCGGGGCTGATGTGTGCGATCGCTTTGGATCGCCTTCAATTCAAACGGAATTCGGCTTGAAATAAAGGATAAAATCAATGATGGGTGGGGCGATTCTGGAACCGATTTGACCGAGCCACAAAAGTCACTTCTTATTTGGCAATTTACGCCACAGTTTGTGAAGTTTGTGGATTGACAAATTGCACGTTTAATGATAGGTAAATCTCTGAAATCAGGACTGACAAGCGATCGCGGCTCCATTCGTTCTCTCCATCAAGGATCGTCAATGGGATCGACTGATATATTTTGTGATGAAAGTTACAGTCGGAAAGATGTTAACTTTATGTATTCTCACCGGTGCGGATAGTTTGTCATAATGGACGACAGTTGAAGGGAGAGTAAAAAGAGCAACTAGCCTTTCGTAGCATCTCACCAAAAACGACTCTCTCTCAGCTCAATATTGGGTTGGCGATCGCGCTGGCTCTGGGTTGGCTCTCCCGATGCGCTGGGATGCGATTCGATCTCACCTTGATGAGGTCTCGGATCGGTTCTATCCCGGCATCAGGGGCAATCCGTTTATTTATCTCCCTAGCCGATGCCTCTTTTTGAAGATCTACGGCGATGTCAAAAAAGTTACCGCGACCCCTGTAATTTCCCTGATGAACGAGATCTTCCTGTCATCCCCATCAAATCGATAATCAATCAAAAAAAATTGCTCGATAACCCTTTCAGAACCGACGCGAGTTGATACCCGGGTGTGGTTGATGTTTGGGAAATTCCCAATTGAGTTCTCAAAAAATTGATGCATCGACCGATCGCCTTATAATAGGTTTAATCTCCCATGTTCTAAGGGTCAGGCTGGTCGATCATGACAAATCGCGAAAAATTGCTGCAGTTTGCAGAAGCATTGGTACTCTCGAGGCGGGGAAACCCTCTCAGCTACATCGAAAAAGTGGTCTTGGACGAATCGCTGCAAAATCTCAAAAAGACCTACGACGAAATTGCTACGGAAAACGGCTACTCCCCCAGATATTTAAAAAATGGGGTGGCCCCCCGGCTCTGGCAAATGCTCTCCGACATCCTCGGGGAAAAGGTGAGCAAAACGAACTGCCGGTCGCTTCTCGAAAATCAGTTGAGCGGTTACGGAAATTTTGGGGGCGAGAGTGTGAGGGCGGACCCTATGTCAAAACCCGGCCCGCTCTCCGGGGACGGCGGCATCGGGATAGAGTCTCCCGAGGGACAGGTCCCCCTGGCTTCGCAACTCTACATCGAGCGCCCGCCCATCGAATCGATTTGCTATCAAGAAATTTTACAACCCCGGGTGCTGCTCCGCATCAAGGCGCCCCGACAGATGGGGAAAACCTCGCTGATGGCCCGGGTACTCGCCCACGGGGAAGGGCAGGGTTTGACTCCGGTCCGCCTCAGTTTCAACCAGGTTGAAAGTGAGCTGTTCGCCTCGACGGACAGGTTTTTGCGGTGGCTGTGCGCCAACGTCGCGCAACAGATGGGACTGCCTTCCCTGTTGGATGAATTCTGGGACGAAGATATGGGGGCGTTGGTGAGTTGTTCGCTCTATTTTCAGGAATATTTGCTCGAAAAAATTGACTCCCCCCTGCTCCTGGCTTTGGATGAGGTGAACCAGCTTTTCGAGCACCCCTCCCTGGCCAGAGATGTTTTGACATTGCTGCGGTCTTGGCACGAAGAAACCCGAGATATCGGGATTTGGCGGAAACTGCGGCTGCTCATCGTCCACTCCACGGACGTTTACATCCCCTTAAACACCAACCAATCCCCCTTCAATGTCGGGCATTCCCTGGAGTTGCCGCCCTTTACCCCGGTGCAGGTTGTGGAGTTGGCCAGCCGCCACGGGTTGCAGTTGAGTTCGGAGGAACTGACGCAGTTGTGCCGACTGGTGGGGGGGTTTCCCTATCTGGTGCGGCTGGCGCTCTACGAAGCCATGACTCGGAATGTCCCCCTCCCGAATTTGCTGTCGGAGGCGACGAGGGAAACGGGAATTTACAGCCGTCACCTGCATATGCAATTGTGGCACTTGCAGCAAAATCCCGAGTTGGCGATCGCGTATCGCAAAACCGTGCAGGCGACCGAACCGATCCGACTCGACCAGGTGTCGGGGTTCAAACTCAAAAGCATGGGGCTGGTGAATCTGGAGGGCGATCACGCTACGGTCAGTTGCGAGCTTTACCGGCGATATTTTGGCAGCCAATTGGAGCGTTTTTAGTTAAGTTTTAAAGCGCTCACCGGTACATCGTCCCAGGATTCGACGGTCCGCAGGCGGGCGACCCAACCCAGTTGTTTTTGGGCGTCCGTCAGATCGTTTTTAAATGTCTCGTGACAGTCTTTCGCCTGAGTTTCGTCGCAGCAGGCGATGCAGGAATAAATGATGCCGGACGGATCGATCTGTTCGTTGACCCAAATCGTCATGTTTGATGTCCTCAGTCTTTCTAAATTTCTGCGGGATAGGGATATTTTACAGCAGGGAGTGGGGAATGGGTGAAGAGGTAAGAGGCAAGAGGTAAGAGGCAAGAGGCAAGAGGTAAGAGGTAAGAGGTGAAATGACAACTTTTTAGACTTATTTTTCAAGGCGACTCAAGTCGCCGTTCGTTTTTCATCTACGTTTTAAAAAACGTAGCTTTCAAACTCTTGTCCTTTTCTCGTAATTCCTGCGATCGCTATGTTGATTATTTAATCATGTGTATGGGCGTGTTACCCCCACGGAATCATTATCGCCCCCCGGCGGAAAAATGTCAACCCCTTTCCCCAAAATTCGGCGTCGATTTTTTCAAAAATTATTAATTATCAATGATCAGGTGATGTCAACCCCACCGGCAAAGTTCGGTTTGGCGTACCATTGCGGGGGTGCGATCGTGGTTCGGCTATTCCCATCTTTTCAGTGGTTAAAACCGAATCCACATCGAAGGTTGAATGGACTATTCTTGAAATCAAGCGGGTAGCAAGCGCACCCAGAAACCGACAGGGATTTTAAACAGGAGGACAAGACAATGGCACTGGTTCGTTTTGGTTGGGAACCCTTCCGGGAAATCGACACTCTGCAACGTCAAATGAACCACCTGTTCGACAGTTTGACGACCAGCACGGAAGATGTCGGCGCGGCCTTCGTTCCCCCGGCCGAACTCCACGAAACTCCCGAAGCATTGCACCTGAAATTAGAATTGCCGGGAATGAATCGCGAAGACATTGACGTGCAGGTGACGGCGGATGCGATCGCGATCGGGGGCGAACGGAAATCCGAAACCCACGCGGAAGAAAAAGGCGTGACCCGCAGCGAATTCCGCTACGGCAAATTCCGCCGTGTGATCCCCCTTCCGGTTCGGGTTCAAAATACCGACGTTCGCGGAGAGTACAAAGACGGCATTCTCAGCTTGACCCTTCCCAAAGCCGAGGAAGAGAAGCACCGGGTGGTGAAAGTCGAACTCGGGTAAATCAATTATAATCTTGTTGTTGGGCTTCAGCCCGTGGAAGCGCTAAAGCGCAACAACGGATAGACTGTTAATATGAGAATCAATAAGTTGGGAATGGGGCGGCACAGGTCGGAGAGCATTTGACCCGATTCCCAACTTTGTTATCATGTAGAGAAATTGGGAGGTATCGCCCATGCCAGCGACGACGGATTACAAAGATTATTATGGGATTTTGGGGGTGGATAAAAATGCCAGCACCGACGACATAAAAAAGGCGTTTCGGAAGTTGGCGAGAAAATATCACCCCGACCTCAACCCCAACAATCGCGAGGCGGAACAGAAATTCAAAGACATCAACGAAGCCCAGGAAATTTTGACCGATCCGGAGAAGCGACGGAAGTATGATCGCTTCGGCCAGTATTGGCAACAGGCGGGTCAGGGAACGTCGCCGGGAAGTGGTTTTGAAGATTTCGACTTCGGACAGTACGGCAATTTTGAAGACTTTATCAACGAATTGCTGGGGCGGTTCGGAGGGGCATCTTCACGCCAATCCTACGGCTATTCTCAGGGTGGAAATTCCGCCGGTTTTGACGATTTCGGAGACTTTTTCGGGGGCGGATATGCGGGTTATCGCGATATTCCCCCCAGGGATTTTACCGCCTCGTTACCGCTGACGTTTTCGGAAGCCTTTCGGGGGGTAGAAAAGAAATTTACTTTGGATGGTGAAACGATCCGGGTGAGGATTCCGCCGGGGGCGAAACCGGACAGTCGCATCCGGGTGAAGGGGAAGGGGGGAGTCAGCCCCACTTCTCAGAAACGGGGGGATTTATATCTGACAGTGGAACTCGAACCCCACCCATTTTTCCAGTTCGACGGAAATAATATTATCTGCGAACTTCCGATTACTCCGGAAGAGGCGGTTTTGGGAGGGGAAATTCAGGTTCCGACGCCGGACGGACAGGTGACGATGAGGATTCCGCCGGGGGTGGATTCGGGGCAGTCCCTGCGGCTGCGGGGGAAGGGTTGGCCGGTTCCGAAGAGGAAGGAACGGGGCGATCAGATCGTGCGGTTGAAGGTGGTGACGCCGAAACAAGTGGGCGATCGCCAGCGGGAGTTGTACGAAGAATTGCGGAAAATCGGCAATTTCAATCCCCGCCAAAATTTGGAAAATATCAGCTTGTAGAATTGGGAATCTCAGGAGGGATAAATTATGACTAGCAGCACAATTTTTGACCGGTTTGAAACGGTAGAATATCTTTGGATCGATGAAATGGGGCGGGTGCGGCGGAGTGGCAAACAAGGGCCTGCGGCGGCGGGGGCGAAAATGTATTCGACTCGTCCGATCCGCAATTTCGATACCGCAGAATGGGCAAATTCGACGGTTATCGACGTGGAGGCGATCGCTTCGGAAGTGGTGGAGGAAAAGGCGCCGAGATGGTGGGAACGGGCGAACCGCTGGCTGAAGGCGGCGAGTCGGGTTCTGTGGCCGGCGATCGGATAGTATGAGTCCCCAAACCCCCAATTCTGGCCCCCAAACCCCCAATTCTGGCCCCCAAACCCCCAATTCTGGCCCCCAAACCCCCAATTCTGGGGGCTTTGATGAGGGACGATTTTCGGGGTCCTAAACCCCCAATTCTGGCCCCCAAAGCCCCAATTCTGGGGGCTTTGATGAGGGACGATTTTCGGGGTCCTAAACCCCCAATTCTGGCCCCCAAACCCCCAATTCTGGGGGCTTTTAGCGAATCAAATTTTTGCGAATCATTGAAAATTGCTATAGTATAATAGAAGTTTTTTCGGTTTTTAAAAACAGGATGAAAATTGGAGGATCGTGAATGCAGGATAGCAAAAAAGAATCGAATCTGTTCCGCCAGTGGGGCGGTTATGCGATCGCCGTGGTGTTGAGCGTGGGGCTGACCCTGGCATCGCTGCGGGTGTTCCCCGGTGTGTTTCTGCCCCCCGCCAAGGCGACGAGTCCGCAGGTGGCGGAGGTTGCTGCTGTCGCCCCTGTTGCTGAACCGGAATCGGTGGCGATCGCACCCCAACGGGCGGGCAATTTTGTGGCGATGGCGGTGAACCGCGTCGGGCCGGCGGTGGTGCGGATCGATACGGAACGGACGGTTTCCACGAATCTCCCGGACCCGTTTTTTGACGACCCGTTTTTCCGCCGCTTTTTCGGTGACGATGGCTTTCCTCAGTTCCCGAAAGAATACCAGCAGCGGGGGCAAGGATCGGGTTTTATTGTTGACAGCAATGGCGTTATTTTAACCAACGCCCACGTCGTCCGGGGGGCCGATCGCGTGACGGTGACGCTGCGGGACGGACGGGAATTGCAAGGGGAAGTCAAAGGTGCCGACGAACCCTCGGATCTGGCGGTGGTGAAGGTGGAAGGAACGGATCTTCCCGTCGCGAAACTGGGCAATTCTGCGGAAGTTCAGGTGGGAGATTGGGCGATCGCGGTGGGAAATCCTTTGGGATTGGATAATACCGTCACCCTGGGAATTGTCAGTACCCTGAATCGCCTCAGTTCGGAAGTGGGAATCCCGGATAAGCGGCTGGAATTCATCCAAACCGACGCGGCGATCAACCCCGGAAATTCTGGCGGTCCTTTGTTGAATGAACGGGGGGAAGTGATCGGCATCAATACGGCGATCCGGGCGGACGGACAGGGCATCGGATTTGCCATTCCCATCGATGCGGCGAAGGAAATTAAAGATCGATTGGCGAGGGGCGAAAGAATCCCCCACCCGTTCATCGGAATTCGGATGATTTCTCTGACTCCGGAAATTGCCGAGGAAGCTAACAGCGACCCCAATTCGATGCTTTTGGTTCCCGAAATTGAGGGGGTTTTGGTGGTGCAGGTGATTCCGGACAGTCCGGCGGCACGGGCGGGTTTGCGTCGCGGCGACGTGATTACTAAAATTGATGGCGATCGCGTCACGGAGGCGGATCAGTTGCAGCGAATTGTGGAGAAATCCCAAATCGGAAAGCCGCTGCGATTTGAAGTGCGGCGGGGGAATGGAACGGAGGCGATCGCCATTCGTCCGGGCGAACTTCAGGATGCGAATTTGCGGCAGTAGCAAGCCCCCTAAATCCCCCAACTTTGGGGGAGTTCAGCCCCCTAAATCCCAAAAAAGTGGGGGTAATTCAGCCCCCTAAATCCCCCAACTTTGGGGGAGTTCAGCCCCCTAAATCCCCCAACCTTGGGGGACTTCAGCCCCCTAAATCCCCCAACCTTGGGGGACTTCAGACTTAATTGTAGGGTGCGTTCCCTGAAATAATCTGTAATGGTGGGTTACGGCGCGAATGAAAAGTTGTCGGTTTTTCAGAAAAATTACTGCCGCGCCTAACCCACCCTACTGA
>NZ_JAJENU010000570.1:0-34461 GCF_035615495.1 Lyngbya sp. CCY1209 | reverse complement strand
ATATCCATCCAAGGGGATGGAAGCCTTACCGGGAAGTTATTTCAGGTATTTCAGCCCTATTTCGTTCCCGAACGAATCGCACCGGTCTATCTATCATAGCGGAGGCCGGGAGGGAAGTTGACGGCACCCTTTCAAATTTTGATTGTTTCGATATCGCCCCCGCGACTGAAGCGAAATGGGCGCGGGCGAACGAGACGCCACACCGCCAAGGCGGCTGGCGTTTGCAGCATTACATCAACCCCGTGTTCATTCCGGGCTTGCCCGTTGCCAATTCAACTTTGACGATTTTTCCACCCATCTTCATGATGCGTTGCTGTTCCCGGAACCAGTTGTCGTAGGGAACCAATTTGGTGAAATAGGTGTTTTGTAATTCGCGCTGAGTCCGAATCCGAGTTTGGCTGGGAACGCAAGCCGTCACTTTGAACATTCTCATGGGTATCGTTCTCCTGGGTTAAGTCGATAATTTTGACACTGATATTTAAACGATTGAAGGCCGGGAGTCGGGAGTCAATACTAGCTCGCTAAAACTTATCAACCGATACCGACAAGCCTTTGGCGGTCTAGCACTCACTCCAGACTTCCCTGGCCCCAAGTTGAGATGAATGGCAGAATCGAGCCGCAGTGTTGTTTCCGCTACTTCTCGGTTCCGATTCGGGGAATCTTAGCTCAAGCCAGAGCAGATGTAGTCAAAGTAAATGCCCATTTCCTTGCCGGCGTCGGCGCCCACCAATGAGGCGGTCACTTCTTTCATGGCTTGGATGGCTTGGACGGTGGCACCGATGGGTACGCCCAGGGAATTGTAGGTTTCCTTCAGACCGTTGAGGACGCGCTCATCCAGGATGGACGGGTCGCCGGCCAGCATCGCGTAGGTGGAGTAGCGGAGGTAGTAGTCCAAGTCGCGGATGCAGGCGGCGTAACGGCGGGTGGTGTACATATTTCCGCCGGGACGGGTGATGTCGGAGTACAGCAGGGACTTGGCCACCGCTTCTTTGACGATGTTAGCGGCGTTGGCGCTGATGGTGGTGGCGGCGCGGACGCGCAGTTCACCCGTGGCGAAGTAAGCTTTCAGCTTGTCGAGGGCACTCGAATCCAGGTACTTACCTTGAACGTCGGAGGAGTTGATTACGGAAGTGATTGCGTCTTGCATGATGGTTTCGTTTGCTAATGGTCGCTTAATCTAAGGTGGTCAGAGATTGATCAGGGCGTTGGCCGCGCCTATGACATCGCACCGATGAGGTAGTCAAAGTATTGGGCGGCTTCGGCCGCATCTTCTCCAGACAGCAGGGAAGTGGCGACACCCTTCATGGCCCGCACCCCTTCAGCTACGGCTTCGATGGGAGTACCGAGGGACTTGTACATTTCGCGGACGCCGACGACCCCGATTTCTTCGATGGGGGTCACGTCGCCGGCCACAATTCCGTAGGTGATCAGACGCAGGTAGTAGTCGAGGTCCCGCAGGCAGGTGGCGGTCATTTCTTCACCGTAGGCATTTCCACCGGGAGAAGTGACGTCGGGGCGCTTCTGGAACAGTTGATTTCCGCCCTCTTTGACGATGCGCTCGCGGGCGCCCGTCAGGGTTTCGGCGATCCGAACCCGACGTTCGCCGGTGGTGACAAAAGATTTGATCCGGTTCAACTCACCCGGGCTCAGATAACGCGCTTCAGCGTCTGCATTCACGATGGATTTGGTAACGATACTCATTTTCTACCACAGGGTTTAGCTAATGTGTTCATGATTACGCCAACGACTCGTCTCGTCACGAGCCAGAGGTCGTTGCTTCTCAGCTTGGGGAAGGCCCCTCATCACTCCGCTCGGGGCGGGGGGTGGCGGGAACTTCTCCTGAGAGGGCAAGCCTTGGCCGCGGCCAAGATTACCGCGTGATTCTCTCCGATCGCGATCGCGCCGGAGAGGTTTGGGCTTTCCGGCCGTTTTGCCGGATGGAACCCCGCTAGGTCGGGTTGGGTCGGCGAGATTCTCTCCGGGGCGGACGAGACCCGAGGGGATTGCACGGCACCGGCGGCAGTTGTCCCGCTTCAGGGCCTAGACATCGCCCGTCGGTCACAATTCGCTCCCGTTTTTAACCCCGCGACACGATGACCTATCGCAATGTAATTTTGAGGCGTCACGTTCACATCCTTAGTCGATTTGTAATAGTTTTTAACATTTCGTCCGCCACCCCCCCCGAGAACGGGTCGGGGGACTCGGCTTTTCCAGACCGCAAAACCGGAGGGGTTCGGGGGGCGCTTTGTCCCTCGCAGCGGGTGTTCGGGCGACTTTTTCGATTCCGTCCCCGCCACTCCGCCCCCGACCCCCCGCCCCGGGAACGGAGCGGTCGTTCCGAAGAATTTGTGGCCGATCGCGATCGCGGTTCGACCCCCGAAAAGGAGCGCCATCCGATCGCGGTCGATGGGGGTCAAACGGAAAAATAATATCGTTTTATATTATTTGATAAAAATTAAAATATAAAAATAATTAAAACCGACAATAAATTTTAAATCGTAGATTTAGATGCATTTAATGTCGATTTGAAGTCAATATAGAAAATATCGTCAAAGCCGAACGATCAGAGAATGAAGCCGAAAAAAAAAACACGGGCCGAAATAAAAGCGGGTGTCGCGGTCAAAAAAGCCCGGATTTTGGGGTCGGACGGCGCGAAGGCAAACCGGATCGGGGCGGGGAAATTCCAATTTTGCGATCGCCCAATGTAAAATAAACTTGAAAAAGTGTAACAATTCATGAAGCTAGGTGCCCCAACTCATTGATGACAGTGTTCACATCCAACCCCATCTCATCTGACCGAGCCTCCGTCCGTCCCCGGGTGCGACTCATCCCCACGGGCTTACTCGCCGTCGCCCTGAGTCTCATCCTGGCGATGTTTCTGGGAAGTGCCCCGGCTTGGGCGAATATCGACGACGATCACTTCGACGGCAATATTTTCGCCCTCTACGGCGGAAACGGGTCCCTCGTCCCGCCCCGAGTCGAACTGTCCCAGTCGTTAAAAATCCACAAACCCGCCCTCCTGGTCTTTTTCCTCGACGACAGCAAAGACTGCAAACTGTTTTCCACCACGGTTTCCCGGCTACAAGAATTTTACGGGCGGGCCGCGGACTTCATCCCCGTCAACGTCGATGCGATCGTGGCCGAGAACGGGACCCAATCCCCCACGGAACCGGGCTATTACTATCGCGGATACGTCCCCCAAACCGTACTCATCGACGAGTCCGGCGAAGTCGTCCTGGACGAAATCGGGCTGGTGTCCTACGAGCGAGTCGATGATGTCTTCCGGGAAGTCTTCGATCTCCTGCCGCGATCGGAATCCGTCGAACTGCGGCGTCAACCCGTCAACGAAATCAACAACGAACTGGTGAAAGATTAATTGATAATTGATAATTGATAATTGATAATTATCAATCGATCGCCCCAGTCTCGACTCCCGTCCCTGCCCCGGGCTCGGGAGTTGAGCTGCTTGTCCGTTTTTTTCGTTGCGTTGAGTAGCAGATTTGCGGTCGTAAAAATGTTATATTGAATACTAAAAGCGGTTTTAAATCTTTAATTCCCAGCCTCACAAAGTTGGCTCTCCGGACGGCGGGCAGAATCCGGGAAACGGCGGGTCACGAGGATTTCGGGGCCGGGTCACAAACCGAACGGAGGACAGCAAAAATGGGATATCAAAAAATTTTAGTGGCGCTCGATCGCTCCTCCCACAGCGAAATCGTTCTCGAAGAAGCGATCGCCCTGGCCAAACCAAACGGCGCCCAACTGATGATCTTCCACCGCCTGGAAGTGAACGACCCCGACCCCTACGGCTACAGCGACCTCCACGCCAGCAACATCGCCCGCTACTCCCAGATCATGCAGGAACGACTCGAAAGCGAACTCGACCACATCCGCAGTTGGTTGGATTCCTGCGTCCGCCGCGCCGCGGACCAAAATATCACCGCAGACTGGAACTGGAAAATGGGAGACACCGGACGCTGCATCTGTCAGATGGCCAAGGATTTCGGGACGGATCTGATCGTGGTGGGCCGCCGGGGACACCAGGGGGTCATCGAAGCCCTACTCGGCAGCGTCAGCAACTTCGTCGTCCACCGCGCCCCCTGTTCCGTCCTCATCGTCCAGAGTCGGGAGTCGGGAATTTAATTGATAATTGATAATTGATAATTGATAATTGATAATTATCAATTCTGCCTCCCGCCCCATCTCGTAACAAATCGACATGAACATTTATTAACCGATCCTGGCTCAAGTCCCGCCAGAAGTGTTAACATCTTCAACTAATTCACAGAGCTAGGGGTGCCTGCGAAGTCCAGGCTGAGAGACACCCTTGGAACCTGAGTCCGGCTAGTACCGGCGTAGGGAAGCTGTTAACAGAGGGAATAAATTATGCGAGCTGAATGGGTTGCCAAGCGACGCGGGCAGGCTAACGTGTCTCAGATGCACTATGCCCGCCAGGGAATCATTACCGAGGAAATGCACCATGTGGCGACTCGGGAAAACCTCCCCGCCGACTTGATTCGGGACGAAGTGGCACGGGGTCGGATGATTATTCCCGCCAATATCAACCACCCCAATTTGGAACCGATGTGCATCGGAATCGCCTCCAAGTGCAAAGTCAACGCCAACATCGGCGCCTCCCCCAACTCCTCCAACTTGCAGGAAGAAGTGGACAAGCTGAATTTGGCGGTGAAATACGGGGCCGATACGGTGATGGACCTGTCCACCGGCGGGGGCGATTTGGATACCATCCGCACCGCCATCATCGACGCTTCCCCGGTTCCCATCGGGACGGTCCCGATCTATCAGGCTTTGGAAAGCGTCCACGGCAACATCGAAAAGCTGACGCCGGACGATTTCCTGCATATCATCGAAAAACACGCCCAGCAGGGTGTGGATTACATGACGATTCACGCCGGGATTTTGATCGAGTATTTGCCTTTGGTGCGGAATCGGATTACCGGGATTGTGTCTCGGGGCGGCGGGATCATCGCCCGGTGGATGCTGCACCACCACAAGCAAAATCCCCTTTACACCCACTTCGACGACATTATCGAAATTTTCAAGAAGTACGATGTCTCGTTCAGTTTGGGGGATTCCCTGCGTCCGGGTTGCACCCACGACGCATCGGATGAGGCGCAACTGGCGGAGTTGAAGACGCTGGGAGAGTTGACGCGCCGCGCCTGGGAACATGACGTCCAGGTGATGGTGGAAGGCCCCGGTCACGTTCCGATGGATCAGATCGAGTTCAACGTCAAGAAGCAGATGGAGGAGTGTTCCGAGGCGCCCTTCTATGTGTTGGGACCGCTGGTGACGGATATTGCTCCCGGTTATGACCATATCACGTCCGCGATCGGTGCGGCGATGGCGGGATGGTACGGGACGGCGATGCTGTGCTATGTGACGCCGAAGGAACATTTGGGGCTTCCGGATGCGGAGGATGTTCGGAATGGTTTGATCGCGTATAAAATTGCGGCCCACGCGGCGGATATTGCGCGTCATCGTCCGGGTGCGCGCGATCGCGATGACGAACTGTCGGCGGCGCGATACAATTTCGACTGGAACAAACAGTTTGAATTGTCCCTCGATCCCGATCGCGCCCGGGAGTACCACGACGAAACCCTGCCGGCGGACATCTACAAAACGGCCGAATTCTGCTCGATGTGCGGCCCGAAATTCTGCCCGATGCAGACGAAGGTGGATGCGGACGCGCTGACGGAGTTGGAGAAGTTCTTGGCGGCGGAAGAGGAGAAGAAGAAGGAAGTCGCGAAGGCTTAATGGCTCGTTTAATTTTGATTTGAAAGAAGGCGGGGGGTTGCCCCTGCCTTTTTTTTAGATGATTCAATTCGGAAAATTAACCACAGAGGCACAGAGGACACGGAGAGTTGGATGAGTTGTCATGAACAGTGGGAAAATGTCACCGGATTTTGAATGATATCATGTTTGCTAAAATAGTTTTTACGAGAAAAGGACGAGAGCTTGAAAGCCGTGTCTTTTTAAAGGCTCGATCGCATTGTCGGCCCCCATGGGACCCCCGGCGAGTTATGGCTTCAATTTGTGTCCTCTATCTCAGCCGCGATCGCCCTTCCCCTCGTCGCGCTCTCCTGGCAGCTTCCTTGGAATTCCGTACAACTCGCGATCGCCACCCTTTTCGCTTTCGACCTCACCGGAGGGATTGTCACCAACGCCACCCCCGCCGCCAAACGCTGGTATCATCGCCCCGGTCAAACATTCCGCCACCACTTCGGTTTCGTAGCGATTCACGGCCTGCATTTATTCATCGTGGCGACCCTCTTTCGCGGCGGAGATTGGTTCTTTTTTGGTTTGACTTACAGTTTCTTACTTTTGGGGTCTAGTTTGATTTTGACCGTCCCCCGCGATCTGGGTCGTCCCGTGGCGCTACTATTGTTTAGCATCGGTCTTTTATTCGGCTTTTATCTGATTCCGCCGACGGTGGGTTTGGAGTGGTTTTTGCCATTTCTGTGGCTGAAACTATTTGTGAGTCATCTCCTGCCAGAATAGCGATCGCCCTTGAAATAACAAGGGGTGATAAGAAATGGGAAACCATCGCCGATCGTGGGACAACTCGGCTTCACCTGAGCTACAATATTAAAGTTAAAAACTCCGAGTTTTTCCCACCGTCCCAATTGCCCCAAACCCGAATCTATGCGACGTTCTACTTTCGGTCAGTCGGCGGTCAGCCTCACATTATTGAGCGCGATCGCCTTCGGTATTTACCCGCCGGGAATCGCCCAAACGCCTCCTCCGTCCGATTCGACTTCTCCCATTCAACCCGGAGTCGCCTATCGCCTGGGGGAGAGCGATCGCGTCCAAATCGACGTGTTTGGCGTCGAGAAATATAGCGGGGAATATCTGGTTTTGGCTGACGGTACGCTGAACCTGCGGGGAGTCGGCGTCGTCCGGGTCGGGGGACTCACCATCCCCGAGGCTCAAATTCTCGTTTCCCGACAGTACGCCAGCCTCCTCCAACAGCCTGTTGTCACCCTCAGTTTGGTGGAACCCCGGCCCATTCAGGTGGCGATCGCCGGAGAAGTGTCCCGTCCCGGCTCCTACACCGTCACCTTTGCAGACGGACAACAATTTCCCCACGTGACCGACATCCTGAACCTCGCCGGGGGCATCACCCAGGCGGCGGACGTCAGGGAGGTGCGACTCCGGCGGGCCCATTCCGCCGATCGCCCCATCATCCTCGACCTGGGCGAATTGGTCGAGCAGGGGAATCTGAGCCAAAATCCGGTGCTGCTGGACGGGGACAGTATTTTCGTGCCGACGGCCACATCTTCAGATCCGGCCCAAATGCGACAGTTCGCGTCTACCAGCCTCGTCCCCCAGGCGATCGACCCGGTTCAGGTGGCGGTCGTCGGGGAGGTTTTCCGTCCCGGTTCCTATGCGATCGCGCCCCAGGCGACCGAAGACGGCGACGCCGCCAATTTCCCCACCCTCACCCGAGCCCTGCAGGTGGCGGGAGGAATTCAAGAGGAAGCCGATATCCGTCAAATCGAACTTCGCCGGAGTACCCGCTCCGGGTTGCAGGTTTTCACGGTCAACCTGTGGGACCTGTTGCAGTCCGGGGATATCACCCAGGATCTGTTTTTGCAGGATGGAGATACGATTGTCGTCCCCACGGCCGAGGCGATCGCGCCGGAAGAGTTGGAAACCCTGGCATCGGCTAACTTCTCGCCGGAAACCATCAACGTGAATGTGATCGGGGAAGTGGTCAATCCGGGGGCGATACGGGTGCCGCCGAATACTCCTTTAAATCAGGCTTTACTCGCTGCCGGTAGTTTCGACCCGGTTCGAGCCCAAAAAGGGAGCGTGGAACTCATCCGTCTGAACCCGAACGGGACGGTTTCTCGCCAGACGATACTGGTCGATCTCGCGAGCGGAGTTTCCCCCGAAAATAACCCGGTGTTGCGAAATAATGATGTCGTCGTCGTGAATCGTTCCGCTCTGACGGCCGTCAGCGATACGGCGGAGGAAGTTTTCCGACCGGTGCGAGCGATCACCAATATCGCCGCCTTTTTCCGCCTCTTTTTTTAGGATCAATACTTCGGTATTGCTTTCAAAACAGTTCTCCGTCGGGGTCGCGATGATGGCAAAGGTGACGAACCTGGTATTTTAAGTAAGATCGTGTCCGGACGCTCAACCGCAAGCCATGACTCTAGAAAGCTCCAAATTCCCCAACCTGCAACGGGCGATCGCAGCGGAACTCTCCCCCGAGGGACTTTTCTCCAGCCTCGTCGCCGGTGTGGTTGTCGGCGCCATCGGCGTGACGATGTGCATCTCCTACGCCGCTTTAATTTTTTCCGAACACCTGGCCGAATTCCTCACCGCCGGCATCGGCATCGCCTTTTTCAGTGCGGGAATAATTTGCGCGATCGTCGCAGTTTTGAGTTCTTCCCCCGCCGGGATGATCGCCATCCCCCTCCCCGCCGCCGTGCCGATTTTGGCGTTGATGGTGGCCGAGATCGGCGATCGCTTGCCAGAAGACGCACCCCCCGATATTTTATTTTCAAGTGCGATCGTGGCGATCGGTTTGACGGCTTTAATCACCGGCGTTTTTCTCCTCATCCTCGGACTCCTGAAAGCCGGAGAGTTGATCCGCTTCATCCCCTATCCCGTCGTGGGTGGCTTCCTCGCCGGCGTTGGTTGGCTGCTGTTCGAGGGGGGGTTCGCCGTCACCACCGGGGAAGAATTGAATTGGGCCCAATTGCCAGTTTTATTGGCACCCGATTTATTGCTGCGGTGGTTGCCGGCGTTGGCGTTTGCGGTGGCGTTGCTGCTGCTGTCCCGCCGCTACCCGAAATTCCCGGTGCTCCCCGTCGGCTTCGTCGTGGCGTTGGTGTCTTTTTACCTAATTTTGGCGTTCACCGATACGTCTTTGGCGGCGGCGACGGACGGGGGGTGGTTGTTGGGTCCGTTTCCCGAGGGGGGCGGTTCCTGGCGTCCGGTGGGTTTGGAGACGCTGAAACGGGCGAATTGGTCCGCGATCGGCGATCGCCTGGGGGATATGGGGGCGATTACGATTATCACCACTTTGGAACTGCTGCTGACGGCGAGTAGCATGGAATTAATCACGAACCGCGATATCGATTTAAACCGGGAATTGCGGGCGGCGGGGGTCGCCAATTTGCTGTCCGGTTTGGGCGGCGGTTTGGTGGGTTCTCACGTCACGTCTCTGAGCGTTTTGGCGACGAAAATGGGCGCGTCGCGGCGGTTGGTGGCACTGTCGGCGGCGGCGGTTTTTGCGGTGATGTTGGCGGTGGGGATCTCGGTTTTGTCGCTGTTTCCGAGGGTGGTTTTGGGGGGGTTCCTGCTGTTGCTGGGGCTGTCGTTTTTGGTGGAGTGGCTGTACGACGCCTGGTTTGAATTGCCGAAGTCTGACTATTTTTTGGTGATTGTAATTTTGCTGGCGATCGCAACTTTTGAACTGTTGGAAGGGGTGGCGGTCGGTTTGGTGGTGGCGATCGTTTTGTTCGTCATCAATTACAGCCGCATCGACGTGACCAAACACACGTTTTCGGGTGCCAACCGCAAGAGTTACGTCCAGCGATCGCGGGATCAGGAATTGTTGTTGCAGGAACGGGGAGAGAAAATTTACATCCTGGAATTGCAGGGATTTATCTTTTTCGGAACGGCGAATAAGTTACTCAAGCAAGTTCGGGAACGGTTGGGGGCGGAAGACCAACCGCCACTGCGGTTTTTGGTGCTGGATTTTCGGTTGGTGAACGGCCTCGATTCTTCGGTGGTGGTGAGTTTCGCCAAGTTGCGCCAGATCGCCCAAAAGGAGAATTTGGCGATCGCATTGACGAACCTACAACCGGCGGTGGAATCTCAACTCAAACAGGGCGAAATTTTGGAATCGGAGGACTCGACATTCCGGGTGTTTGCCGACCTCGATCGCGGTTTGGAGTGGTGCGAAGATCGGCTTTTGGAGGAGTCGAAGTTGGATGATTCCGGGGTTTCTCCCCTGCCGGAACAACTGCGGCGGTTCATTGCCGAACCCCGAGATGTCGAGACGTTGATGGGGTATTTTCAATATTTGGAAATTGCCGCCGGTGAGACTTTATTTCGCCAGGGCGATCCCTCCGACGGTTTGTATTTCCTGGAGTCGGGACGGGTCAGCGTTGTTTTCGAGTTGGAAGACGGGAGCGAAAAGCGGGTGCAAACCTACACCGGCGGCACGATTTTGGGGGAGATGGGGTTGTATCAGAACGCGCCGCGATCGGCTTCCGTTATCGCGGAAGAAAATAGCGATCTTTACCATCTTTCGACCGTCGCCTTTGAGAAAATAGAGACGGAACAGCCGCAGTTGGCACAAGAATTTCACAAGGCGATCGTCCGGCTGTTGTCGGCCCGTTTGAAACAGCGATCGGCGGAGTTGCAACATTTGTTGCAGTGAGTTTGTATTGTCGGGGAACTGCCCCTGATTTCACCTGCCTTGAAATGAATTTAAAGGCTCACAGCAAAAGTCCACGCTTGCGTGGACTCGGTTGGACATAGACTATAGCAATCGGAAATCATTGGAAAATTGTCTGGCCCCCAAACCCCCAATTCTGGGGGCTTTGAACGAGTCGGATTTTTACGAATCATTTCACACTGCTATATCCCGATCGCCATATCATATCAGATCCGGTTATCCCCTCCTAAACCTCCCCAATCATCTGAATATGATTTGAGCGATCCCCCTAAATCCCCCTTAAAAAGGGGGACTTTGAGAACCGTTATTAACCCCAAAATAGAGGCGGGAGTAGGCATTGCGATTTATTGGTAGGGGCAATCTCCTTGATTGCCGCCGCGACCGCCGCCGCGACCGCCGCGACCCCGCCCTTGACCTTGACCGAGTTGGGCGCGTTGTTCGGGGGTGAGGGTGTCGCGAATTTGCAACTGTGTCTCGAAGCGCCGATCGCCCAAAGCGCGGCTCAATTCCTGATTGTTTTGACGCTGTTGGCGCAGTTGTTCGGCGCTGGCGTCACTTTGCCGGAGCGATCGCATTTGATCGCGATTTTCCCGCAATTGCTGGCGCTGAGTGTCGGAATCGGCGTAGGTGCGATCGCGAATTTCTTGGATTTCTTGCTGTTGTTCGGCACTCAAATTTAAACCATTGAATCCCATGCCACGACCCGGACCGGCGAAGGCCGCCGCCGCACTCAGGGGAAGAAATAAACTCGTCACTGCAATTGTAGAGAATAATTTTTGCATTTTCATCGTCCGATCTCCTTCAATCTTGTTTTGAGGATTGACTCTTTCGAGCTTTGATTTCATCATAGGGGTGGAGGGGGCGCGATCGCCTCGATCAAAGTTCCCAATTTGGATGGTTACAATGTCGGATTGAAATGAAGGTTGGCGATCGCACCAAAGACCTATTCACCTAGTCCTTAAGTACCAAATGCCCGAGGTTGGTCGGAGATTTTACCCTTTAAATGGGTGGCAGATGCGTTTTAAACTATAGCAATTCAACGAGATATTTTATCCCCCATGCGATGGTTTCGTCGTCCGAAGTCTCCGGTGCCCCTTCTACTGTACTTGGAATGGGTTTTAATCGCGATCGCCCTTTTGACGGCTTTTAGCCCCCTCCCCCCCGCCTACCGTCCCGGTTGGATGCGGCAGGAAGTCCACTCTCAAGTCCAGTCCCCCGACGGCCCGCCCGGTTACGGGAGACGGCGAATGATGGGTCCGCAAAATTTGCCCCGCCGACCCGGGTTTCCCGCCGGCGTGGCGGTCAGTATCGCCAGTTTGGGCCTGATGGGGTTGAGGCTGCCGGGGCGATCGCAAAAAGCCCCGATCCGCTGGCTGTACGCCGGTTTGGGGTTCGGCTTCAGTTGGCTGGCCGTGGCCTTCGGCGGGCAGGGAACCAGCTTTTTCTCAGCCCTGCTGCTGGTGGTGGCCATCCGGGCCTGCCTGTTATTTTCCTGGCGGGGGCGAATTGTCGTCGCCCTCCTCGCCTACGGGTCCTTTCTCCTGTGGGCGTTTCTGCGGCTGCACGGTTTGGAACATCGGGCTTCTGACCCCCTGCACGGGCTGATTTTAACCCTGACATTCAACAGCAGTTTGCTATTCGGATTGGTGTTAGTTTTTGTCCTGTTATTGGTGGGGGCGTTACTCTCGGAACAGCAGAGCCGCCGGGAACTGGCTGAGGCGAACCGGCAGCTTCGGGAGTACGCGATTTTGGTCGAAGATCGGGCGATTTTGCAGGAACGAAATCGCATCGCCCGGGAAATTCACGACTCGGTTGGACACAACCTCACCGCCCAAAGTATCCAACTGGAAAATGCCGCGTTATTTTTACCCGAAGATCTGGAGCGGGCCGATCGCCACCTCCGACAGGCTCGGGAGTTGGGACGGGAGGCGTTGAAAGAGGTGCGGGCGTCCGTGGCGACGCTGCGATCGCACCCTTTGCAGCGGTCTTTTTTGCCAACTCTCTCCCACCTGATCGAAGACTTTCGACGCACCACGGCGATCGAATTGGAGTCCCATCTGGCGGTGGAAGAAACCCCGCCGACGGACATCGCGATCGCCCTGTATCGGGTCGTCCAGGAGGCCCTGACCAACATCGCCAAACACGCCGGCGCCACCCGCGTCCGCCTGTCTTTGGTGGAAGATTCGGGGCAATTTTATCTGAAAATTCGCGATAATGGATGCGGTTTCAACCCCCGAGAAAATACCACCGGATTCGGGTTGCAGGGGATGGGGGAACGGATCGCCGCCCTGGACGGGGAATTTGAGCTGGTCAGTTCTCCCGGCGAGGGGTGCAAAATCGAAGTTAAACTCTCAAAAAATAAACGCCATGATTCGAGTTCTGTTAGTTGACGATCAGGGGATCGTCCGGGAAGGGTTGCAAAGTCTGTTGGAGGCGAAACCGGATTTGCAGGTGGTTGGACAGGCCGAAAACGGACAAATTGCCGTAGAATTGGCACTGCAATTAAATCCGGACGTGGTGTTGATGGACGTGCGGATGCCGGTCATGGACGGGGTGGCGGCGACGCGATCGCTCCAGGAAAAAAAACCGGAAATAAAGGTATTGGTATTGACCACATTTGACGACGATGAATATGTCAGCCAAGCCATGCAGTCGGGGGCGAAGGGTTATTTGCTAAAAGATACGCCCTCGGAAGAACTCGCCCAGGCGATCCGTTCGGTTCAAAAAGGTTACACCCAGTTGGGGCCGGGACTGTTTGAAAAGGTGATGTCGGCGACGCCGAAACCTCCCGAACCGGAACCGATACCGGAGGAATTCCAACAGTTGACGCCGAGGGAATTGGAGGTGGTGCAGTTGATCGGTCGGGGCTACAACAACCGGGAAATTGCCGAGGAATTATTCATCACCGAACGGACGGTAAAAAATCACGTTTCGAGTATTTTAAACCGCCTCAATTTGCGCGATCGCACCCAGGTGGCGTTGCTGGCGACCAAACATCACATTGCAGAATAGAAGAGAGTGGGGAGTTGTGGGGGCAACCGTCCCGGGTTGCCCAAATCATTGAATATGCTATTCTTGATTTTACAGTGTATCAATCCCATTCAAGAATACACGGGCGAAGACCGAGAGATTTTCCTGCATAATACACTGGTACAAGATGCGGTTTTGCGACGGTTACAAACGATGGCGGAGTCCACACAAAGGCTTTCTGAAGAGTTAAAAGCCGAAGCCACAGAGGTGGACTGGCGGGCGTTGTCCGGTTTCAGAAATGTTCTGGTTCACGATTATTTGAATGGGATGATGCGATCGCCGATAGTGACGGCAGAATAGGGGTTCAAATCCAGTATCGCCCATTTGTGAATCTCCATTTACTGGTAGCGGGTCAGTTCCACTCGGTAGCGTTGTTTTTTGGTGATGGAGACTTCCCCCACTTCCAGGCGCCCCTTGCCGCGGATGGCGATCAGGTCGCCGGTTTTGACTTGATAGCTGGCCTGTTTGGCGTCCTTCCAGTTGACGCGGACATCCCCGCCGTCGATGAGCGTCACCATTTTGCTGCGGGACATCCCGAACCCCGCCGAAGCGATCGCGTCCAGACGCAGGGAGGCTTCTACGGTGGTCATCGCCTTTTTCTTGGGTTCGCGGACTTTCAATTCCCCCAATTCGATGCGCTGGGTTTTGACGGGAACCGTGCGGACTTGGGTCAGGTTCATCTCCAGGAATTCTACCAGTTCCGGAACCACGATCGCCTGGGCGCCCCGTTCCCCCAATACGATCAGATCGCCGGTTTTTTCCCGGACGATGCCGGTGCCGAGGAGGGCTCCCAGAAAGTCCCGGTGGGTGGCGGTGTCGAACAAGAAATTTCCCGAGATGTCCAGGGCCGCAATTTCCACGCCGTCGGTTTCCAGGGGAAGTTCCGATCGTGCGATCGCCAGCCGCTGCCGTTCCGCTTGAGGATAGCCGCCCCAGGAGAGGGCCTGGACTTCCGTGAGGCGATCGAAAATTTGCCGAGCTTCGGCCAGTTCCGGGGGGGAGAGAAACTCGGTTTGGGCGATCTCCCAGGTCTTCAACGCCTGTTCCGCCTGGTCGATGACCCGGGCCATGCTGTCTCGATTTTCAATGCCGCTGAGTAGTTCTTCCCTTGGGAGCATCGGTCAATGTGGGTCTGAGGACTGGAGGTGCGATCGTGATTATTTTACTGTAGCAGGTTTTCAGCCGTCCCCGACGTTTGATCGTCCGGCGTTGCGGGAAGTTCCGGAAAGCGGCGCGTCGAATTGGGGCTCCTGTGGGCAAGAGGGAGTCCGGTTAGCATCAGGAATCGATCCAGGTTGTTGCCTCAGTCGAGCGAAAATTTTAACGGCTCTTAAGATTGGAATTTTAAATTTTGATATGTTACACTCCATTTGAGAATCTGCGATCGTTCGGGGGACAACGTGAAAATCACTATTGTGGCGATGGACATTCCCTATCCTCCCGTTCACGGGGGAAGAGTTGATATTTGGCGAAGACTCAAAATGTTGTCAGAGTTGGGAACCGAAATACAGCTGATCTGCTGGTCTGCCGAGACTCCAGATGCCGACAGTTTAGATGTTATCAATCGGTATGTTAAAGATTTCTACCCAATTTTCTATCGGCGTAGTGTCGGCGCTTATGTCCGCCGGGTGTTAGATTTGTTGTCCTATCCTTTAGAAGTCACATCTCGAATTGTCAGGGGCGAAGAGTGGACTCGAATTCTGGAATCCGTCCGGCGCTTTCAACCCGACGTCATTTTCTGCGATCACATTCACAGCGGCGTGGTCGCATCCCGATTGAGCGACACCCTAGATATTCCCATGGTCGTGCGATCGCACAATATCGAGCATTTACAATACCGCTATTATTTTCAGTGTGCCCTAGGACATCAAAAATTCTTACGATTTTTATCTCTCATCAATTTGGAGAAATATGAAAAATCGTTGCTCCACAAAAGTTTGGCTTTTTACGATATTTCTAAAGACGATTTACAATTTTGGCAACAACAAGGGTTTGACAATGGATACTTTTTGCCTCCATTGATAGATTTAAAGTCAGAACATCATCAAAATGCTGACGGTTCAAGTGATGATGGTGTGAACGAAGAAATAACCTATGACGTTGTATTTTTGGGGAACTTACATTCGGAAAATAATGTGGCAGGTGTCATTTGGTTTGTCGAGGAAGTGTTTCCCATTCTCAAAGAGCGATCGCCAGACATTAAAGTTCTCATTTCGGGTGCAAATCCCGTACCTAATATTCAAGAAATTTGTCAAAATAAACCGGGGCTGGAATTGAAAATAAATCCCCCTTCTGCCCGCAAAATCTATCGGTCAGGTCGAGTTTTGATTGACCCCGTGGCAACCGGATGCGGGGTCAGTACCAAGTCACTCGGTATGTTGGCGAGCGGCAAACCTATTGTTTCTCAACCCAAAGGATTGTCGGGTTTGCCAGAAGAAGCAAAACAATACTTCCGAGTCGCATCTGACCCTGAATCCTATGCCAATGAAATTATCAATTGTCTGGCGGAAGAAAAACCCAACATCCCCGATCGCGCTTTGCTAGAATCGATGTTCGGATATCCCGTAGTTCAGAATTTCCTCTTTCAACTGAACTCGATACTTGCCAACAATTAATTCAATCTAAAACACGATATAGCAGCGCCGTAGCTTGGGAATTATAGTAGTCGGCAGGATGGCTAGGACATCGAAGGATTCTCAAACCCCAACGATGAGGGCTTTTTCTGCCAATGACCTGTTGACTCCTGACTTTTAATCGCTATAATTCCCCAGTAGCCCAGGTATTAAACCCGTTTTGATCTGAGTATTGAACCCGATTTGATATTACCTCTCAGCTTTTGTCCATCCACTTCCCATAATTCCAAGCAACCCGGAAAGAGTTCCGGCACCCCGCCATATTGACAGCAAGGCTTGATTGACAGCGTACTGACCCCGGAACAAGGCTATGGGAATAGAAACTATCCCAATTGCCACCAAAACACATCCTTTGATAAAACGGGTGCCTTGAATGTAGAGAGAAGGATATAACTCTCTTTCAAATAAACTTCTGGCACTCCATCCCCAGTAGCCTCGTTCTAACAACCACGTCAAACTAATTCTAGATTGAGGCACTCGCTCCCGCACTCGGGCTTCATCAGCCCACACGATTTTTGCCCCTTGCTTATGAAGTTGCATAAATAAATGTGTATCCTCAGAGCCTTGAATTGCAAAACGCTCGTCAAAAACAGTTTCTAGCTGCTTTAAAAGTTTGCTCCGAACCAAAACATTGTTGGTGTAAGCAACATCCATTATCTGCCCCGTCGGATAGTGTTTCGGAGCAAAGAATTTACCTTTATTGATCCAATCCGGTACGTCAACATCACTTTCAAAGTAAGGAATGACAGGCCCCGCTACCACGTCAGCTTCGTATTTCTCTTGCACGATTAACAGGTTTTCTAACCAGTTTCGGTCGGGGATTTCATCATCATCCATGATCGCAATAAAATCGGTTTCATCAGATGAGTTCGCGATCGTTCGGTTGCGGGCATAAGAGACACCCTGCTGAGTTTCGATATCGTATCGCAAAGGGTATTTGAAAGTGAGGGCCACTTCATCAATTAGCGATCGCGCAGAGCCGGAAGCATCGTTATCGACGATAACAATCTCTATTTCGGGTGCATCAATTTGGTCAAAAGTCAGGTCTTCAAAACCCTTGAGCAACCGCTTCAAATCATCGGGACGCTTGTAAGTCGCCACGCAAATTGATATCAACATATGTTTACATCAGAAATATTTGAGTCTGATTACTCGAACAATCAAAACAGTCGATTCGGTTGTCTGGCGTTCCTTTATCTCAATCGATCAAACTCAAGAAGCGACCGATGTAGAGACCGGAACCTCAAGCAGATTAATATCGCTACAGGAGCGATCAAATGCCTCTTCTAGAGAATACTTGGGTTTCCAGTTCAAAACCTTTTTGACTTTCTCATTGGTGTATCGAAGGGGCTTGAACCGACCCTGAAGCTTCGCCGGAACTAAAATCCCGGGCAGGCGAGCTTTGCCCTTGAGAAATAACTTGTTGTAAAGCCATGCCATCTGGGCGATCGCACTCATCACGGGCCAACTGACAAAGAACGTCCGGGGCGTTTCTTCCATCTTGGAGATGAGTTGTTTGGCGTAGACATTTTGCGTCGGCAAATTGTCGTCAACGATGTTCAAAGTTTGTCCGAGCGCCGCGTCGCTTTCGGCCGCCATCACGATCGCTTCCGCACAGTTTTCGACGTAAGTGACCGGCATCGTCGCATGGGCGCCGATCCTCAACCACGCGCTGCCTAATTCCGCCCCCAAACAGGCGTTCCAAAGATAATCTCGGCCGTAGATCATCCCCGGACGGATAATGGAGACTTGCCCGCCCTCCCGTTCAAAATCGCGATAAAGAGCTTCTTGAATGAGCTTGGTTTGGGCGTATTCGTCCCGGTTGAGCGGGTCGGCTTCGATGGAAGAATCTTCATCCAAAACTTGGCGCGATCGCAGTTTTTGATAGTCGTAAACTGAGAAGGTACTGATCGCCGTCAGTCTCGTCACCTCCGCCTTTTTCATGGCGGTCAGCAAGTTTTCTGTGGCGATCACCGTCCCCGCAAATTGCGTGTAAAAATCGCCCGACTTGACGGCAGCCAGATGAATGACATCATCCACCGATTGCAAGGCTTCCACGAGTCCCGACATCTGCCGCAGGTCCAAGCGAACCAATTCGACATTGGGATGGTCGTACCAAGACAGGCGCGTGGCATCCGTTTTGGGCCGGATGACGGCCTTCACTTGATGTCCCCGCCGCAACGCTTCCGCGACGATGTACTGTCCTAAAAATCCGGACGCTCCCGTGATAAAAAGCTTCATATGTGATTTTCCTCCGCGACTAATGCGTTGACTAAACGACTGGTTTTCTCAATCTCCTCAAAACCGATGGGCGGTTCCCGATTCTCCTGCAAAGCCCGGTACGTTTCGTCGAGCATACGATGCAAGCCCTCATAGGGAGTCTGCTGTAAAAGCTTGCGACGAAAATTCTTAAAACTGGCGTTCATCAGCGTCCAACCGCCAGAAAACTGATTCGCCAGAGGGGAAAGTTGCTTGCCCACCGAACGGGGGATCATACAACGCACATAAGGTTGAAACAAATCCGCCTCGGCATACCCTTTGGAACCGCGAACAAAAACGGAGAAACAGTCCGGTTGGGTATAGGCACTAAATCGAATCCGAGTGTGCTTTGTTCCAGAAAAAACGAGCGCATCTAGATCGTCGTATTTGAACAAATCGCCCCCGCCATGATTGTTCCAGGCGGCTTTAACGCGGTCAAAATCCGGAATAAATAGTAACGCGAGATAGGATAAATGCGTGATAAAATCGTGAATGACACCCGCCGGAAGCTTGTGCACCGGACTCGGAAGATTTTCATCGGCGTAGCGGCCGCCGCTGCGAATATCCAACGCCATCCGCACTTCGACTTCCTGAACTTCTCCCAGAGTCCCATCCCGAACCAGCTTTTCTATTTCCAGAATGGGCTGATTGAAGCGGTAGTTCTGGCTTTCGAGCAGGCGACGATCGCACTGCTGGGCAAAAGACCACAACTCTTTAAATTCGTCGTAGGTGGGGGTGATCGGCTTTTCGCAGATCACGTGGGCCCCGGCACTCAGGGAATCCATCGACATTTTTTTGTGGATGTGAGGCGGGGTCAAAATATGTACGACATCGGGTTTGGCTTCTTCCAGCATTTGCTGATAGTTCGTATACGATGCTTCCGCACCGAATCTCTGAGTTGCATAATTGGCCGCGGCGGGGGAGAGGTCGCAGACTCCCACCAATCGGGCGCGATCGGAATTAGCCAAAAAACTGAGATGCTCTTTGGAAATTAATCCGGTACCGATCACCGCAGCTTTCAATGCAAGTTCCTGATTGTTTTTAGTCATCACATTTTTATACTGCAATCTTTGACTATCAATTTACCACAATTATAAATCAAAAAAATGGCGGTGGCAAGATTTTTGTGAGATCAAAAATTTTGAACCGATCTCACCCTTTTTTGAGACTCATTTTTGACCCAAATTGTGGATGCCATGATTTTCAAAAATTACGCAACATTTTTCGGAAATCAATTGCGATCGATCTGCCTCAGCAGTGGAGCATAACGTTGAACTGGAATTCCAGCTTTTGCCGAGATCATAACGGTGACGTGATCGGGTTCAATATCCGATAAAAAATTGATGATTTCTTGTTTCGACAGATCATCTGTAGCAAAGTATCGCAAACCCGGATATAAAGGGTCAATATAGTGTTGTGATTCATCTCTGAGAATGTAATCGACAAACATCCCATACAAAATATATTCAGACAAATTCCAAGTTCCGGCGATTGTTTCAATCCAAGAACGTCCCGACATCTTTTCCAAATGATCGTGTAGCTTGATAACATTATCTTTTTTCCAACTAATTAGGTCGCCAATATAGTTGGGAGCTGGAAAATCAACCATGGGTGTTTTCAGTAATTGACTGGCAGTTTGATACCAACTATAATGACTTTTCCAGGTTTCAGGAATTGAATTGGGTTCCCGATAAAACCTTACTTTTCCATCTCGAACAAATCTTGTAGCCGGATCGAAAGGACGAACAAATGCAACATCTGAATCTACAAACATGAGGACATCTTCAGACACAAATTTAGCCGCAGATAGCTTGACAATTTGTTGAAGTAGCCAATTGCGAATCGGGAGAGTTTTCAAGCTAAACCAGCCATTTTTGACAAGTGGAATTCTTTTAATCCACCAAGGAATAACCTCTTCAACAACCAGAATTTCTGTCCGGTCGTTCTGTAATTTATTAAATAGAGCCCGATCTTTTCTATCGACAATAATATAATGTTTAATTGAAGCGGGCAGGAACTCTTCAACAGTAGAAGACAAAAGTTTACATCTCTCAAAGTCCGGCGCGTAACTCGGTGTAACTAGACAAAAGGTATAGTGTTGAGATTGAGAAGCGAACATTTGAGTATTTGAGTCAACCATGATAAATTACCACAAATTACAAAAGACAAACTACATTGATTGTGAGGTCTATATTTCACTAGCTAGGATCTTTGGATGGCCCACCTAAAAACCAGGATATTGATTTTCATTTTTGTCAATCATACAACATTAATTGAGATTGGAAGTTTCACTGTTTCGCATTTGTCGTCGATACAAAAATGCAACTGCTGCCCACAAAAGTAAAGCTTTGATAATATCTGAAGTCAGGGTAGCCCACGTTGCCCCTCTCCAAGAATAAATGGGAATTAATAAACGATTAATTCCCACATTCAACAAAGCCGTTCCTAAAATAATGAATCCACGGATTTTTTGATATCCAGAACCCGTCAGCGTATCGGCAGCTATCCACTGAATTCCGATTAAGAATGGCATGGGTGACAACCAAAGTACAACCGGCATAGAAGCTTTATATTCTTCTCCAAGAATATATGGAATCAAAGGATGGAAAATCCAATATCCAATGAACGCTACAAAACCATATATAATCGTGAGCGGAATCAATTTTTTGGCGAATAAAAAAGACCCAGTAATTCCCGACTTACCCTGTTCAAAAAACTTTGCGTATGTTGATGAAAAGATTGACAATAAAGGTAAATAAGCGACCTCAATAAAACGATATCCGGCAGAATATAAACCTGTAGCATTTGGCGTTGAAAGACTCGTCAACATAGTTTTATCAATGCTGGAGTTGACAACATCAGCAGATGCGCCAATCGAAAAGTAAATTCCTTGATTGAAATTTGATTTTATTTTAGATAAATTTGGTTTTCCAGGAAAACCTATCATCTTATGAACCAGCATCACTGAAGTTAAAGCAATGGATAAATTTGCCAGAAAATATAAAATTGACCAAACGATTATATTTGGGGATTCAAATCCAATGAATAGTACAATGGCTGCTATCAATTTTGAAAAGTTCATAAAAACTTGGAGTTGAGAAACTTTCTTGAGTAACCCGAACCCGACTAATGCACTAGATGAAAGACCCCAAATAGCCAGTCCTACAGTATCAGATATAAGAATCAATAGTATAGTTAAAGGAGGAATAGACTCGGGAAAAATTTGTAAAGCTATCAATAATGCCAACGCAATTAGACAACTCCCAGATGCTGCTGTTGTCAATAAAGCATTCGCCCATCCTTCTCGAAATAAGGAACGATCTCGAGAAACATCTCTGACTAACAGGTCGGCACTCCCGACCGTAGAAAAGGGATTCAATACAACAGCAAATGCACTGACTCCCATAAACATACCAAATTGATTGGTTCCTAAAGTTCGAGCCACCAAAACAAAGTATACGGCTTGCATGGCGATACCGATCACTCGGCTGCCCAGCATCCATAGTGTTCCTCGGAATAAAGGTTTCTCAAAAAGATTCGTTATTTTGGACTTAATATTTCTCAAGTGATTCACACCCAATACCTGACTTAATCAAAAAATACATCGATCGCAGTTCGGAGTCAATTCGATTCATTCTTTCCAGCGTTGAAGTTGATTTTGCTCGTCTAAAAATTTTTTAATCTGACCTTTGTAAATCGTTTTGTACTCGCTCAAGCTATACTGATTGACCTGAATTCCAAATGAGTCATCTCCTTTTCCTTGCATAACTTCGGCTACCTGATCGTTGACTTCCGGAGTAAAGTGACTGCCGTCATAAGTGTTATTCGGATCTTTGGTGAGAGGAGAAGGAATCGAAAAGTCATACATCTCATCATAAATTTGAGAAACTTTGTAAATCCCCTCTAGCTCACAATCCATTAATTCTCGGTCGTAACTTTCCATGACGACAGCCCAAGCCGACCTCGGTGGAACGTAGCCTACAAATTTTGCATTGGGAAATATATCTCTAATTTTCTGAAAGGGTTCTATCCGCGACAAATCACACTCTTGGGGGGATAAAGGTGGGTAAAATTCGGGATTATATTTGGGAGGATTTTCAAACTCTTCAATTTCAAAATTCTGGTTGTAGTAGTTGGTCGGATCGGGACTAACTTCCGCCAGCGTCATGGCAGAAAAGGTCAAAACATCGAGAGAAAAATAAGCTTCAAACATTGAGTTTGTAGCCGATGCTGAAGCTTCAACACCATGTTCATTAAACTTTGTTTCTTTGACAAAATTAAATGAATCCACGCCGACATAAACTATATCCGGGTCAATGCCTTGCTCTTTTGCAAATTTAGCATATGCTATAAAATCATCAACCCATCCTCCTTTAAAGGAATAATTGAAGCATCTTTTGTCTTTGAACATAGATGCTTTCAAGGCGATCACTCTGGAACTTCCGAGAATCAGACAATTATAATCGCGCTCATCCTTGGTTCTTAACAAAAGATTTGTTTTGGAAATTCGTTCATTAAAAGTAAAATTTTTGTCTGTTATTTGATTTCCATGACTGTACCATAGCGGATCGATCAACCAATTAATTGAACCGACACTGCCGATCAGTCCGGCAGCCACTAATGAATAGATTTTGAAGCTAAAAGACATGATTCTCCTTTCCAGTCAACGAACCGACGATCGTGAATTGCTGCTCAAGCTTAGAATTGAAAGTACAAAAACTCGCTAACTCGTGTCATTCCCAACAAGGATATTGCGGTCATTATCCCCAAAATAGCGCTCCAAATTTTATTGGGTTTCCATTGCAAATTTTTCCACAACTGATCGATCCACTTTGCTCCATCACACGGTTGGGTCAGTGCGGGAGCGTATTTGCCCATCCACTGCTGGGTGTTGGGGGTCAACCAGGCTACCAGCAACAAACCGGTAATTCCAAACACAGAATATTTTTGACTGATACCGACATTGACAGTGAAGCCGTTGAAGTCCACGCCAAAATTCCTCAGAAAACTCAGATAAGGTTCCCAAAATCCGGGCAATGAGATTCCATTCAAACCGATCATCGAACTCAGGATAGATTGAGCCGATGAAAAGCTATCTGCTCTGAAAAAGACCCAGGAAACAATGACAGCCAAGAATGTGACCAGCCAGCCGATACCTTGCAATAACCATCCATCTTCCCTAGTATCTTTTCCGATCCAGCTACGAAATGAACGATATTGGTGATTGATGACTAAGTAAGCACCGTGTAGCCCTCCCCAGAAAATAAATGTCCAACCGGCTCCATGCCACAATCCTCCCAGTAGCATTGTCGTCATCAAATTAATATGTCGGCGGGTTTTACCATACCGATTCCCTCCCAACGGAATGTAGAGATAGTCCCGCAGAAAGTGAGATAAAGTGATGTGCCAACGTCGCCAAAAATCGACGATACTGACGGCTTTGTATGGAGAGTCAAAGTTGAGAGGCAGTCGGATGCCAAACATATATGCTATCCCGATCGCCATGTCTGAATATCCCGAAAAATCGAAGTAAAGTTGCAACGTATAGGCCAATGCTCCTACCCAGGCTTCCGAAAAGGTCAGCGGCACGCCCTGACTGGCGGCGGCAAAGACGGGGGTCGCAAATGCGGCGATGCGATCGGCAAAGACAACTTTTTTGAATAATCCAGCTACGAAAACAGTCAGCCCGACGGAAAAGTTTTGAGAATTAAATCGATAAATTGAAGCGTCTCTAAATTGGTGTAATACATCTTTATGATGGACAATGGGGCCGGCAATTAGTTGTGGAAAGAATGTAACGAATAAACTGTAGTTTAAGAAATTGTACTCTTTTGTGTTTCCACGATATGCATCCACCAGATAAGCAATTTGCTGGAAGGTATAAAAGGAAATTCCTAAAGGTAAGATAATAGTGCCAAGGTTAATGTCAGACCCGATCGCAAGATTGATGTTGGATATGAAAAAGTTGGCATACTTGTAATATCCAATCAATGCCAGGTTAAATCCGATTCCCAGAACAAGTAAAAGCTTTTTCTGAGTCAATTTTTCGGAAGCATCCCGGGACAGATAAAATCCAAAAATATAATTCAAGATGATGGAAGCAATAATGAGAAGCAAGTAGGGAGGGTTCCACCATCCGTAAAAAAACAGCGAAGCACAAACCAACCAAAAAATCGACCCTTCCAGTTTAGTTCCGGCAATTTTAATTGTTTTGCTGCCGATCAAATAAAATACCGCCAGTACGACGGGCAAAAAGAAAAATAGAAATTCCGGCGAGTTAAATAACATTTTTTGTCCTCCAAGATTCGGGTTTCAAAGAATAATTCGATGGCTCGATAAAGTGAAGTCCTTACGTTTTGATGTCCGGCGACATGACCGGTTGTTTTTGAATGGGTTGAATTATGGATATTGAAAGCGATGTATACAACACCCATAAAATATTGTTTTGACCAAACATCCCTCCTTCACTGGCATTGGTGAGCATCAGGTAAGTGAGAAACAGTAAGGGCCACAATCGATCCGACTCCGATCCCCCCTTGACCCATACAATAGCACAGAAAAAGTTAACAAAGTAGCCAAAAAAATAGGCGGAAACACCGAGTAAACCAATGTCTAGCCAAAGATCTAGTATACCATTGTGGGAGTAAGGAACCGGCCATCTTGCCGCCCTGATTACATAAGCTGATGCACCATCTAGTCCATTCCAAAAAGCCATAAATCCATATCCTAGCAAGGGTCGTTTTTCAATCATGTCTCCCACCCAAGCCCAGATATCTGTTCGACCGGTCAAGGAAGGATCTTTGCCAATTAATCCCAACAAGAATTCGGCATGGTTGATGTAAACATAGACCAGCACATAGCCCAATGTTATGATCGCCAAAAATGCAGGAAAAAACAATAAATATCTAAACCGAAGAGTCCGGTATGCAAAAAGGCTAATTATTAAAACTGTGGTGTTAATCAGTGAGCTGGATGACTTTGCCATCAGTAATAGAAAAAATGCTAAACCCAAGCCAACTCTAGATATCCATCGATCTTTATATTCAAAAAGACTGGGTGAAATGATGAAAATTATAGCACCCAATGTCATGGCTTTTCCCATCACATTTTTGTGAGTGAAAATTCCTCGCCAAGCGCCGGCGTGTACGACTTGTTCGAGTCCATATCTGGGTAGGGCGATCGCAAAAATAATACACAATATGGCAATGGCAATATATGCAAAAGCCAAAAGTCGCAGTTGCTGCTTGAATGTATAACGACTCCCCAAGTAAATTCCAAACAGTGTGGTTCCAATTAACCCGATACAACTTTTGAGAGTTCGAGCGGGATCGTCGGACCAAAAAAAGGACGATATCGCAATCAATATCATCAACCAAATGACGGCTGCTCGTGGTATAAAATGAATAAACTTCTTCCACCTTAACAGCAACAGGGCTGTGGCCACGGCATAAGTCATTAAGAAAAGGAGGACGTTGGGTACAAAATTGAATGAATTGATATCCACACCGTCCCCCTCACTTGCCCCTCCAGATATGATCAGAGGCAGCCAATCTGCGGTGTAGTGCATGAGAGCTAAAACTGTAAAAACCGGCTCAAAAGACCTTAAATATTGTAATAATTTGTCCATCGAATATTTTTGAGTAAGATTTCAACAGTTTTGACCGGCCAAAAACTGACAAATGTTACGATTCGATAACGATAATGTGGTTCTCCTGAAATCAGCGATTTAGATTGTCAACAATCATATCATCCGGTTGGGAATCCCAACAATATTTAAATGTAAAACTTTAAATCCCTTGTGTAAAGTTTTCGTAAACATGATTCATCTAACTTTTCTTCCGCCAAAATTTTTACCTCGGGATGATTTCGAGGAGAAACGAAGAAACGCTACGCTTCAGGAGGAACTCTTAGATGAGATTCGGCGTGGCAATTGGGACCGATCGCGCCGGGAAGAGGTCTTGAGGGGAAAGTAACGCTGGGCGTGGTAAAAATACTTGGTCGATTCGGTTTTGCTGATCCCGTTGATCACCATTCCCAAGACCCGCTGTCCCGATCGCTCCAACAGTTCTTTGGCGGACTTGGCGCTGTCGCGATCGACCATTCGGGGGCGGGCGACGAGCAGCACCCCGCTGGCCATTTGGCTCAACGTCAGGGCATCCGCGGCCAGGGTCAACGGTGGCGTATCGACGATGACAAAATCGTATTCTTCCGAAAAATTCCGAATCAAGGACGTCATGCGCCGGGAGTCCAAGAGCGCCAGGGGATTCGGGGGGGTGACGCCGGCCGTCAGGACGTCGAGTTGCTCGATGCCCTGATTCACGGCTTCCTCCAGTTGCGCCTGTCCCACCAAGACATCGCTCAACCCGACGGCATTCGTCAACCCCCAGACGTGGTGTTGGCAGGGTTGGCGCATATCCGCGTCGATGAGCATCACCCGATACCCGAGTTGGGCGATCGCCGCGGCCAAATTCGCCGAGACCGTCGATTTCCCTTCCCGGGGGACGGAACTCGTCACCACGATGGTGCGAACCTTGCGATCGGACCCCAAAAATTTCAGGTTCGCCTGCACCATGCGGTAAATTTCGCTAATAAAAGAATCCGGAGTATCCACCACGGGAACCGGCGGAGTCTGGCGATCGCCGCCCATCAAATAGCGAGAAAAGAGTTTTTTCGAGAAAGAAGGGATGATCCCCAACAGCGTGTATCCGAAGAAATCCCGGGTTTCCGCCACGCTCCGGAGAGACTTGTCCGCCATCTCCATGAGCAGGAGCAAGGTAGTCGAAGCCACCAGCCCCGCCATGACGCCCAACACCAGCAGCTCGAGTTTTGCCGTACTGCCCTCCTCGGGTGCGATCGCCGGTTCCACGACCCTCGCGTTGTTTGTGCTCTTATTTTCAGCCACTTGAACTTCTTCCAGATTTTCGAGCAAGGTTTCATAGGTCAGCCGCGCAATTTCAACCTTCCGCTCAAGTTCTCGCTGTTGCTGCTCAAATTGGGGCAGCTTTTCCGCCCGAGCTTCATAATTCGCCAGACTTTTGTAGAGCGAATCCAGTTGCTCGGTCAAATCGACACGTCGGAGTTCGGCCGTGATAAACTCTTCAAGCCGGTTCGTTTTCACGTCCATCACCCGCAGCAACCCTTCATCCACCGACCCTCCACTGCCCAAGGCACTTTGAATTTCTTGCTGCAAGCTGGCTTGCAGGTTATCCCGTTTGGCTTTGAGAGAAATAATCCGCGGGTTTTGGTCGCGAAACCGGCGTCGCTCCTCGGCCAACTGCGCTTCCACATTTTCCAGTTCTTGCAAGGTTCCCCGGACGGCGGGGGACTGACTCAGGGTATTGATCGCGATCGCATCGTCCAAATTCAAACCGATTTGATTTCCCAATGATGTCGTCAAAGCCCGCACCGAATTCAACTCAGCTTCCAGGGTGGTAATGTTCCGATTTAACTGAGCGATCTCCTGAACTGAGGTGGCAAATTCTGTGTTTAAATCTAAAATTTCATTTTTTTCCTTAAAGTCCCGAAGGGCTTTCTCTGCAACAAATACCTCTTGCTGAACTCGGGGAAGCTGATCTTGAATAAATTGTTTGGCTTCGGCTGCGTCTTGCTGGTTATTCTGAACGTTGGTTTTGATGTAAGCTGCCATCACGGCATTGATAATGTCAGCCGCTTCTTGAGCATTTTTGCTTTTATAAGTCAGATGTACGATGTCAGTGCCACCGAGAATACCGATTCCGAGCGCCGGCCTGATGTCGTCGGGGTGGAGGAGTTCTCCATCCTCGTTCGTCAAGTTCAACTCCTCGATCACCTCTTGCAGCAGGGGGGTGGAGTACATAATTTCAATCTGGGTACTCAAAGGAGTCTGGTCGGCCAACAGCGCTTTGAGTTCCCCGAGTCCTGCCCCAATTCCCGCCAAAGAGGAGGTTCGGTCAACTTTGAATAACAGTTTGCCGCTCGCTTCGTAGGTCGGGGTCAAAAATTGGGTGGCATAAACGGCCCCGGACACCGACAACACAAAAGCACCCAGGACGAAAAACCACCGTCGCTTCAGGGTTTGCCAGTAGCGGCCCAAATCCAGGTCGATGGATTCCCGATGTTCGATATTGCTCATATTCATGGTGATTCAATCCTCGGCATGACTCTCTTTAATAAGAATTAATTGTTATTATTGTCATCTTCGGTCAAAAGATTAATGATATTTAAGATCGCCGTTACGCCCATGATTCCGCCCACGGGTCTCAACACTTCTTCCAACCCATCTCCCACTTGAGTGAGGGACGAACGGCGGATGACCACGACATCATCTCGCTCTAAAATCGGATTGTTGACTTCGTTGATGCCGGCTTGAAAATCAACTTTGATCTGTCGCCGGGAAACCGTGCCGTTCGGGTTCAAACGCAACAGTTCGACCGAACTCATGTTGGCCCGCTGGGCGTCGAATCCCCCGGCGACGAGGATCGCCTGGTTCAGGGTCGTGTCAATGGGAACTTGGATGGGGCCCGGCTGCTTCACTTCTCCGACGACATTCACGGACATGGTTGCCGGGGAAAAACTGGCGTTGGCGACGGAGGCGATATCCCCCGGGTCGATTTGGCGGGCCGTGGGAATGACGATCGCATCTCCGGGCTGCAGGGTCACGTCCTGGGTGGCATCCCCGGTCTTGAGCAGTTGCCACAGGTCAACTTCGAGGGTTTGCATCTCTCCGGACTGGCTCAACCGCTGCAATTCGATGTTTCGGAGGTCGGCGCTGGGGGTGATCCCCCCGGCGAGTTCGATCGCCTGGGTGATGGTGGGGGGTTCTCCCAAGTCCCCCGGGGCTGCCATTCCGGGCTGTTGCCCCATGATGTGAGTTCCGGGGTTGAAGACTTCCCCGACGATCACCACCGGAAAGGGGGGAATCACTTCGGGGGCAAAACTGGCCGAGTTGATCTGGCGGATGGCGATGGGATCGAGGACTTCGGCGGTCGGCACGCGGATCGTATCTCCATCTCGCAACACCAGATCCTGAGTCAAATCCCCGTTTTCGAGCAACTCTCTCAGGTTGACGACGATGGTTTGTGGCGTCGGCTCTTGTCTTTGGATTTGGACTTGAGAGATGTCCGCGGCTTGGGTGATACCACCCGCCTGCTGGAGGAGTTGGGTGACTTTATAAAACTGAAACTGTCGGCCGGGGGTGTTAGCGACGGCCAGAGACAGGACGTAAGTCCCCGGTCGTTTGACTTCCCCTGCCACGGCGATGGTCACGGGACGGGGGCTGACGATTGTCACCGTGGCAACGGGTTGTTGCACGAAGGGGGCGTAGGCCGCAGAAATTTTATCTCTCACCTGAGAGAGCGGCAACCCGGCGACTTCGAGTCGCCCCACGAGGGGCAAGTTGAGGGTGCCGTCGTTCAAAATGAGATATTCGCCGCTGTATTCGGGAACATCGAGCAGATCGACTTGCAGCAGATCGCCCGCACCCAAGGTATAGGGGTCAGGGGCTCCGAGGGAGGCCGGAGTGAGTGTCGGGCCGGAGGGTTGACTCTGGGCGATCGCTGCCGGAGCTGTTGCATTCCACATCAACAATACGGTCAGCAGCCAACTCATCGGACTGGTCGGACGGTCCGATTGGGAGAAAGGCCATCGAAATAGATGCTCAGTCATAGGTGCGATTGGACAACTGGCTCGATCAGGGCGGAAAGTGAATGAAATTGCCAAAGTCTAAACGTTATTAGATCAGTATAGTCGTTATTTTCCGAAGTGGGGGGCGATCGCCGGATCTAACTCCGAATACTCCGGAAGAGAAGCTGAAATGAATGCACCCTGTCTTATGATAGTGCGATCGGGTTGAGAACGAGATAATAATTCGCTAAAGTTGCGTCCTTTAAATGCGATCAAATTGGCCGGAAGTCCCACCCCCACCCGTCCGACATCGGACAAACCCATCAAGTCGGCGGGAGTTCGGGTCACGCTCCGGGGCCAGTCCCCGTAGGGACGGTCTAGGTGGGCGATTCTGACCGACATTTTAAAGACTTCCAAGACGTCGTGATCGCCGAAGGCGTAAAACGGATCGCGACAGTTGTCGCTGGCGACGGTGACGGGGATTCCGGCCTGCTGCAATTCGTGCAGGAGCGTCACCCCCCGCCATTTGGGGGTGCGGGGGCGGTGCCGGGGTTCGGAATACTGTCGGTCTTGAAGATACAGGTTGCACATCGGCAGGCTAACGATGCCAATTCGGGCTTCCCGGACGACTTTCAAGGTTTCGGCGATCGCCGAGGTCGATTGCACGGCCAAACTGCAACAGTGACCGCAAATAATGGAATTTTGAAATTGTTGCCGGAGGGCGGTTTCTGCAATTGTTCGGAGCGCGATCGATTCCGGATCGCCGTTTTCGTCGGCATGAAAGTCCAGATCTAAATTCCGTTCTTTGGCTAGGGAAAAGACGCGATCGAGTTGTCGGTCGATGTCGGGATTCATATCGGCAACTCCCCCCAAAATGCCCCCCGCCTCAGCCACCCGATCGGCGAGTTTTTCTCCTTCGGGCGTCAGATAATAGTCGAGGGAAGCCAAGGAGACGGCCTGCAAGATCAGGCGATCGCGCCACTGTTCCCGCAACGTTTTGAACACCTCCCAACTGATATCGGCCAGTTTCCCCGCCGAGTCCAAATGGGTGCGGAGGGCTTGGGTTCCGTGGGCGTAGCTGCACTTGAGGCCGAATTCCATGCGAGCCGCCACGTCCTCCGGCGTCCAATATGTTTCGCTGTCCCGGGCTGCCGCCTCCAAAGCCCCCGCAAAGGTCCCGTCCACATTGGGCGATCGCTCCCAGATGTGACCTTTATCCAGGTGGGCGTGCAGGTCCACGAAACAGGGCCACAGTTGCCCCCCCTTGAGATCTGTAGTGGGGATATCGCTGCGATCGAGATGTCCGGCGGGTTGCAGTTGTGCGATCGCACCGGATGCGATTTCCACATCCATCAATACTGACCCGTCCCGGGTTTGTTTTTCCGCCCACTCGGGCCGGGCCCGTTCGAGCAAACAAAAGGGGATGTGGGCATTTGTCAGCCGGTAGCGATCGGTTTCGGGGAGGAGCATGGCGGGGGTTGAAATAGTCAGAACAAAAACCAGAAGGGAATTTCAGCCTTTTCGACTCGGGGATTCCGGGGGGGGCGATCGCTCTCAAAATGCGCGATCGACATCTTAAATATGTACAAACTTCATAAAACTTATTTTTTTGTAATATTCGCTACAATTTGCCTCTGTTTTCGGCTTTAACTTAGCAATTAATCCTTGAAGTTCGGAGGCACAATCTCCAACATTTGAGGAGATTCGGCGGACTGATTTTGAGGCATGAGATGAATCTGGAATCATCGATATCTGACTTAAAATGGAGTCGCAAAATCCACTTTTTTGAGGACTTTTGCGGTGGAGCGATCGCCGGCAAAATTGTCCGCAAATTCAAGCGGACGCCATTAAGAATCCAACAGAAAAGGGACAAATGGACAGACGATCGAACTCAAATCCGAGGCAAACTCAATCAATTTAAAGGATTGAGTCTGTCGGTCTCGGAGACGACGGCGATGACAGCCATGCCGATATTAGCATAAGACTCGCCTCCTGTACGGGTCTGCAACGTTCTGTCCGACGTCTGAATCGGGAATCTCAACGTCACGCCCTTTCGGTGCGAGTCCGACTCGCGAGGGGATCGTGGGGGCGATCGCGCCCCGTCGCCATCGGAAATACCCATACACATTTTTTCAATCGAATTGCACTAGGAGAACTCCCATGACCGCAACTTCAAACGCTTCCACCCCCTCTCTCGGCATCAAACTCGCATCTGCCGTCGGTTTGGTTGCCTTCGCCGGATTTTATTTCAGCAGTTGGCAGCGATCGCTCTTTGATCACTACGCCCAACAACAGGAACAGGAAACCGAAACCCTCGTGGCTGAGGCTGTGACACCCGATCGCCCCTCGACGGCAGAAATGGTAGAGGCGATGACAGTTGCCACACCCGCCACCCCGGCGGAAATCACCGATCCGAGTGCGATCGCGGATTTAAATGCCCGACTGTACGAACAAATTGACCAAAATTGGCGGCAGTATCCCACCTTTACCGAAAATCTGGTGTATCGCATCACCGTTAACAAAATGGGTGCGATCGCGGAATATGCCACCGTCAACCCCGCCGCCGCCGAATATCTCGCCGAAACCCCCATTCCCCAGTTGAGCGATACCGCAGATGCGAATATCGCCGACACCCAACCCCAAGCCGAATTTCTCGTGGTGATGGCGCCGGGGGGAACCCTGCAAGTCAGCCCTTGGGTCGCTGACTAGAGACAATTCCCCTTGGGCAACACCGAATAACTGTTGTGTACCCAACAATCGGGTCAAAAGCCTCCTTGTTTAAGAAGTGAGGAATGAGAGGTCATACTTTTGGCTTTTGGCTTTTGGCTTTTGACTTTTGACTTTTGACTTGTGACTTGTGAACTCTATTACCGTTTAACTTCCGATGCTCACCCAATTGTGGTCCCTGCGCGGCCGGTACAAAATTTTACACCTGACCTGGTTCGCCTTCTTTCTCTCCTTCGTCGTCTGGTTCAACTTCGCCCCTCTGGCGACGGCCATCAAAGAAGATTTCGGCCTCGAAGTCGGCCAGATTCGCACCATCGCCATCTGCAACGTCGCCCTCACCGTCCCCGCCCGGATCATCATCGGAATGCTCCTCGACAAATACGGGCCGCGGATCACCTACTCCGTGCTGCTGGTTTACGCCGCCATCCCCTGCATCGGCTTCGCGATGGCCCAGAACTTCAGCCAGTTGGTGATCGCCCGTCTTGCCCTGAGTATCGTCGGCGCCGGGTTCGTGATCGGCATCCGCATGGTAGCCGAGTGGTTCCCCCCGAAAGAAATTGGTTTGGCCGAGGGCATTTACGGGGGTTGGGGCAACTTCGGTTCCGCCGCGGCGGCCTTCACCCTGCCCAGCCTCGCCGCCCTGCTGACCTTCGGCGCCGGTGCCCTTCTCAACTGGCGAGTTGCGATCGCCCTGACGGGAATTTTCGCCGCCACCTACGGGATCTTTTACTTCTTTAATGTAGAAGATACGCCCCCCGGCAAGGTCTACCAAAAGCCGAAACGCGCCCGGGGATTGGAAGTCACCACCCAAAAAGATTTCTGGTTTCTGATGCTGATGAACGTCCCCCTCACCGGCGTACTGTGCCTCCTCGCGTGGCGACTGAGCAAAGTCGGCTTCTTGAGTCAGACTCAACTGTACATCGCCTGGGCTTGTTTGGCGGGTTTATATCTCTTCCAAGCCTACAACTGCTGGGCGGTGAACAAAGAATTGGTCCTTGGCGAAAAACGCTATCCTCCGGAAGATCGCTACAGCTTCTCCCAGGTTGCCATTCTGGAACTGACCTACTTCGTTAACTTCGGATCGGAATTGGCTGTGGTGTCCATGCTGCCCGCCTTCTTTGAGGGGACTTTCGGACTCAGCAAGCAAGCCGCCGGCATGATCGCGGCCAGTTACGCCTTTATGAACCTGATGTCCCGTCCCGGCGGGGGTCTGATTTCCGACAAGCTGGGAAGCCGCAAAAATACGATGGCGGTGCTGACGGCGGGGATGGCGATCGGCTATCTGATTATGGGCCGGGTGACGGGGGGTTGGTGGCTGCCCCTGGCGGTGCTGTTGACGATGACCTGTTCGTTCTTCGTCCAAGCCGGGGAGGGGTCTACCTACGCGATCGTTCCCCTGGTCAAGCGCCGCGTCACCGGGCAGATCGCCGGAAATGTGGGGGCCTACGGCAATGTCGGCGCCGTGGTTTACCTGACCCTATTCAGCCTCCTGCCGGAAGGAGATGTGGGAAATCGGATCTTTTTTGAGGTGTTGGGGGTGGCCGGGATGATTATCGCCTTTGTGTGCTGGTTCTTTCTGAAGGAGCCCCACGGTTCTTTTGCTGACCACCACGAGGGGGAATTGGAAGCCACAATCGAAGCGACTCCGATGGTGGCGGAATCGCGATCGACCATTAATAATTAATAATTTTTGATGGTCGATTTTATCCGCAGATTTCGCAGATTTTCGCAGATGGTTTTGGGTCGATTGATGTTCGTTTTTGTCCGCAGATTTTT
>NZ_JAJENU010000569.1:0-6045 GCF_035615495.1 Lyngbya sp. CCY1209 | reverse complement strand
GCGTCGGTAGCTTGAGCCGTCAAGCTAAACGTGCCTTCGGTTAAGGCGGCGGTGGGGGTGAAACTCCAGTTGCCGGAGTCGTCGGCAGTGGTAGTGCCGAGCTCGGTTCCGTCTTGATAAATAGTGACGGTGCTTCCGGGTTCGGCGGTGCCGGTGATGTCGGGGGTGGTGTCGTTGGTGATGCCGTCGTTGGTGATAATTGGGGTGTCGGGTGGGGTAGAATCCAGAGTGTAGGTTTCTCCGGTATTAAACGCCTCGGTCAAGCTATTCCCGGCATTGTCTGTGATGGTGGGGTCGGTGGCGGTGTCGAGTCGCAGTTCTCCTTCCCCGCTGATGTTGTTAATGGTGACATTGACGGTTGTTCCAGTTGTAGCAGATAGGCTGGCGATCGCACCACCGGCTGTCCCGGTCGCATTCAGGTTAAAATCACCCGTGTCCAAATTCTTGACCGCTTCGCTGAAGGTGACGGCATAGGTCACGCTATCGGCACTATTAATATTGGCATCGGTGGGATTTTGCCGGGTGATGCCGGTGATGGTGGGTGCGATGGCATCGATATTGATTCCCGTGGTATCCCCCACATTGTTGAGGGTGCCTGTCACCTCATTTCCGCTGGCATCTTGGATGGCCGCACCGCTTGCCAAAACCAACTCATTGTTGACTTCCAGACCATTATTATTGTCAATATCTCCCGGTGCGATGGTGTAGCGAAAGATGTGGAAGTTTGAAGAGGAACCCGTTCCGACCAATGCGGCGTCAACGGTTCCGGTGTCTAAGGTGATGGGAAGGGTGACATCCCCGGTGACGGTGACGGGTTGCGTGAAGTTAACGATAAAGTCCAGATTATCCCCCGCCTTGAACGTCAACGGAGGTGGAACCATAACGCTGCCAATTTCGACGCTGCTGGCCATCAGTTGAATGGGGAAATTGAAGGGATTTTCATCGCTGTCATCATTGCTGAGTGCAATCTCACCCGTTAACGTCCCCACGCCGTTTCCGGTCAATGTCACGTCAACGGTCGTGCTGTTTCCGGGAGCGATGACGGTATCCGCAAATGTGGCGGTGCCGCTGATATCGGTTCCGGTGATTGACAGGGGTTCGGTGAGGGTTAAATCGCCCCCTCCCGTATTATTGATGGTGAAGGTTTTGCTGACCGAACTGCCGATAACGACTTCGCCAAAATCGACCGGGGTCGTCGTGCCGTCGGCAATATCTGTCGTCCCGTCGAGGACTGCAATTTCGCCCGGAGGGATGGTCAGTTGAATGGGGAAATTGAAGGGATTTTCATCGCTGTCATCATTGGTGAGTGCAATCTCACCCGTTAACGTCCCCACGCCGTTTCCGGTCAATGTTACGTCAACGGTCGTGCTGTTTCCGGGAGCAATGACGGTATCGGCAAATGTGGCGGTGCCGCTGATATCGGTTCCGGTGATTGACAGGGGTTCGGTGAGGGTTAAATCTCCGAATCCGCTATTATTAATAGTGAAGGTTTTGGTGACTCCAGTGCCGACAACTGACTCGCCGAAATCGACCGGGGTTGTCGTGCCGTCGAGAATGTCTGTCTCACTGTCAAACACTTCGATTTCCGGGGGTGTGGCTTCGTAAGCGCCGATATCGACGATGTTGTTAATAATTCTGTCAAATCCTGCTCCCCGTTGGTCGTAGGTCAAACCCGTGGCGTTGTCATTACTTCCGGCATCGATGGCGGGACTTCCACCGAGCAAGGCGTGGGTTTGGCTGAGTCCGCCGTTATCTGCCAATACATCCAAATAGGCGTCTAAGGGGTCGTCTGCGGTTCCCACCAATGAATTATTTGTAAAGGCTGATGCCCCTTCCAAGGTGGTTTCACCCGTAATATCGCCAATTAAGTTGTTGCCCCCATCTACCCAGTTTCCTTCGGCAATGTCGGGATGTTTTATATTGTCTGAATTGTCGATGTTACCGGCAATCAATGTATTTTTAAGTGTGGTTGTACCGGCATTTTGATAAATTGCGCCCCCCTGATCTGCACCATCAAAATTGCTATTGTCGCGGTCTGCAATATTTTTGGTCAAGGTGCTGTTTGTGATCGAAAAATTGCCACCGGCATTGTAAAGCGCACCTCCATTATTGTTCGCCTCGTTTCCCGAAAATGTACTGTTATTAATGGTGGCAATACTGTTATAATAGAGATAAATTGCGCCACCATTGTCGGCAATGTTATTGTTAAATGTACTGTTGTTGATTGTCAGATTTCCGAGGGTGCTGCTGACGTAAATTGCGCCACCATAACCCTCCAGACTACTTCCATTTTTAAAGGTGAGGTCATTGAGGGTTAATGTGGAGTTGGACGGAATGGATAAAAAACGAAATTCGGGAGCGTTGGGATCTCGTTCGATGACGGCTCCGTTTCCGTTGATGGTGAGGGCTCCGCCATCGGGGTTGGCGGCGATGAGGGGTAAGCCGTGGCTGGGGGTGAAGTCCATAGGGTCCGGGGGGTCGGTATTATTGACTTCCGTGAGGGTGTAGGTTCCCGGACTCAGTTCGATCGCATCGTTTTCGGTTGTTCCATTAGCCGTTTCGATCGCATTAATCAATTCATCGACGGTACTGGCGTTGTAAGTCGCCAAAACCCCCGGATAGGCGGCCAGTTGGGAGCGAGAAAAGGGCAATGGGGTGGTGATATTTCCCCATTTGATATCTAATTCCCAGTTCCCCCCGAGTTGACAATTTCCGATTTTTGTGCTAGACGCGGCAATATTCGCGCCGATCGCCCGACCGAGGCGGGACAGGAACCCCCGGGCGCCGAGGGCGACTTCGCAGCCGTAGATGAGAATTTCGGCCGTTTCTCCGAAGGCCCGACCCCACCGTTGCAGTTGGGACTGATATCGGTCCAGGGTGCGACTGTTTAAGTCGGCGTCGCCCAAATGCAGGGTTCCCGGACTGCCGTGGGAGAGGATGTGAAGGGCGTTTAAATGGGAATAGTGAGTTAAGATATCGGTAATTTGTCGGACTCCATCTCGGCGGCGATCGATGAAGGCAACGGGAATATTTGTTAGTAGTGCGTCCCGGAAAAGATGGGTGTCGGTGACGGAGCGATCGATGACTAAAAGTTGAGAGATAGGGGGAAGATTTGATTCGGGGATGTCGGCTTTACCGGCGATCTGGGAGGGACAGTCAAGCATTTTTATTCACCTTTTTCGGGAAACTTGATAACTCAATGCTATCCCACTCTTTCTTAAATTCTATTCAAAGTCCGTTTTTTGTTATAAAAAATAATATTTGATGAAAACAGCCAGATTTTGTTTACAAAACAAAATAAAAGATGGCGATCTGAGTCAACATTTGTGAAGGCCAAAACCGAAAATTTACGGTCGTGTTCGATTCAATTTGATTCAGTCAAATGGGCGATCGCGATTCCGGGAGCGATCGCCCGCCCCGGACGGCCATCATCCCCCCCGCCGCCCCGGACGTTAAAAAAAACTAACGGATTCCGCTTCCCGCCCGGGCCGGTGATACAGTACAACTGCAAAATTCGATAAATAAAGATCGAACTCCTAGTTTTGGAGGAGTTATGGCAGAAGTTTATATTGTTTCCGCGACTCGGACTCCCCTCGGCCGGTTTGGAGGGGGGTTGTCCGGGCTTTCGCCCGCCGATTTGGGCGCCCACGCGATGAAATCGGCGATCGCCCAGGCGGGAATTTCCGGCGAAAACCTGGATCTGTATATCTTTGGAAACGTGCTGCGGGCCGGACACGGACAACTCGTCCCCCGTCAGGCCGCCCTCAAAGCGGGCATTCCGGCGACGGTGGACGGGTACGCGATCGATATGGTCTGCTCGTCGGCGATGATGAGCCTGATCAACGGCTGTTACACCATCAAAGCCGGAGAAGCCGACTTGGTGCTGGCGGGGGGGACCGAATGTATGTCCCAAACCGGGTTTTTCCTCTCCCACCGGGCCCGCTGGGGGTACAAATTCCTGATGGGGGCGCCGGAACAGCTCACGGATATCCTGCTGTATGACGGCCTGACGGATTCCACCACGGGAGACGGCATGGGGGACGAAACCGAACGCCTCGCCGCCGAACACGGATTCACCCGCGAAGCGTTGGATGATGTGGCCTACCACTCCCAGAAGCGGGCGGCGGAAGCGACGGAACGGGGAACCTTTAAAAACGAGATCTCCCCGGTCGAAATTACCAGTCGCAAGGGCACTCAGGTCATCGACGCGGACGAGGGAATTCGCACGGAGACGACCCCGGAAAGCCTCGCCAAGTTGCGTCCGGCGTTCAAGAAGGACGGCGTGTTGACGGCGGGGAACAGTTCCCAGATTTCCGACGGGGCGGCGGGGATTATTTTGGCCAGCGAAGCGGCGGTGAAAGAATACGGTCTGACGCCCATCGCCAAGGTTCTGGGCGGATCTTGGGCCGGCGGCGAAAGCTGGCGGTTCCCGGAAGTGCCGATCCACGCGAGCAAGAAATTGCTCGATCGCCTGAATATGACGGTGGACGATTTCGATTTATTCGAGAATAACGAGGCGTTTTCGGTGAGCACCCTGCTCTTTGAAAAAATGTTGGGGGTTTCCCGGGATAAGTTGAATGTTAATGGGGGTGCGATCGCCCTCGGACACCCCATCGGCGCCTCGGGAACTCGCATTGTCGTCACCTTGCTCAACGCCCTCCAAGAGCAGGATAAAACCTTGGGTTTGGCTGCGTTGTGTCACGGGACGGGTGGCGGTACGGCGTTTGCACTGGAGCGCGTTTGAGCGTTTTTTTTAGCTGTTTTAAAGGAGGAGATAGATGGTCTCTTTAGGATTGGAAGATAAGGTAGTTGTGGTGACGGGCGGTGCGCGGGGTATCGGTGCCGCGATCGTCAAGTTGTTGGTGGAATTGGGGGCGAAAGTCGCCTATATTGATGTCATTGACAGCGAACCGCCGGAGGGGGTTTTGGCGTTGAAGGCGGATGTCACCAAGTTGGAAAGCATGGAAGCCGCCGCTAAGGAAATTCAGGAGAAGTTGGGGACGGTTTACGGCGTGGTTGCCAATGCCGGAATTACGCGGGATAATTTCTTTACGAAATTGACCGATGAAGACTGGGATAAGGTGATCGCGGTCAACTTGAAAGGGGTGAAGAATACCATTCAACCTTTCATGGATGGGATGTACGAGGCGAAGGCGGGATCGATTGTCGGGATCAGTTCGATTTCGGGCGATCGGGGCAATGCCGGACAGACGAATTATTCGGCAACGAAAGCGGCTGTAATCGGGATTATGAAGTCTCTGGCGAGGGAGTGTGCCAGGTATAATGTGCGGGCAAATGCCGTGGCGCCGGGGTTTATCAACACGGAAATGACGCAGAAAATCCCGGATAAAGTGCGGGATAAAATTACGGCCGAAATTCCGTTCCGCCGCTTCGGGGAACCGGAGGATATCGCCTGGGCGGTGGCGTTTTTGCTGTCCCCCATTGCGAGTAGTTATGTCACCGGGGAAGTGCTGCGGGTGAACGGCGCCCACCACACTTAAGATATCGGGTTGGGGGAATTATCAAATTTTTCCCCGACTCCTAACTCCCGATTTCCCTCAAAAATCGCTGGGGAATCAATTCCCCAGCTAATCGCGAAAATCCTCTGAAGAGGATTGGGGAATGATTGATATCAAATTCGGATCATCAGTTAATATATATTTCCAATAATTGAATGGGTAGTACAGGCATCTTGCCTGTATTAAACAAAAATCGTTGTTATTAAAATAATTTTAAAAAGAAGGCAGAATGATGGATTCTATTACCCCCAAAACCGCTGAGGAATCAATTCCTCAGCTAATAGCAGAAATCCTCTAAAGAGGATTGGGGAATGATTGCTTTCATTTAAAATGAATAAAAAGAGAATAAAAAAAATTTCCAGTCCACTTGAGTGGACTTTGGCTATGAGCCTTGAAATTTATTTCAAGGCGGGATGATCGAATAATAGCAATCGGAAATTAACTGATTATAAAGCGCTGCTAGAGGGCAATAGGCAATAGGCAACAGGCAATAGGAAACTGAAATGACCTTTACATCGATGTTTCA